>JACCUI010000027.1 GCA_013811945.1 Pyrinomonadaceae bacterium | reverse complement strand
GAATGCAACAATTGACGAAAATAGCCCAAACAGGTTGATTCATAAGTTGCGATCCGTTAGACGCACTACACTAGCTAGGGCTCTGCGTAGAGGGGCGGTATTCCGCCATCAGGAGGGCTCTGAATCTGCTGGGCTGGCCCACGCTCATTTCCACCCTGGCGATTGTTGGTTCAGTAATCTTCTCGGTGGCGGTGGGAGTGTTTTTTGGCTATTACCCGGCGCGCAAGGCTGCTGCATTGGATCCAATTGGAGGCCTTACGCTCGAGTAAAAAACGTTAGCTTCTCGCGATCTCAGATCTCGGATCTTAGATCTTCAGGCAGTTTCGAGTTGTTTCTCAAAACAAACGCTCAAGGGATTCTCCCGGTACTGGCCGTAGCAGGATGCGCGATGATAGCCGGCAGATTGGTAAAGGCTAATTGCCTCGGGTTGCTTGAGACCAGTTTCGAGTCGGACTGATCTGTAGCCAAAATTCTTTGCGAAGATCTCGAGATTCTCGAGTATCGCCCGTCCTACTCCCTGACCTCGCGCCTCATGAACGACGAACATCCGTTTAACCTCCGCCACTCCGGGTGTGAGCGGTCGAATGGCGCCGCAACCCAGAGGCTGGCCGTCGAGTCTGGCTACCAGAAAGGCAGCACCAGCAATACCCAACTCTTCGGGAATAAGAGGCATGCCTCTTAACTCATCGGGATACTTTTCGCTTAATTCAGTGCGCAATAGTGTCAGCAGATCGAGGCACTCTTTGCTATGTGGACTTTCGGCGGAAACGATAAGGTTGTCGTTGTCAGAAACCATCTGAGGCAATTCTTCTCTTCTTCGCCACCATTGGACTCCAGAGCTGGCTAATCCGTTGATGGTCGCTAATGAGACTGTGTGATTCTACCCCGGTGGGCCGCGAAGTGTGAACCGGGATAAGTGATAAGTGATGAAGTGATAATGAGGAAAAGTGATGGTGATACGAGATGTCATTCACTAGCGCCGGAGGCGTCGGCAGAAGGTAGCCGGGGGCAAGCGCTTTGCGCGCCGCCCCTGGGTCACGCCAATAACACGACCCGCCCTGAAAGGGCGTACCGAGTTGGTTGCCAGGATCTTGAAGTTGACCGCGTTCGAATCCACGATGCCATAGGGGTGACGATTCTGTGCGCCCCGTCAGGGCGCGGTCGGAATGTAAGACGCAACCCAGGGGCGGCGCGCAAGCGCTTGCCCCTGGCTACCTTCTGCCGCGCCTCCGGCGCTGGTTGAATTGTCCTAACTGACCCGAAGCTGCTCATTACCACTGACCATCGACCAACCTTCTGATCTACAATTCACGACTCACCATTTAAGATTCGGGGGATGAAAACCATCCTCCGACATGTGCTTGAAAACACATTCGTGAGTGTTGTGGGTCAGTTTGATTCCGGTAGTTTAGAGTTCAACCTTTAGGTTGCCTTTCGTGACCACAAACTAAAGTTTGAACTCTAACTTCCCCACTGCCTCTTGAGGTGGCCCGTTTGGGATACCCGCAATCCAAGGAACCGAAGAGGACCGGACTTCGTTATCCGATCAGGCTGAGGAGCATCAATCATGGACGCGCAACGTGAGTATTATCGGCGGCATCAGAGATTGAGAATGAAAAGGTCGAGCATACTCGTTCTGGTGAGCCTACTGGCGGTGTTAAGCTTCTCGGCCACAGTCGTGGGGGTCGAGAGGATCGTAAACAAATTCGTGCTATACGTCAGAGTGGCACGGCTCTATACGCAAGATCCACCCAGCAAGATTGTGATGCCTCTTCAAATGTCGAAGAAACAAATCGCAAACACCTGGCACGCGCCTCGTGGTGCGGATCGTCTGCATGAAGGCCAGGACATTTTTGCGCTCCGCGGGACACCGACCTATTCAGCTACCCGAGGATATATCTACAACATTGGACAAAATAGACTGGGAGGTCAGACTGTTTCCGTAATCGGCCGGTGGGCGGGTTTACTATTACGCCCACTTCGACACCTATGCTCCCCGACATTGCTGAGGGCGATTACGTTACTCCCCAAACGGTGCTTGGTTACGTGGGAAGTTCAGGCAATGCGCAGGGCACACCCCCACATCTCCACTTTGGTGTTTACACTCCCACAGGACCAATCAATCCCTTGCCACTACTCGCCGACAGAACGGAGCCGATAAATGGGAAAAGGGCAAAAGGGGAAGAGGGTAAAAGGAAAAAAGGGTAAGCGGAAAACAGGAGGTTGTCTCTTTCAATCATCCTGTTCCCCTCGTACCCTTTCCCCTATTCCCCTGTTCTTCCGGTCTTACGGTTTCTTTTCCGCTCCGGCCAGTTTCAGCTTAGTGCTTACCCTTTCGAAATTCGCCTGGTAGACCGCCAGATTAGGATCTTTGATTTGTTGGCCCACCGTGCTGGCTTTTTCGTAGAGTGGAGCCGCCAGATCAAGACGACCACCTCTTTCATAAGCCTCTGCCAGGCTGTCATAGACGTTAGCCGACGCTGGGTAGCGCTCAACATTAGTCTTAAAAGCCGCAATCGCTTCGTCGGGCTTCTGGGCAAAGAGGAGTTGATAACCCACCTGATTCATGAGGGGCTCCGGAACTGGAATCTCAAAGCCAAACTTCGTTGAAAGCTTCTTGTAGTGCTCCTCAACGCCTTTTAGATCGGCGGCCGTCACTGCTCCTGTATCCGGATCTCGCGGTAGCTGCCAACCGTTGTACACCTTTCGCAAACCAAAATAATGGGATTGCAAAACCACCGACCCGTGATCCTCGTCTGTCATTTCTTGCGCTTCCCATTCGAAGCCCTTTGTCTGGTTCTTAGTAAGCACCTGTTTGAACTGGTGAAAGGCGTCCTCAATAGGTCCTGGTTCGTGGCCGAGAGACACATAAAGGGTCCGGTCCAGCTCTTTTCGCGTCTTGAAAAAGTCTTCCGCGCGCTTCACTGTTGCTTGATTGTCCCATTGCAATGCCGGGCTCACGGCGATGTAGGAGTTGAATAGCTCCGGGCGTGAAAGCATGGCGTGAACCGCGAACAGGCCGCCGAGCGAATGCCCGGCCAGGACGCGGTACGGCTGTACTCGGTAACGTTTTTCGATCTCGGGAATCAATTCCGTCTCGATAAACTTTAGAAACTTGTCGCCGCCGCCGCTGGTCGGAAACTGAAGCTTTCCGTCGGGGTTTGTTGTCTTAACGTGGGTGGGACTCAGATCACGAGTCCGATCTGTGTTAGTGATTCCGACCACGATCAACTCAGACATCCGTCCATTTCGCGAAAGAAACTCGATCGTCGCTCCGGTGTGGCCAATATGGCCGTCGCCGTCCGTCATATAGAGCACGGGATAGCGTTGGTTGCCTGCTTCGTAGCCGGCCGGAGTGCGCACCAAGATTGTTCTCTCTTCACCGAGCACGTCTGATTTCAGCCGCAGGGTTGTAACACCCGGAATTGCCGGCGCCTGGGCGAAAACGGTGGAGGAGAAGAGCAGTAGGAAAAGGAACGCTCCCGGGAATGCGACAAATCGAGCGAAGGTCGTTCTTTTCGTGTGGGCGCGAAGTCGGACTCTACCGGCATTCGGGAGAACAAACGCAGAATGAATTGTCATGGTCTTAACTCCTAAGGTTGAAGGGGTTGGATAGCGCAGCATACCATCGCGGCGAGTTGATGCGTATGGAAATAGCTGCAGGACGCCTATTATTACATCAAACAACGGAAGCGAAGAAATTTGTGACTAAATGGCCCGGGAATGGGATGAGTTGGCCTTTAATCTAAACCCGAATCTTAACGCACGCCACTGCGCCTATCTCAGCCGCTGAGTGCATAAGCAGCCTTAAGCCATCCCATCAACTCGGCATTGACCTCCCCCGGCGATTTTAGTTTAACTTCATGATGGAACCGGTTCGCGGACACCTGTTCGGTCTTACTAATCCGAGAGCTGGAGAGCTTGTGGTCGCCTTTGATGGTTAAGTTGATACGGCCTTTCGAGTGGCCACTCCGGCAAAAGCGGTGCGGTTGACCAGATGAATCGAAGTCTTCTTTGGCTCTTCAATCACGGGCCCACACTGCTCGACTCTGCTCAGCAAACGATCGTAGATCTCGCGAACAATTTCGTCCTTGTCTTGAAAGTGAGTCGTGACGGCGAATCCTGAATTGGTTTTCTTCATCGCAACTCCTTTGTGGCGATCAATGGCCTCCCTACGACGACCGCTTAGAATCAAGTAGATGAGTCGTGTGCTCAGTAACACTGCCAAGTACTTGCGGGGATGAAGGCTTTCCGTTGAAACCCGGCTGAGGGTGTGAAGTTTCGTCAATGACGCGAGCCGGCTTGGATCGAATCAGAAGGCCAGCGATTATGTGGCCTACACCGGATAGAGTTGGCATGAGCCCAGCCAGCCAAAGAATACGAACCACCGGCTCCAGCTCAAAAGGAATCTTGGTTAGGGCTTCAGGCGGAATTTTTAGAACCAGGGCGACCGAGAAGTAGTAAAGGAAAATCATTAAGGCAATTCCACTAAAGAGCGAGACCGTGCCTTTGACAATATGATTTTCGCGTCGTTCCGCTGAGGTTTTCTTTTCTTTTACGAACGGCCAGGAAGGCTTATGAGTTTTAATTGCGGGAGGCGTGCTTACGATCTCCTGGTTCATGCGATCGAGCGCGTGTGACACTTCTTCTGTGACCTGCTCCACCTTGAGGTTCTTAATCATCTCTTTCAGCTTCGGCAGAGGGCCGCGATCGCTTCGGGCAATCGCCTCACTGAGTGCCACTGCCTTGCCGATGACCTTGAGGTTCGTCCCGCAAGAGCGGCAAAACTGCAGGCCTGAGGAAGATTCGGTGCCACATTGCGGGCAATACATCTTGAGGGTCCTCGGAAAAACCCAAGTGAACAGTCCGTGATTGCGTTGTCAGAACGGCGGTAAAGCTCTAACTACGAAGCGCAAGCTGCGGGTGTTTCACATGAGCGCTAGAAAACTTGGTAGTGAGCCAGTTGAATGGGCTCAGGTTGAAACAGCTTTCGAGCCCCGAAGGGATTTAAGTCAATAGCCGTGGGCGAGCGCTTTGGGCGAACCTGTCAGAACGGCGAGCGGTAGCGACCTGGTCTCAACTGGAAGAATACGAGCCGGTCTCAACTGGAGGAATACAACCGGGTCTCAACTGGAGAATACAACCCGGTCGCTACCGCTCGCGGTTCTGACAAGTGTCGGGCACGCTCGCCCACGGCTATTAGCTTCGAACCCTCAGGCATAATGTGCCGAAAACTTAAGCTGGTCTTTTAGAAACCTGTTACTCGCGATACGAAGGATCGATGCGGTCGAGTTTTCGAAGCAATCCCGGCCAGGTAAGTGCTGCTCCTTGACCTACTGTTACTACACTCAGTTGGGCCGCCACGCCTTTGAGAATCGGGTCCGGCACCTGGATCAGTTCCGCCCTGCCTGACTGCGCGAGAATTTGAATCCGGCAAGCGCGCTCGAGAATATACATTGAGAGAAATGCTTCAGCGGCACTCTTACCGATAGTAAGCAGGCCGTGGTTTCTCAGTATCAGATTGTTTTTCGTGCCGAGATGTTCTACGAGGCGAGGTTTCTCTGCGTCGTTCAGGGCCAAGCCTTCGTAACCGTGATAGGCGAGTGAAGTAAGAGGGAAGAGAGCCTGTTGTGAAATCGGCAGCAGTCCATCCTTCTGCGCGGAGACGGCGATCCCGTAATCGGTATGCAAGTGCATCACGCAGAGCGCGTCCTCGCGGGCTGCATGGATGGCGCTGTGGATCGTAAAGCCGGCCGGGTTGATGATATAGGGAGTCTCGCTCACGATTGTGCCGCTGAGATCCACTTTCACCAGACTCGACGCCTTAATCTCCTCAAACATCATGCCGTAGGGATTGATGAGGAAATAGTGCTCGGGTCCCGGCACGCGCGCGGAGATATGGGTGAAGATAAGGTCGTCCCAGCCGTAGTACGCCACCAGACGATAGGCCGCAGCCAAATCTACCCGAGTCTGCCATTCCTCGTCAGAAACTTGCTCGCGGATGGATGATTTCTCCCAAGCTGTACTACTCATTTCCAACCCTCCGCGCAAAAAGAAACTTAAGCATCGGCGCTGCTCTCTTGGCGAAAGACTCTTCGTTGTGCTTTCCGCCCTCAGCCTCAAAGTAAATCAAGTCAGACTTTAATACCCAACCTTTCTTGGTGAGTGAGTCGCGCAGCTCTTTAACGTCATTCCTCATCTGTGGCCCTTCACCGGTTCCGATATCAAGCCAGATGCGTGTGGAGAGTTTTGCCTTGAGGGCCTTTACCTTACGCAAAACTGCCCGGTTATCCCACCACACTGATGGAGACATTACTGCTAGTCTACCGAACACCGTCGGATGCTTGAGCCCGAAATGAAGCGAAGCTAATGCTCCGAGCGATACGCCGCCAATGCCGGTGTTTGAACTGTCTGCAAGTGTCCGGTATTCCGAATCAATAAAAGGTTTCAATTCTTCTACAAGTAACTCGCCATACCTGTCGGCCTTGCCGCCGTGGCGAGAGTCAGGAGGACGCGTCGGAGTATATTCATCGAAGCGGTCTTCCAGGGTACCCCCGTGGGAGACGAAGACAATGATCAGCGGTTCTATCTGGCCGTTGCTGATCAGAGCTCTTGCAGTCTCGTCAAGACCCCACTGGACAAACACGGTGCCCCCATCGTGCATGTAAAGTACCGGATAGCGCTTATTAGGTGTTGAATCATAGCCGGGTGGAAGCCAAACGATCACGTCACGGTCCTTCGACAGAAACTTCGAGTGGAAGGATTTATGCATGCGAAATTCTTCCGTGAGGTAGCGGGTTTGCTGCGCTTTGACTGGGAGAGCGCGGCAGCCAAACAGAATGAATAAGGCAGCCACGAGCACCAACGGTTTCTGAGGCAAGTTATTCTCCTTACTCTTAGTGCGGTTTACTGCGATTCTTAATTGCGCCTCGGACATTCAGGACGGCGAGGCATACCTGCAATAGGATTAGAGCATATGCTTTATCGTGGAAACCCCAAATGATCCAGAGGACGTTGCTCGCCAGAAAGAGCCAGAAGCCCCAATTGCGTTTGAACTTTCGTTGTGAAGCTATCAACCACGCCGCGAAAACGGTAACCGCCATTGCGGGCCATTGGAGCCAGTCTATCCAATTCATTCAATGCACCTGAGGATCAATCAGCGCCTTTAGCACTCGCCCTGCCGCCACGTCAGCAAGTGCATCGTTGGCATGTCCGAGAGCGTAGCGAGTGAACTTCATCTGCGCCCACGGTGCCGCGCGCGCGGCGTCAGAGATGATTTGAACGCCCCGGTAGAAATGCGAGAAATCCGAACCCCAACAGCCACGCACGTCGAGGTGCTTTTTGTTGAGATCCAGGTGTGGGTTAAAGGCGGCTTCGGATGGCACTCCCCCATGATCGGTGTACTGCCCGACAACCACTACACGACCTGCTTCGCGGGTAAAGCGCATCGCCTGCACCACGGCTACCGGTGCCCCCGTCGCTTCAATCGTGACGTCAGCGCCCCGCCCGTTGGTTTGATCTCGGACCCACGCGAGTCTTTGCTCGTCGTCATGATTCTCGAGGTTGAGCACAACAGCGGCTCCCACTTCCAATGCTGCCTTTAGACGATGCTCGGGCGCACCGATGCACAGAACACGCAAGGCGCCACCCATCAGCGCGAGAACGATAGCGCTCAGTCCGACTGGGCCCGAGCCGAGCACGAGTACCGTGTCCCCCAGTTTCATTTCTGCCCGCTCAACGGCATGCAGCGCCGTGGGTAATGCGCATCCTCCCGCCATAAAAGTTTCCGGGTCTGCGTCGACACGAATGCAGTGCGTGCCCGGTTTGATATAGATTTGCTCTGCCCAACCACCGCAAAGCCCGTCATCAAGTCCATAGGTAATTCCATAGACTTTCCGGTGGGGGCAGCGCGTCGTGGCTTTGGCGACAAGACAGTACCAGCACGCGTTACAGGTGCGATGTACGTCGAGAAAGGTCACGCGATCGCCCTCATTAAAAAAGCGACCTTCCACATCCCGCAGCTCTCCCCTAATCTTGCTCAGGCGGCCGATTGAGACATGGCCGGGAATGAGCGGATACGGAACTCCCTGCAGCCTTCCTTGTTGTAAATACACGTCTGTACCGCAGACTTCGGAGAGTTCAACGTCGAGAAGAGCCGAATTGGCTTCGAGAGATGGAGAGGGAACTTCGCGAATCTCAACCGGCGCATGTGGAATTGGGATGACGGCAGCGATGGGCATGGGTCTGTTGCGTGTCAGGTTACAGCGGAAAGATAACGTGCAAGTACAAAAGCTGCAAAGGTCGTTCTTGGATTTAGAGCCCGCGAAGCGTGCGGCAGCGGATGGATAACGGTCTGATCGTGTTCTTGTGCGGTCATCTTCGTTCACATCTGCCGCCCGCTTCGCGGGCTCCAGAAAATGCTTGCGGCTTTAACCTGGGGTTCCGCTGCGCGCTCCACCCCAGGCTTAATGCTGTCGCCACGCTTCGCGGGCTGAAATCCAAATAACAGCTATTTCGCGGGCTTAGGAAAATTCAACTAGCTTTACCTGGGATTCTGCGGTCCTCAACAGTCGCGCTACTCCTACCGATCATGAATAGCAGTGCAGGCGCAGCGAAGGGAACAGGACTCGAGCCGGCACCGTTCTTGTCTACCGAGTGATCCTAATGGTAGTCTGCCCCTCCCACGAAACCGGAGACTTAACCTGATGACATGCTCGAAGCTTGTGCTGGCGTTGATGCTGTGCTCCTCGTCAGTTGTTGCGCAGGGCGGCGGATCCCTCAATATAGGAAACGCGGCCGTTCCCACCGTTCCCGAGAAGGGCTCAATTGAACGCAAAGCAATTGTTGATGCCTTGCGTGTCCCAATTATAAAGCAACTCAAGCAGCACGTGATTTTCAAGATCGACCATTTGAAAGTGCAGAACAATTGGGCGTTCTTAAGTGTACGGCCCCAAAATTATGACGGAAGTGCAATTGATTACACAAACACCGTGTATCAGGACGCAGTGGATTCAGGAGCGTTTGACGATGCGATCGTCGCGTTGCTCCGCAAGGTCAACGCTAAGTGGAGGGTCGTACGATTTGTGATTGGGGCAACCGATGTACCCTATGTGGATTGGGACAAGAAGTACCGCGCACCGAAGGGAATCTTTATACAATAGGACGGGAGCAACAATGCCGGCGGGGACTCTCCCGGCGCGAGTGCCCGTCGATTGAACCTACTCACAAAACAGGATATAACACTGAGCACCAATTCACACCGCAGGGAGATATAGACTTTGCCGCAAAGCCGACATCGAAAGTCTGGTAAGGCCAAGAAACGACCGAAGGGCAGGTACCCGGCCTCAAACCCGAGTTCTCCCGGAAAGAGCAATCAGAAGGTGAGAGTGATCGCGATTGTGGTAGTCGTTGTTCTCGCCTTCTCGGCAGTCGCTTATGTGCTGATGAATCGTGGTCCTGCGACAGGTGCCGAGGTTGCGACCGCCTCGGGACTAAAGTATATCGACATGGTCGAAGGCGCAGGAGCGACTCCGAAAAAGGGACAGACGGTAACGGTGCACTACACCGGCACGCTGGACAACGGAAAGAAGTTTGATAGCTCGGTCGATCGTGACCAACCATTTGAGTTTCGTATCGGAGAAGGGGCCGTCATTAAAGGCTGGGATGAAGGTTTGGCATCGATGAAGGTCGGCGGCAAACGCAAGCTGATCATTCCGCCGGCGCTTGGCTACGGCGAAAGAGGTTCGCCGCCAAACATTCCGCCCAACTCTATTCTGCTCTTTGACGTCGAACTTCTGGGGGTGAGGTAGCCCAACCACGGCAGCAACCGAGTCAGTACGGCGAGCAGTAGCGACCCGGTCTCAACCGAGAGAATACACCCGGTTGCTACCGCTCGCGGTTCTGACAAGACACAACCCGGTTGCTACCGCTCGCGGTTCTGACAAGACACAACCCGGTCGCTACCGCTCGCGGTTCTGACAAGATACAACCGGTTGCTACCGCTCGCGGTGCTGACAGTTTACGGGCGATAGAGCGCGGCAGTGATGATCCCGAGCAGGACTTTGTCGACACCTTCAAACAAAACCTGCTTGACCATAAGGATCGTAGGAACCGGCTGCACTGCATAAGCGATAAAAAACGACGGGACCGCAAGAATCAGCCAAATCAAAATACCGAACCTGATACCCTGGCCCAGCCAGGGTTTGTTTTCTACGCCTTTGGCATACACGATCACCGAGCCGACGGCAAATGCGAGATATGCCAGGCAAATCCAGAGCATCATCTCCTACCCTCGGGCCGATAGTGTTCCTTGACTGCCATATACTCTGGCCTCAGCAACACTGCGTGAATGAAAAACCCCGTCAGGTTTGCGACAACGAAGACCACGATAATGGTCAACACTAGTTTTTTTGTGTTCATCCGGCGCTCTCCTATGGAAGGGAATGGTAGATCGCGAACAGAAACTGCCTGAAGTAGTGCGGCGCATTCTAGCCTAGTTCCCAGGCCTCTACCAGCTTGGTGAAAAGAAACGATCCACGAAACCACGCGAACGAACACCAAAAGTGTTTAGTGTTTTTCGTGGATCGTTCTTGATTTGAAGAATGTGAGTTAGGACTCTAGCAGTCGTTCCTGAAGGACCCCGACGTTGAAGGGGGGGCACGCGCTGCGATGAACATAAGGCGGACCGAAATCGTATTGTCGCTGGAGGGAAGAGGAATGAACTTGATTGGCACCTTAGCGATCGCGATGGGAGCGGGTTGGGTCTCGGGAATCAATTTGTATGCAGCGGTAGCCACGCTCGGCTTACTGGGTCGCTTCGCCGATCTGCACTTGCCGGGGGAACTCGACGTCCTCACCAGCTGGTGGATCATCGGCATTGCCTCTGCTCTCTACATCATCGAGTTTTTCGCAGACAAGATTCCTTACCTCGACAGCATCTGGGATGCGATACACACTTTCATCAGAATCCCGGCCGGCGCGGTGCTGGCGGCGACGGCCTTCGGCGACTTCGACGGCAGCGTCCAGGTTGTGGCATTGCTACTGGGAGGTGGCTTGGCCCTGAGCGCCCATGGAACAAAAGCAACGGCCCGCGCGGCGATCAACATGAGCCCAGAGCCGGTATCAAACATTGTGGTCAGCCTCGCCGAGGATGTTGTCGCCTTTAGCACTATTCTGCTCTCAGTCTTCCTGCCCTTAGTCACCATCATATTCCTGATTACATTTCTGGCGCTTTCGATCTACATCGCGCCACGCATGGTCCGGGTGATGAGGGGAGCGATCTCGAGATTGCGCGGCGTCTTTGGGTACAGTTAGCCTAGATCAATCTGTCGCCTTCAACTGAAACCGAGTCATGCCGGTAATGGCAACCACGGCTCTGGCGGTTGTGTTGAGCGGCTTGCGCGATCAGCAGTGCAACCTCGATCGCGTTTCTTAACCCTATCAATCCATCGGCCAGCTTGGTGGTTCGATAAAACGTCTCGATTTCATTCCAGAGGTGGCGCAGCTCTCTAATTGCTCGCGAGAGACGTTCCTCATTGCGAACCAGGCCCACGTAGTGCCACATGATGTTTTGGATCGTCTGCATGTCGCCCTGAATCAACGCCGGATCGGGCTCGGCAACCAGTCCGCTCTCATCCCACGGGGGCACGTCGGTGAACCCCGGTCGTTTCGTAGCCGGCGCCTGGTTCGGGCGGGATCCCCAAGCGGGCAGCCCGGGTGAGCTACTGAGAGTTTCGTCGACATGCCTCGCCGCGCGATTTCCCCACACCAATCCTTCGAGCAGAGAGGTTGAGGCCAGGCGATTGGCTCCGTGCACTCCAGTGCAACTGATTTCTCCGATTGCATAGAGGTTATCGATGCTCGAGCGCCCCCATTCGTTCACCAGCACACCGCCGCAGAAGTAATGTGCGGCCGGCACCACGGGTATCAGTTCCTGAGTGATGTCTATGCCGGCCTTGAGACACTGAGCGTAGATGTTGGGAAAGCGATTGCGAATGGCATCGGCAGGCATTCGCGATGCAATATCGAGTAGCACAAAAGAATAGTCGTGCGTCTCCATCTCGTGATGTATGGCCCGAGCCACTACGTCGCGCGGGGCGAGATCCTTCCACTCTGGCGAATACTCAGCCATGAACTGACGCCCGTCCGGGGTCAACAGAATTCCGCCTTCGCCTCGAACAGCTTCACTAATCAATAAACCTTCGGCACCGGGCGCGGCCAGCGCCGTGGGATGAAACTGAACATATTCGGCATTTACGATCCTGGCGCCGGCGCGGTGGGCCATGGCTAACCCGTCACCGCGCGCACCCGGGGGGTTGGTAGTGTTGCGATAAATGCGGCCCAGGCCGCCGGTCGCCAACACGGTAGCCGCGGCGAGGTAGCGATGGACCGTGTGCTCGTCCCGGTTAAACATGTAAGCGCCGTGGCAGGCGATAGGCCGGTAATTGTCGAGAGGATCGCGAGAGTGATGGGGGAACGTGATCAGATCGACGGCGGTGACGCTCGATTCGATTGTGATGTTTGAGCAACGGCGCAGCGCACTGATTAAACCGTTCATAATGGCCGCCCCGGTGCCATCGCCTACGTGCAGAATGCGGCGCCGTGAGTGAGCAGCTTCATTACCCCAGAGCGGCTGCCCGCTTGAGTCGCTGTCAAACTTAACGCCTGCAACTTTCTCCAGCACCTCGTGGAGGATAGGCGGTCCTTCCTCGGCCAGTATGCGAGCTGCGTAAGGCGAACTTACCCCGGCGCCGGCGGCCAGGATGTCCTCCATAAGAATTTCGGGGTCGTCATCAACACCCCGACCGATAATTCCGCCCTGCGCATATTTGGTGTTTGATTCGTGAGGATCGGCGGCACGCGTAACGACGGTGATTCGGCGTCCGGGATTGCGTGCCAATTGCAAAGCTGCGGTAGCCCCGGCAATGCCGCAGCCAATGATCAAGACTTCAGTTTCTGCCAAAGTGTCCTCTAGTGCGATCTTAGCTCAAGAGACCTGTCACTCTCGTGCCCTGTCACTGCTGCCTAGATTGCGGTTAAGCCGCCACTCAATACAGAACTGAGAGCGGCAGCGACCAGCTGTTAGCTTCAACCTGGCAAACTGATCCGACAGCGACTTGAGTGCTTGGATCGGTCGCTACCGCTCGCGGTTCTGTAACAACCACTCTGGCCGGGGCTGGGGTGGCGCGTAGAACGAGGAGAAAAACGCCGGAGGTGTTGCCGAGCAATGTGTCCAGACTAGATTCAACTTTGCTAACTCTTTCAGAGTTAAAAAGCGTTCCCCGGATCACTTACCCAGCGTGCGTTACCCTGGGCTGCAATTTGCGAACTTCTTGGCAAGGAGTCGATCTCACAATCAGAGTTTTGGTTTGGATCAGGTTCCCGCCAATCACCCGATCGCGATCATTCTTTCCACGGCCCGAGCGGCTCGAACGCGGATTTCTTCCGGAATCTCAATTAGGTATTGGCTCTTTTCCAGCGACTCCAGCGTGTCTTCCAAAGTGATCTGGTTCATGTGTGGACATCTCACGCTGCATAAGCGAAGCATTTCTTTGTCGGGATTCGCGGCCGCCACGTTTTCTCCCATGGAACACTCCGTCAGCAAGAGATAACGAGGAGCCTTGGTTTGTTCGACATACCGGATCATCGCGTTCGTGCTGCCCGAATAGTCGGAAGCGGCCACTACTTCCGGGCTGCACTCAGGGTGGGCCAGAATCACTACGTCTGGAAACTGTTTCCTGACATTGACAATGTCCTCGACGCTGAATTTGTCATGGACTTCACAGCGGCCGGGCCAGCCGATCATCTGATAGTCAAGCTCTCCCTCCACAGCCTGACGCGGATCAGTCGTCGGAAAGATGATTTTCAGGCCCGTTTCGCGGGCCACATTCTTTGCCAGGTACTCGTCAGGCAGGAAAATCACCCGGTCCGTGTTTAGCGATTTGACCACCGCCACGGCATTTGAGGAGGTGCAACAAATATCCGATTCAGCTTTTACATCGGCGTAGGTGTTGACGTACGTGACTACTGGGACTCCTGGGAAACGCCGTCGTAGTTCGCGTACGTCTTCCCCCGTGATACTGGCGGCCAGCGAGCAGCCGGCTTTCTCAGACGGGATCAAAACCGTCTTGGTGGGGTTAAGAAGTTTCGCGGTTTCGGCCATGAACTTGACGCCACAGAAGACGATGATGTCCTTGTCGGTCTGCGCCGCTCGCCGGGCCAAATCCAGGGAATCGCCAACGAAATCGGGAATCGAGTAGAAGAGCGCCGGCTCCATATAGTTATGACCCAGGATTACCGCGTTCTTTTCGGCCTTCACCTGATTGATCTTTGCCGCAATCTCCGACTTCATCCGCAGCTCAAAGTCCGGGACTACATCGGCGAGCATCGCCTTTAGCTGATCGTAAATCTGCTCAGCGGAAGTTTCTTTACCGAGTGTAGCTATCATGTTTGTTTAGTTGACTATTTACGGTCAATGGTTTTCCCGTGCCTCTCATCGTTATGTTGCCAGGGCGCGGATCAGCCAGTCCACTTCAAGCTCACGTCAAACACTTTGGCAGAATGCGTCAATGACCCCACTGAAATAAAGTCTACGCCGGTTTCGGCAATTTGGCGGACGTTCTCGAGAGTGATATTTCCCGAGGCTTCCAATTTCGCACGTCCGCCGTTCAAGGCAACCGCTTCACGCACGACGTCCGGCGTCATGTTGTCGAGCAGGATGCGTTCAACTCCCAAGCCCAAAGATTCTTTCACATGTTCTAGCGTGCGCGCCTCGACCTCGATCTCGAGACCGGCTCCTGTCCGGGGTCCCCAAGCGGGCAGACCGCTTGGGGCGGTAGCAGCACGCACCCGCTCGATAGCCGCTGCGATAGATCCGGCAAAGTCGATGTGATTGTCCTTGATTAATACCATATCGAACAATCCCATTCGATGGTTTTCACCACCACCCCGCCTCACCGCAAGTTTGTCAATTGCCCTGAGGCCGGGCGCCGTCTTGCGCGTATCCAGAATTCTTGCTGAGGTTCCGGAAACCTTATCAACAAACTGGCGAGTGAGCGTGGCGATTCCTGACATCCGCCCGAGAAAGTTAAGTGCCGTTCGCTCGCCCGTTAATAATGCCCGAGCGGAGCCTGAGATATTGGCCAACACCGTGCCGTTCGTAACTTGCGCTCCCTCGGCCACGCCTGGTACGAAGCTAATCTGGTCCTCAAGCAGGAGGAACACGCCTCGTGCGAGATCAAGCCCGGCAACGATGCCGGCATCTTTTGCCAGGATCCTGCCTCGTAGAATGGCGTTGGCAGGCACAATACTATTGGTGGTGACATCTCCTGGTCCGATGTCTTCCGCGAGAGCGCGCTTCAGACACTCGACGATCTCGGACGGCAGGGTCGTAGCCAACGTGGATCCTGGTTTCATAAACGGTGTTGGTTAGTGTATGCCCGAGTGGGCGTTGATACAAAGCGCAGTCGCGAAGCGGGCGACAATCGGATCTAGAGCCCGCGAAGCGTGGCGAAAGCATAAAGCCTGGGGCGTGAGCCCCAGGGCAATCGCATTTGAGTTCCTAGCGCGCAAAGGGGGCGGCAGCAGCAACAAAAGAGGCATGGTTGATGACAATTGACGCAGGAGCAAACTGCCTTGACTGCTGTCGCACGCTTCGCGGGCTGGTTGAATTTTCTTTGATCGGTAACCTGGGTTTCCACTGCGCTCCACCCCAGGGCGGGGTCCCCGGCCGAGCATCTCGGCTGGGGTGCGAGACTTTATGCTGCCGCCCGCTATCGCGGGCCGGTTGAGCTATCCGAGTTTGATTACTTGCGCGCCTCGGCGTTACTCTGCTCTTCCAATTCTGGAAAGTCCGTCGGTTAGGAGAAACGACAATGGGTGCCAACACCTTGAGCATTACCGACAATCGCACCGGAAAGCAGTATGACCTTCCGATCGAGAACGGCACGATAAAGGCAATGGATCTCCGTCAGATCAAGACCTCAGAAAGCGACTTTGGCCTGATGACCTACGATCCGGCGTTCATGAATACGGCTTCTTGCAAGAGCCGCATCACGTTCATCGATGGTGACGAGGGCATCCTGGAATATCGCGGTTATCCCATCGACCAGCTCGCCGAAAAGAGTACCTATCTCGAGGTGGCCTACCTGCTGCTCAACGGCGAGTTGCCGACGAAGACACAGTTGAACGACTGGAAGCGTAATATCACCTATCACACTTTCATCAACGAGAACATCAAGAAGGTAATTGATGGCTTCCACTACAACGCTCATCCGATGGGCATGTTTGAAGCTACGCTGGGCGCTCTTTCGACTTTTTATCCCGACGCCAAAGACATTTTCAATCAAGAGCTGCGCTGCAAGCAGATCCAACGACTCATTGCCAAGGTGCCCACGATCGCCGCCTTTGCTTTTCGCCACCGCATCGGGATGCAGTACGCCTATCCCGATAACGATCTGAGCTACGAAGGCAACTTCCTGAACATGATGTTTAAAACCACGGAGCTGAAGTATCAGCCCAATCCCGTGCTGGAACACGCGCTGAGCGTGCTCTTCATTCTTCATGCAGACCACGAACAAAACTGCAGCACCAATGCTATGCGCAGCATTGGCAGTGCCCACACTGACCCTTTTTCAGCGTTAGGTGGAGCGGCAGCAGCGCTCTACGGACCATTGCACGGCGGAGCGAACGAGATGGTGCTGCGAATGCTGAAAGAGATTGGCTCCCTCGATAAAGTGCCTGAATACGTGAAGCGAGTGAAGGCCGGTGAGTTTCGTCTGATGGGCTTTGGTCATCGCGTCTATAAGAATTACGATCCGCGCGCGCGGATTATCAAGCAGGTGGCCCAGGAAGTCTTCGAAGTGACGGGCAAAGATCCCCTCCTGGATATTGCGCTCGAGCTGGAGCGTATTGCGCTGGAAGATGAATATTTCGTCAAGCGCAAACTCTATCCCAACGTCGACTTCTATTCCGGGATTATCTATCAGGCGATGCGTTTTCCCCTCGACATGTTTCCGGTGCTGTTTGCCATTCCGCGGACGTCAGGTTGGCTGGCCCAGTGGGTAGAGCTGCTGGAGGATCCTGAGCAAAAGATCGCGCGTCCGCGGCAAATTTACCTCGGTTACCGAACGCGAGAGTATATTCCGATAGATCAACGAAAGCCGGCGGAAAGCGGCGCAGTAGGCGCGTAATATGAGCTAGCATTGGCGGATACAAACCGGAGTCTAATAGGAAGACTCCGGCCTCTTTACCCGGCCAACATCTTCGCAGCAATCTCTTTCAAAAGCTTCGCACAAACAACTGCTGTTGTCTGAACCGGATCCATGCGCGGATTGAATTCCACGATGTCCGCCCCGATAACTCTGGCTTGCAATCGCTGAATAAGACCAATCGCTTGTCGGGTTGAAAGCCCGCCGGGCTCACGGTGAGAGACACCCGGAGCAAAAGCTGGATCGAGTGCGTCCATATCGAATGAGATGTACACCGGCGAATCGAAGTCGAAAGTTAGATCATCTCGCCAATGTCTCATCTCAATAATTTCCACTCCAAATCTCTCGGCCTGCTCTCTTTGATGTCCATTGATTGTGCGGATGCCGATCTGAACGAGGCTCTTCGCCAGTCCTTCTTCCATGATTCTCGCGAACGGGCTCGCGTGGGAGTTGCGGTTTCCCAACAGTTCGTCGTAGAGATCGGGATGGGCATCGAAGTGCAGGATGCTCAAGTCCGGGTACTTCTTGCTGACGGCTCGAATGATCGGATACGTGATTGAGTGATCTCCGCCCAAACAGATCGGGGCAAGGTCGTCGGTTAATAGGGTTCGAACTGAATCTTCGATCAACGAAAACATCTTCGTTCCCCCCACCGGATCGACGTCACCCGCGTCGAAGAAAGTTCCTTCCGCACCCAGGTCCACTCCCGTTTCGCTCCAAAAGTTAGAGGCATCGGAACGAAAGGCCGCTCGAATCTGCGGCGGAGCATCAGCCGCTCCCTTCATGAAAGACGAGTTTTCGTCGTAACGAAAACCAATCAAGGCCAGTTTGCAGGGTTGCGCCGAAGTGTCATCAGATCGATTCATGTTTTCACCTCGGTTAGGAAGAGTTGGAAAGAAGTGCGGGAAAACTCAGAGAAGAGATGGTGCACGCGGCAGGGCTCGAACCTGCGACCTTTTGATTCGAAGTCTTAAGCATGTAGTATTTTACAAATATTTGGCAGTTCTTACTAGTGCTTTCTCTTAGCATTTCAGGCTGATTCATTGTGCCTGATACTGCTGCGTACTCGTGTGTCTGGCCGAGTTGGCACACAAGCGCCACACAAATCTGGGGTGAACCCCCTCTGTTCAGGACAGTTCGTAATTGGCACACTTGGCGCCAATAAATTTCCTTCTCAAAGAATCACTTTTGCTTCAGAATCTCGGTCAGCTGGTGAAGCGGAGGCGAGCGCTGCTGGAGAGCAACTCGCCAAGGAATAGCAGCCGGAGACTCAGAAACCGATGGTCTGAGGAGCGGTCTGTGGGGTCGCTCCTCGTTGTTGAATATGCGCCTCCGGATGCATTCGCACCATCGGGACGATAGTCCTCCGCATGAGCAACGACGGCTCCCGACGCATTGCCATCTGCACCGTGATGTTTTCGCCGGGTGAGGGAGTACATACATGAGGGCACACAATAGCTGTATGACCGGTCTCGTCCTAGCAATCATTGCCGTGATAGGTCTTACGGTTCCGCAACCAGCCGCTGCGCAGGTAATCGCGTACAGTATTACCAACCTGGGCACGCTTGGTGGCAAGAGCAGCGCGGCTTCAGGCATCAATAATAGCGGTGAGGTGGTTGGCTACTCAGAGACAGTCACCGGAAAGACTCATGCCTTCCTTTACATCGGCGGTACGCTCTTAGACCTCGGCACGTTCGGAGACAGTGAAACTTATGCCCAACGCATTGCCGATTCTGGTATAGTTCTCGGCCACTTACGAAACGCTATTGGACGCTACCGCCCCTTCATCACTATTGTTGGCAGTCCGCTGTTTGACCTCAGTTCCCTCGACCCCAGTCTCGAGGGTCCGGTCAGCGCAGTCTCCGGCATCAACAACTCAGGTCAGGTGGTCAGCTATAGGCACATTCCTAGGGACGAACACAGCGGGTTACATAAACGCGCCTTCCTCTACAGCGACCACAAAATAATCGATCTGGGCACGTTCGGGGACGCTGACAGCTTTGCCACCGCCATCAACGACTCAAGCCAGGTGGTTGGTTACTTTAGTCCAACAAGCGACGTCGTCTACAAGCCTTATCATGCCTTTCTTCTTAGTGGCGGCACCGTGATTCATCTCGGGAACCTCGGCGGCAGGATTACCGTGCCGGTCGATATCAACAACTCAGGTCAAGTGGTTGGTCACGCACAAGTCCCCAGCGGCGAGACTCACGCCTTCCTCTACAGCGGCGGTATGGTGAGAGACCTCGGCACGCTCCCCGGCGGCATCCAAAGCTTTGCATACGGCATTAACTGCTGCGGCCAAGTGGTGGGAGCATCGAACTCCGCTGGAGCAAGACTGCGCGCCTTCCTTTACAGCGATGGGGAGATGCAAGACTTGAACTGGCTGATACCCGCTCACTCCGGTTGGGTATTATATGACGCTAGGGATATCAATGATGCTGGGCAGATCGTTGGGAATGGGATAGTCAAAGGTCAACAGCGTGCCTTCCTTCTAACCCCCTTGTTAACTCCGTCTAAGATGATCAGCAATCTCGTCAATACCGTCAAAGGTTTAAATCTCCCCCGCGGAACTGCAAATAGGTTGAATGCTAGATTGCGGAATGCCTTAGACGCCCTCGACGCAACCAACAAAAGTGGTAACGCGCTTGCACTAAATATGCTCGATGCGTTCCTCAACATAGTAAAGGCACAGTGGGGCGAAAGACTCACTGATGTGCAGGCCAAGCTACTGATCGCAGCCACCAACCGGATTAAGACAACGCTAAGCTCCCGCGACAGGTGAAGACCGCTGGTGTCAGGACCAGCGAACCGAGCTTAATAGAAATCAGGAATTGAAAACTAACTAACAGATAAGACGCGAAGGTCAGCTTTCCCCAGCAATGTAAAATTAAGCCTTCGGTCGAGTGCACCGTCCTCGCTTTTTGAATGTCTGTCTTGTCACCCCGATCTGGGTGACGGCGAAGGCGCTGAACGAAGCTCTAGAACTATATGAAACGGTGCTAGCTTGTCTACCTCCATCACACCGTACACTCTCAGGCACACGTGCGCCACGCTGCTCTTACTAGCCGGCGAGAATCCGAAAGTTGTTAGTGAGAGACTGCTATACCTATACCCACTTCTTTCTTTCATACAGGAAAGGGCGCCTGAAAAGCTCGAAGAAATGCTTTCAGCAAGGTTGGCACACTATAGGGCACAACTATGGTTCCTCCTAGCCGACGACCCTGGCGCTGGAAAGATAATTATGGCCGGTTTGCTGATCAAGGAGCTCATCGCCCGAGGCGACCTGCAGCGCTGCCTTATAGTCTGACCGGGTAGCTCCGTCGATCAGCGGCAGGGATGAGCTTTACCGACGCTTCCATCTTCCTTTCGAGATTCTGACGAACGACAAGCTCGAGGTTGCGCGTACCGGCACCCCGCCGTCTACCGAGTCGGCACGGACGATCTGGTTCGCAGGCAAGGGCTTGGTGATCGCCGCGGAGGTTACTGGCGTCAGGAGGAAGGCACGTTGCTGGCCGTTAAGGATGCCGTCGCCTACGATCTGCCCGGCATCATTAATAGCTCTGGCCACAGTTAACTGCCAGCCGGAGTTAGCGGGAATCAGCCTGTTGAGGTTTCGCATAACCCCTCCGCTGTAGAGGAACGCATGCAATTGGGTAACAGCAGAATTTGAAGCTCCCACCACCTGACCAAAATTGTTGATGCCGAACGCTAAACTTTGCGTACCGCCCGGGAGGGTGCCGAGGTCTGACAGTGAACTATTGCTGTAAAGGAAGGCGTGAGGCTCTCCGTTCGGGGTTAGCGAATAGCCGACCACCTGACCGGAGTCGTTGATGTCAACGGCTGTAGTTTGTTTGCCGCCGAGGGTACCGAGAGATCTCATCGCGCCGTCGCTAAGGAGGAAGGCGAGTTCATAACCTTCATGGTGATCTCTATAGAAATGGCCGATCAATTGACCCGCGTTGTTGATGCCGGTAGTTTTGGCGCTCACGCCGCCGAACGTGCCGAGGTCTAGGAGTACATTGCCGCTATAGAGGAAAGCGTGCGCCTCTTCCTCTTCGCCGGGGATGAGCGCATATCCGACCACTTGGCCGGAGTTGTTAATGCCTAAGGCTGAACTGAACCGCCCGCCGAACGTGCCGAGGTCTATTAGCGGGCCGCCGATGTGGAGGAAGGCACGGCTCTGTCCGTTAGCGATTTGTGAACGACCGACCACGTGACCGGAGTCATTGATGGCGAAGGCATAACTGTGCACCCCGCCAAGGGAGCCAAGGACCCTCATCCTGCCGTCGCTGTAGAGGAAGGCGCGAATATGTCCTCTGGAGGTCACCGAATAGCCGACCACTTGGCCAGAGTTATTGATACCGAGGGCTACGTCTCTGCTCGTCTGGCCTGGCGGGTTTAGGTCGGTGATCGTATAGGTTTGGGCGACGGCAGTTCGTGATGCCACGGTTAAAACAATGAAGAGCACAAAATTCATCAACGTGAGACCAACTCTGCGTATCTTGAGCATTAGCCTCCTTACTGAAGAAAGGAATGTGGCGGAAGCCGTCGGGACTGCCGGTGCAGCTAAGAACACTCGCCGCGGCCCCTTCCTTTAAGGCTTGAGCGCGATCGTTTGGGTGATCCAGTGGTTGGCAGCCCCGGACGCCACTGCCGTGCGCGTACCTGTCGCACCCGCCGATGGGCGACTCTCATCATCGGTGGAGAACGACATAAAGGTTAACGAATTTGAGATGTCAAATCGCTCGGTCATCCCGGCAGGCGGCGTGAAAGAGCCGGGGTTATAGTAGGCGAAGAAAGAGACCATATGCGTGTTAGCCACCGTGGACGTTACCGACGGCGCAGGAACGCTCGTTGACCCGGTCCAGGATTGACTGCCGGCAGACGTGTCAATCGGCGTTGTTTGGTTTACGCCCGAGTATGCGACGATTCCGCCTAGCAATCCCGGCGACGTGCTAAACGACCACGTATAATCGGCGGTCTCACTTGACGTCGCGACCCTGAAGTAAGTTATCAGCGCATCTAAGTTGTAGTAATTCTCATTCCAAACCAGCGTCCAGCCAGGCGGAGGCGTTATCGTGTCGATCTGGGTCGAGCCCCCCTTTATCCAAATCGCGGCGATCATCACATCACCGCTGACGACATCCGTCGGTTTCGTCATTGTGATGGAAGTCGAGCTGCCGGGATCCGCCGTCGATGCGCCACGGAAATTAATCACACTCGCTTGGCTTCCCGGGCTGACACTGACTTCACCACTATAGATGGAATCGCCATAGTTATTGCGCGCACGAACACGGTAATAATAAGTGTTTCCGCTCGACACGGTGTTGTCCTGATAGGTCGTCACGTTAGCGCCGACGCTTCCTATTTCCGAATAGGCGCCCCCCGCCCCGGTTTTGCGCTCGATCCGAAATGAGGTTTCATTGTCCGCGCTGTCGTTCCACGCGAGGTCAACGCGCGCTCCGCTCACCACGGTTGCGCGCAGGCCTGACGGGGCCGAGGGGACCAATGCGGCCTCGATCCGAATAAACTTAGCTACCGAGGGCACCCCGTTACCATTCAGTATGAACAGCATATAGTACCCCGGCGGACACAGGTACGCGTTCGGCGGCGTCGTGACGTTAAGGCCGCCCGCTACCCGGGAGAAGCTTAAACGGTTGATCCGCTGGTTTTGGTTAAACGAGTGCGTTACCGAGGAAAGTCCGATCCAGGTTACCTGAGCAATGTTCGCGGAGTCCGGCGTCCCCACGAAGAGCGTCTGACCGTAAGTAACGCTCGCGGGGGCGGAAGTGATCGTTGGTCGCGCCCCCTTGAATAGGTAAGGCGGCGAGTAGATTTCTGCGTCCTGCTGATAATTGGCATTTCCCGGCTCGCCGGCGGCAAGAACGCGGCCATCGGGGAGCAGCACCGCTGTCGAATGGTAAAGCCGCGGCCTGCTCATGCTGGCCATCGTAGTCCAACTCTCGGTCACCGGGTCCATCATCTCAGCGGCGTACACGGGGGAGGAGGTATCGAAGAAACCCGGCCCGCTGGTGCCACCCGTCACGAGCACCTTGCCGTCCGGCAGGAGCGTGGCGTTGCTGTGGCGACGCGCGTAAGCCATCGGCGCCACGTACCGCCACGCGGGAGAGGCATCATTCAGGTTAATGACTTCAGCGGTCGCGGTGGCGGGATCACCCCCGCCCCCGATCAGCACTTTGCCGTCGTCGTACATCACCGCCCAGGTGCTTTGATGGAAGCGGTCGCCGAAGTTGGTGCTCGCCACCGTAATCCAGCTCCCCGTCCCGGACGTGTCCAGGTAGCGCGTAATTTGGTTCGGGCCGGCGTTAAAGACCTTGCCGTTTGGCGCCACGAACATAAACGGGTAGTAGAACAGCTGCAGTTGAGCGTCGGTGAGGTCCCGCCATGTGCCGGTCGCTTTCTGCCACACCTGGGGCAGATTATTCCACAAGGTGGTGTCAACGGTCCCACTTATCGCCAGCACATCTCCGTTCGGCAGCGTGGTACTCGTTGGGTACCAGCGGCCCGCGTTCATGTCTGCCGTGCGGGTCCAGGAATCGGTGAAGGGGTCGTAGATGCTGGTTTCGGACAAACCTACCTGACTAGAAATATGCCCGCTGTTAAGAAACAAGCGACCGTCGGGCAGGAATGAGTGGCCGGAACAATAAATGTTATAGCCGGGCATGGCCGCGGCGGTGAAGGTGCCCGCGGCCGGGTCCCAGAGACGGGGGTTGTAGTCGGGGTCACGGTTGCCGGTCCTAGCATGGAACATCACCTTGCCGGTTGGAAGTACGTGCATGTGTATGCCACTAACTGGCCAGGGGATGGGGGCAGACCACTGCCCCACCTCCGCGCCTCCCGATGGCGTAGCACTTGCCTCATTGGAATTGCCCGACTCACCGGAAGCGTTAACGGCGCGCACAACGAAGTAGTAAGCGGTTCCATTCGTCAGCCCCGTGTTGGTGTAACTCGTCGCCGTAAGACCGGTGGCGGCGCGGTTACTGTCATTGGGAGTGATGCCGGATGAGGTGCCTCGGTACAAGCTGTAACTCGTCGCGCCTGACGAAGCTGTCCACGAGAGCGAGATTTGGGCATTGCCCGCCGTGGCGGTCAGGTTTGTCGGGGCGGGCGGGGCCGCGCCGGGCGTGGCGCTTGCTTGCGCCGAGTTGGGACTCTCACCGGAAGCGTTAACAGCCGCAACGACATAGTAGTAAGTCGTCCCGTTGGTCACCCCGGGGTCTGTATAAGAAGTGGTCGTGACTCCGGTCACGATAGTCGTGTATGCGCCTGCAGAAGTTGTCG
>JACCUI010000016.1 GCA_013811945.1 Pyrinomonadaceae bacterium | reverse complement strand
GGGCTAAATTCACTGCGACGCTACGCGCCGAGGAGCAAGGTTACTCTACGGGAAACGGAAACTGCGACTGAGGCGCCGCGGCTGCCGGCTCACCCTCTTCCATAGCGGCCAGCACATCCTTGTAGATTTTGATCTTGCCCGCGCGTTTCATTTCCTCCTGGACCTTGGTGACGTAGTCATCCCAGAGTTGGGTCTGGCGCTCAGTCAGCAGCGTCTGAGTCATTTGCGGTCGCCGTGATGCAAACGCTGCCAGATCCGCGTCGACACGGTTGGTGGCCCCCATGATCACCCAGTTGTCTCCGACTTTAACCGGAGTCTTGGTTGTCTCTCCGGCCTTCAATGCGAAGGCTGCTTCGTCCAGCGCCGGACTGGTCCCGGCCTTGCCGATCACGCAGCCAATCTTCCAGTCCTCTTCCGTTCCCACTTCAAAGCCAGCCCCGGCTGCTTTGATATCACCGACAGTCTTCACGGATGAGAGCACCTCTTTGGCTTTCTGTTCCAACCGCTCTTTCGCCCTTTGCTGTTTTAGCGTTTGTGTCAGCCGGTCCTTAATCTCCTCAAGCTCGGGAATGCGCGGTTCTTTCTTTTCAACGAACATCGGAATTGCGAAGCCGCCCTTGACGCCGGTGCGTTCGCCAACGTCGTTGGGATTGTTCAAAGGTGCGATGGCCGCTTCAAATTGTTGGTTGCTTCCGATTTCCGGAACGTCGTCTCCCGGCTTGATATAAGGGGTCTCTCTGACCATCTCCGCAGCGGTCATGTTGGCTTCAGCAGCCAATTCCTGCGCTACCTTCCTGGGATCTTTAGTCTCCTTCAAACGGACCTGCGCCCGTTCGGCGAGCTTCTGAGCAACTGCAAATGCTCGACGGTTGCGCGACGAGACCAACAGGGTCGGTTTGGCTTCTTCGAAGGTCTGTTGCACAGAGTCGTCTCGACGTAAGATGTACCAGTTGCCACCATATTTAATTGGAATGTCCGAGATGTCGCCCGGCTCCATATCAAGGGCTCGATCATAGAGACCGTCGGGTTTATTCGGATTCTTCTTGACGAGACCGCCCAGAAAGCCGCCGTTTTTTGCTGTTGCCGGATCTTCGGAGTTGCCCCGAGCCAGCTCGGCGAATATCTCTTTAGTTGACTGGCCCGACGTTCCCCTCGCTTTCTTAATTAAGTCTTTGGCTTTTTCTTCTACCGGCTGATCCAGATCCTTGCGAGCAACTTTTAGAAGAATCTGCTGGACCTTGACTCCGGCCTGCTTATTCGCGGCCGGCATGCCGTCAAACTCCTCGCGCAGGTCCTTGTCAGCAACCTGGAGTTTTGCACCAGCTTTTTCCTGGTTGACGAAGACATAACGGATTTTTTTCTGGGGCTCGAGAATGCGGTAGTCAGTCTTGTGTTGCTCGTAATGGTTTCGCAGCTCATCGTCTGACAATCGAATCTTCTCCGCCAGTTTTTCGGGGGACAAGAGTGCATAGGACAGACCTATGGTGGTTGCCTCGCGCTTATAGTTTTCCTGCACCTCATCATCAGAAACGCTGACGCTCGAGGTAACAAATGCCTTGAGCTTTTCCTGTGCTATCCCGTCGCGAACATTCCGCTCAAACGTTTCCACATCACCGTAGCGGGCCGCGATGGATTCTTTGTATTTATCCAGACCAACGAACTGACCCGAGGCATCGGTAAACTGTTTCCGAATTCTCTCGGCCACTTCCGCATTGCTGGCCGCTAGTTCCAGGCGCGCTGCTTCCTGCGCAATTACGCGATCTCTAATCAGACCGTCAAGGAACCGCTTATTTCCTCCCAGTTGGGCCAGGCTCATCTGACCCCCCAGCATCTGCTGGTAGTTCTCTCTGAGGCGGGCAAGGTCCGCTACAGTAATCTCATCACCGGCAACTTTGGCGAGCACTTCGGTGTTTCTCGTAGGGTCGCGATATTGAGCGGAGCGCGGAGCATAGAACACTATCAAACTAGCGGCCATGATGAGGACGAAACCGACGATAATGATGCTGCGCGTCCGTTCGAGGCGTGCGAATTGTTTGAGCATAATTTATCCTCTCCAGCAAATGGCGGATTGTAAAGGAGCGGGCGTGGCTCTGCAACTTGGGAAGGGGTGACGGGTGTCGTATCAGAACTTTCAGAACCGTGAGTGGTATCGACCTGGTTCGCTCCGGCTGTTGATCGGCCCTGTCGCTCAATCGACCCGGTCGCCACGCTCTCGGTTCTGACATTGCACCTGGCACTGACCAGCCGGTACTTGGCACCTGGCGCCTGACCTGACACACGACTCTGGCCGTGCTATTTTATTGACTTCAATGAACCCGATGGTCAGCTCAACATGGTTATGGATCGGCTTCTCGGTATTTATCCTGCTCATGCTGAGTCTGGACCTGGGGCTCCTAAACCGTAAAGCCCACACAATAAAATACCGCGAAGCCGCAACCTGGAGCGCCGTCTGGGTTACCCTGGCAATGATCTTTGCCGGGCTGGTCTTCTATTATCAGGGCAGCGACCGCGGCCTCGAGTTTCTAACGGGTTACCTCATCGAACTTTCCCTCTCGGTAGATAATCTCTTCGTTTTTCTCCTTATCTTTTCCTATTTCAAGGTGCCGGCCAAATACCAGCACCGGGTCCTTTTCTGGGGCGTGATGGGTGCGCTGGTAATGCGTCTGACGATGATCTTCATCGGCGCGGTGCTGATTAATCGCTTCCACTGGATCATTTATTTCTTCGGCGCATTCCTGGTTTACACGGGCATAAAGATGTTCAAGCAGGAAGACCTCGATCTCCAGCCTGAAGATAATCCGCTGGTGAGATTTGTGACTCACTACATCCCGATCACCCGTCACTACGAAGAGCAGAAATTTTTCACCCGCGTAGATGGCAAACTAACGGGAACGCTGTTGTTACTGGTTCTGGTGATCGTTGAAGTCACCGATCTTGTTTTCGCGGTGGATTCAATTCCGGCAATCTTTGCCATCACAACCAACACGTTCATCGTCTACACCTCAAACGTTTTTGCCATCCTCGGCCTGCGATCAATGTACTTCCTTTTGGCGGGAGTGGTGGAGAAGTTCCAATACCTCAAGATGGGACTTGCAATCGTGCTCACGTTTATCGGTGCCAAGATGCTGGTGGTGGCCCTGGACGTGCATATTCCGATTTGGTTCTCGCTCACGTTCGTGGCTGTCGTGCTGCTCGGCTCAGTTGCCGCATCGCTGCTCTGGCCCAAAGACTGCGAGATGGATATTGACATAGATCTCCCGGAAGGATTCGATCGCCCTTTTGATGACGTCGAATTCCCGACTACGCAAGCGCCGGAAGCCGGCAAAGAAGTCGACAGAGCCAAACCGGGCGAAGAAGTAACCGAAGAAGAGCCGGAGAGCGTCGAGCGTCGCTGATGCAATAGCTTGTCCGGGGTCGTTACTTTAGGCTTGCGGAGAAAGCGAGACAGTTGGAACCGGAAGCGATAGAGGCTGTGTGAAAACCCGAAACGGTCTACGGTAGTCTGCAGGTGGGGAAGGGGGCAAAGCGCAGCGCGTCTCCGCTCAGGACCGGGTACCACACATATTAGCTTAGCTGACTCAACTGGTTCTTTCTCCGAATAAGTTGAGCGGATTGCATCTTGAGCGGGAGGTGCGCTACGCTTTGGCCCCTTCCCAACCTGAAAATTTGGTAGGCTTGAATTGTCAATTCAAGGTTGAGTGGCTCGAATTCACGTTAAGATCGACAATGCAGATTCCCCGCGTTAATATGGGTTCCACTAAGAAGGTTGGCGAGCCATCTGCAATGACCAGATACAGACCACTTACCGAACTCCTCCTAACGGTGCCGCTTCCGCGCCGCGCGTTCTAGCGCAGTTTTGTCGGAGCGGCGAATCCTACAACGAAATAACAGCAGACCGGTGCCAAGTAGATTGGGGCGCACAGTTGCTCAAAACGAACTCTTGTGCGTTCGTTCGAATAGTTGATTCAGATAAATAGCGCGGGGACAACATCGATGGACGAAAAGTATTTTCCGGAAGTAATTGAAAAGAGATGGCAGCAGCGTTGGGATGAAGGACGTGTGTTTGAGGTCAGCAACGACGACCCGCGGCCGAACTTCTACTGTCTGGAAATGTTGCCTTATCCGTCGGGCTTCCTGCACATGGGCCATGTGCGCAACTACTCAATCGGGGATGCCCTTGCCTGGTACAAGCGTCTGCAGGGCTTCAACGTGCTTCACCCGATCGGCTGGGACAGTTTTGGGCAGCCGGCCGAACAGGCCGCAATCAAACGAGGCGTAAATCCGCGTGACTGGACCGAAGAGAACATCGCGCACATGCGCGGTCAGCTCAAACGCCTGGGCATC
Source organism: Pyrinomonadaceae bacterium (assembly GCA_013811945.1). Taxonomy (GTDB): domain Bacteria; phylum Acidobacteriota; class Blastocatellia; order Pyrinomonadales; family Pyrinomonadaceae; genus PSRF01. The sequence goes on along the minus strand of JACCUI010000016.1, from coordinate 33,289 downwards.
AGTTACGACTGGTCGCGCGAGATTGCTGCGCACAGGCCTGACTACTACAAGTGGGACCAGTGGTTCTTCCTGAAGATGTTTGAACGCGGTTTGGCTTACAAAAAGCAGTCGCCGGTTAACTGGTGTCCTAAAGAGGGTACCGTACTCTCGAATGAACAGTCGTCGGGCGGCGTCTGCTGGCGCTGTGGCGCGGCGGTGGAAAAGCGCAATCTCGAACAATGGTTTCTACGTATCACCGAATACGCTGAACAACTCGTCGGAGAGATCGAACAGATCGAAGCTACCTGGCCTGAGAAGGTGCTGAAACGCCAGCGCGACTGGGTCGGTCGCTGCGAAGGCGCCTACATCGACTTCGCAGTCAAAAACTCGGACAAAAAGATTCGTGTGTTTACGACGCGTATCGACACGGTTTTTGGCGCCACCGCGATCGTACTCGCGCCGGATCATCCGCTCATTGCGGAACTGCTGGAACACTCAACCTTGAAGAGTGACGTCCAGAAGTTTGCCGAGAAAGTGGCGGCCGCACGCGCCAGGCCCGTTGACCCTACGGGGGAAGAAGTCAAAGAAGGACTCAACACCGGAGTGCTGGCCATCAATCCCTTCAGCGGCGAGAACATCCCCGTTTGGGTGGCAAACTATGTACTGATGGACTATGGCACCGGGGCAGTCATGAGCGTGCCGGCTCACGATCAACGCGACTTCGAGTTTGCGCAGAAATATTCTCTGCCGATTCGACAGGTGATTGCTCCGGTTTCTCACGATCAACCGGCGGCTGAACCGGTATCAAAAACCGGTACGGACCAGTCTGCCGAAATGCACCAGGCGTTCACCGACTATGGGGTGCTGATCAATAGCGGCGAGTGGGGCGGAAGACTTTCAGCAGTGGCGATACGCGAGATGGGCCAACACGCAGAGCAGCACAAATTCGGCGGTGGGGCTGTTACTTACCGGCTGCGCGACTGGGGAGTTTCTCGCCAAAGGTTCTGGGGAGCGCCGGTGCCAATTATCAATTGTGAACACTGCGGCGCCGTGGCCGTGCCTTACGAGGATCTTCCGGTCGTGCTTCCGGACATAGCGGAGTTCACGGGCAGCGGTCAATCGCCGCTGGCCGGCGTGCCGGAGTTTGTGAATACAAACTGTCCCAGATGCAAACGCCCGGCGCGCCGGGAGACCGACACGATGGACACGTTTGTCGATTCCTCTTGGTACTTCTTTCGTTACTGTGATCCGCGTAATGACTCCGCACCATTTGATCCGGCAATAGCTGCCCAATGGACACCTGTCGATCAGTACATTGGTGGGGATTCACATGCGGTGATGCACCTGATCTACACGCGCTTTTGGACTAAGTTCATGCGCGATATCGGACTGGTTTCATTTGATGAGCCGGTGAAAAAACTGCTTACGCAGGGGATGGTAACCAACCTCGTGGAGGGCACGGACGAGTGGAAGGCGATGTCCAAGACTCTCGGCAACGGGGTTGACCCTGACGAGATGATCTCGGCGTTTGGGGCCGATGCAGCACGCCTCTTCGTTCTGTTTGCGGCGCCGGTCGAAAACGAACTGCGCTGGATCGAGACGGGGATCGAAGGAGCAGTTCGCTTTCTGCGAAAAGTGTATTCGAGGGTGTGGCGTTGGCACGAGCGTCTAACTAATATGGCCGAGAGGCAGTTATCCCGTGAGGAAGAGGAGTTTAGTTCGAGCGCGAGGGCCTTGCGCCGGAAGACTCATCAGACAATTGCACGAGTGACCCACGACTTCGAGCATTTGCATCTGAACACAAGCGTGGCTGCGTTGATGGAGCTCTACAACGAGTTAAGCCATCTCAATGTCGAGCCAGCCAGTGCATCCGAATCGGACGTCTTAGCGATTCGCGAAGCATTGGAGGTCCTGGTGTTGATGCTTGCGCCTTTCTGTCCGCACGTAGCCGAGGAAATGTGGGAAGGGTTGGGCCATGCTGGGGGATTATTGAAGTCTGCTCGCTGGCCGGAATTTGATCCGGAATTAGCCCGGGACGAGGAATCGGAGATCCCGCTTCAAGGCAACGGCAAAAAACGCTCGCTCGTTATGGCATCCGCCGACGCGACGTCAGAAGAACTACGGGCCGCGGCGCTTCTAGATGAAAGACTGGGACGATGGATTGAAGGGTTTGAAGAACAGTGGCCAGAAGGCGTTGGATATACTCCGATCGTCGTCCCAAAGCGTCTAGTGAATATCGTAGTAAGACCAGGTCCTAAGAAAATGATGGGACTAGACAGGGAAAGTTTCAGACGACTTTGCAGCGACGCTCTGAAGGACTTGCCTGACGTTGTAACTGACTTCCGAGTAGAGTTGAAAACAAGACAAGAAGAGGCGCTGAGACACCTGTATTTCAAACTGAGAGATTATGTCGGATCCTCAGAGGAGCCTCTTGTGCGGCTTAAAGGCCCACTCTATGTACAATGGAAGCAAAAAATTGCGCTGTACTACTTACACCATTCAAAAACGTTCATTCGCACCGAGCCGATAGTTGAGCAATACGTGACAAAAGCCATTGACCGGAACGGTTAGCTCCGATGTCTGGGAAGCAGAGATGCGAAACGCAGCGGTCAATGACGAGAAAGTCCGACGCTTCATTGAGGGCCACGAGCTAGTCAAAATCATCGTTGTGCCAGAGCGGCTGGTGAAAGTCGTCGTCAAGTAACGGCATGAATAACAAAAGCAGACTAAGAACGCGAGGTGATTAGACCCCCGATCGCTGCATCTATGGTTAGACGCAAAACTTGGCTTATGTTAGATTTAGTTTAATAAGAGGGCCGTAAATGAGAAAGCTCGCCACATACGAAGGCATCATCGAGAATGGCCGCGTCACGCTGCCATCAAATGTCGGGATTCCTGAGAAGACCCGAGTGTACGTTTTGGTTCCGGATACCGAAAATTTCTCAGCGCCATATATCGCTGGTCCTCACCTCGCCAATCGTGAGCAGGTGAAAGATTTCGAGAAGCGGATCATCGAAGACACAACTGATGCCAACGTATGACTCCAACCTGTTCAACCCACCAGCTCCTTTGGCAAGAGTGACTTTGCGAGATCCAGGTAACGGCAACACCACAAGCAACGTACTAATGTTGTTCGACTCGGGTGCTGATATCACTCTCGTTCCGCAATCATCCATTGATGAACTCCAGTCTAACTTTGACCCCAAAGAGAGGTATGCTGAAGGGATTTGACGGTCAAAGGGGCGTAGCGCAGTCGGTGCAACTTGACCTGGTGTTCCTCAAAAGGACTTTTAGAGGGCGCTTCCTGATAATCAACTCAGAGGCCGGAATTCTGGGACGTGACGTTCTGAATTATGTCGCCTTCCTGCTCGGCGGCCCTCATTTGAGTTGGAGTGAACAGCCAACTACGTCTCCGCAGTAACCTGTTTGCTTGCTCGCTCACTCTCGTGCCCGTTAGAATCATATTTGCACGTTTCGGACTGAGCCCGATAAATGAAAGAATGTCCAGCCTGTAGGCGTTGTTTCCCCGACGATATCAATCACTGTCCGCAAGACGGCGATGTGACAACACACTCGCTGCTCGGCGAGCCCATTCTTGATGCGCGCTACCAGTTGGAGAAACGACTGGGACAGGGAGGTATGGGTGTTGTCTTTAAGGCGCGCCACATTTTTCTTAAGACTGCTCATGCCATCAAGGTGATCTTGCCGGATCTGGTAGGCAATGATCCGATGCTGGTAACGCGTTTCCGTCAGGAGGCGTTGGCCGCAGCTGCCATCCGACATCCGAACATCATCGCGGTTACGGACTTTGGAGTCGTGCGGGGTTCAATGCCTTTCCTCGTGATGGAGTTTGTGAACGGCAAGTCACTTCAGGACATGCTTACCGAGGAAGGCGCGATGTCGCCCGCGCGAGCGCTGGAGATCATTAGCGCCATCGGCGCCGGGGTGGCAGCGGCCCACAGACAAAATATCGTCCACCGGGATTTGAAACCCCTCAACATCATGGCGCAGCACAACGTGCCTATCGCGGAGGGTTTGAAGATACTCGATTTCGGTTTGGCCAAAATCAAATCCGGGGAGCTACTCGGCTCGTTTGTTCAGGCCAAGACCAGCGGTCTGATGGGTTCGCCCTTTTATATGGCGCCCGAGCAATGGTCCGATGACGAACCTGACGCGCGTGCCGATATCTACAGCTTAGGCATCATTCTCTATCAGATGCTTACGGGCGACGTTCCCTTCAAGGGTTCCTCAATCCCCTCGATCATGAAAAAGCACCTGACGCTGCCGCCGGCCAGTTTCCAATCGCTGGGTATCCAGGTGCCGCCCCGAATCGAAGCAGTTGTGCGCCATGCGCTCGAGAAAGAGGTAGAAACAAGGATTTCTTCGGTCGGTGATTTTCTCGACGAACTGAGAGCAGCAGTAAATTCATCTGGCGCGCCCCCCGCGCCCCGTCGCGATACCGGCTCGATAGATCCTAACCAGACCTTTATTTCACCGTTATCACCGACAACTACGCCACCTGGAACCGAACAGACTAATTTCTCGGAGCCGGCATTCGACTCCATGGCCGGCACGATCAATTCAGCAGCTTTAGACGGTGAAGTTCGCGGAGAACTTTCGACGGCTCGCGAAGCACACCGCTGGGAACAAGCTCAGCGCGACAGGGTCGCGCGCGAGGAATTGGCACGCGAGGCAGAGGGCCGCCGCACAATGGAAGCGGAGCGAGTCCGAAAACGAAAAGACGAAGAGGATCGCGTAGCAAAAGAGAAGGCCGACCGCGAAGAACAGGAGCGAAAGCACCGAGAACAATTGGAGCGGGTTGCCCGCCAGGCAAGTGACTTGGAGGAACGTCTCGCCCGGTTGGCCACCAGTATGCCGCCGCACGCCACTGCTATCGATCCTGAAGCCACGCAAATAAGTCAGAAGGTCAAGCGCGGGACGGCTGATAATAACAGTTTTTCCGGCGATTCCGCCGTTATGGAGCGAAGTCAGCAGGCGTTCGTAGAAGTCGCACAGAAGCCAAAGACTAACCCGATTTTATTCGTTGGTGCTGCTGTGGTAGCTCTCTTACTAGTCGGAGGCGCAATTGGTGGTTATGTGCTCCTTAAACCTAACCCAAGCCCACCGATAACCAACACACAGGTACTCACAACTCCTGACACACCTAAGTCCAAAGCCGATCTCATTGAGATTCCGGGAGGTACGTTTGAAATGGGTCGCAATGATGGAACACCTTGGGAGCGTCCAGAGCACACGGTGACGGTGCCTACGTTTTTCATTGACCGGGCTGAAGTAACCAATGATGAGTACGCCGAATTTGTACGCGAAATGAATTATCCCGAGACTCCCAGTCATTGGTTTCGCGGGAGACCGCTCACTCTTCAGGAGAAGTGGCCGGTGGTGAACGTTTCGCCGCGAGATGCGGAAGCTTTCGCTGGGTGGCGCTCCAGGCGGGATGGAGTTGCTTACCGCTTGCCCACCGAAGAAGAATGGGAGTATGCAGCGCGCAGTGGTGGCGCTCATAGACTTTACCCTTGGGGTGACCGCTGGGAAGACGGACGCGCCGTGGTCAAAGAGGCTGACGCGAAACCGGTCGGATCTCTTCCCCAAGGCGCTAATCGCTGGGGAGTTGTCGATTTGATCGGAAACGTCTGGGAGTGGACTTCTTCGGAGGCCTCTCTTTATGAGGGAAATCAGGCAGGGCCAATCCCCTCCGCCAATAAAGAATGGATGGTGGCGCGAGGTGGGTCTTACTTGAGCGATCCAAACAATCGGGAAGTCCCCATCTCAGCGACGTACCGCGATTGGTATAACCCCTCTTTAAAGCATCCGAGTTTTGGCTTCCGCCTCGTGCGGGCCGCCCGGTGAGGCAAACCCTGCAGATTCACTTGAAACGCAATTAGATTATCCAACCACCATTGATCTACAATCCGCCGCGTCAGTTGTTGCCCGTTAGACTTTCCGTCAAGATTAGGGTTAGCCTAACAACGCGAGTTCGGCGTATGTAACTCCGGCTATATTTTCACCGTAGTGAGACTTAGGAGAATACCGATGAAAGCCTATGCCATGGTGCGCGCTGCGCTTACATTCGTTGCGCTATGTTTGAGCTTGCTGTTGAGCGCCACCGCAGCGTTTGGGCAAGACGTGGGTGCGGACGTAGGTGGGGGCGCGGGAATCTTTCGACCTCGGAATCCCGAGACCAAGAAAAGCGGGGCAAAGCCGATGACGCCGATAATTAAACCTTCAACCAGGCCGAGCCCCCGCAGCAACCGGGGAGCGGCGGGGGCGGCGGGGACGGCGGCGGCTGCTGCTGCTGAGGAGCGAGTCGAAGACTTGCTGGCGAAGGGCAACGAATTTCGCGATGCCAGGCGTTTCGCCGAGGCGGAGGAAGCTTATCAGGGCGCCCTCAAGACTAAGCCACGAGATGGGCGAGCCGCCTACGGTCTGGGAAACGTTTATACCGACCAGCAGCGCTGGGAAAACGCCGAGATGGCTTATCGCAATGCGGCCCAGTGGAGTCCTTCCAATGTTGATGCGCTGGTGGCGCTCAGCGTAGTTTTGGTTCAACCCAGGACGGGCGCAGATAACGCCAAACGCCTTGCAGATGCTGAGGGCTTTGCTCGACGAGCTGTGCAGTTGCAGCCAAACAATGCAGTGGCTTGGGACCGACTCGGTGTGGCCTTGCAGTCGCGAGGATCTCTCACGAGCGAAACCGAGCACTCCTATCGCCGTGCGGTCGAGCTTGACCCTCAGTTTGCTGTTGCCTACGTCCACCTGGGTCGCATCTTGAAGCGGCTAGGCCGCAGTAATGAGGCGGCGCCGCTTTACGACCAGGCCATCAGTCTTGCGAAGGACGCGGCCACGCTCAATCTGGTTGCTGAATCACTGCAAAGCGAACAACAATGGGAGCAATCTGGCCCGGTACTGGAACGCGCGCTGGCACTTGACGCACGCAATCCTACGACGCTGCTTCTCATGGGAAGAATGTTGGTCGTCTTGAAGAGGTATCAGGAGGCCGAGTCTTATCTGAAGACTTCGACGGAAGTTAGTCCCCGTGCTTTCCAACCGTTCAATTTGCTCGGCCGCACCTACCTGGCCCTGGAACGCTACGCGGATGCGGAGGTTACTTACGAACGAGCGGCGGCTTTTGCTCCCGTGGGAGATCGCAAACAGCTTGCGGGAGCTTTCGGATTCCAGGGCGTTGGCGATGGTTATCTCAAAACTAAGGAGCTCAACAACGCCGCTCGAGCTTTCCAGCGGGCCCTGGAGCTTGATCCTGGCAATAAAGAGATAGAGCAGAGACTTTCGAAGGCGCGGTCGCGTTGATCCGAGAGCGAAGATAATAAGCGAGGTCCTCTATGAAGCGTTGCCCGAAATGCAGTCGAACATTTCCAGACGAGAGCCAGAAGTTTTGCACGGTTGACGGCGGTCTCCTGATTTCCGACGCGGTTTTTGATCCTAACGTAACTATACGGGCCACCGCCGCGGATGTGGCGCCACCGCTTCAACCGCCGCGTGATAATGCGGCCACTAGCCGTGAGCTTCCGGATCTCAACGCGACTATTGCCAGCATGGCGAATGCACCCACAGTCGCTTTTCCCCGCAACACCGGACCGACGGGGACAAGCACCGCTTCTGACTTATCCCAGGCGCCGGCCTCGCCCGGGATCTCGACGTTGCCAGGGACCACTGCTCATCTTCCGCAACCAAAAGAGAAATCAAACCTGCCTTTAATTCTCGGGGCTGTGGCCTTGGTCCTGTTATTGGGTGTCGCTGGCCTGGCCGGCGTTTTCTTTTATGTCATCAAGCCCCGCCTGCAGGAGTCTCAAGGTGGTCCAGTATTAGTGCAGGATGCCCCACCGGCGGAAAAAATCAACACGAACACGACGGCGGAAAATTCCAATACCAATACCAATACCACAACCGAAGATACCGAAGTAGCGTTTGTGCCCCCTCCCGGCGCAACGAAATTCGCCAACTCGACAGCAAACCTGGACGGTAAGCTGTCCGAGCATTACATCGACTTCTCTTTCTACTACCCGGAAACCTGGCAGACTGATAAGAAAGCAGGAGTGGCGGGAGCCAGCAATTTCGTGAAGGTCGAACGCCGGCTGCCACCTGACTTTACGCAAGAGAATTTCGCCGTCGGTTGGTACACCAGCAAGGGAAGCTTCACAGCCGACAGTCCGACATTCCCACGATTGGTTGAGCTGCTGGGCGCGACTCTGGCTAATAGCTTTCCGGAGTACCGCAAGGTCTCCGAGGGGCCCACTAAAGTAAACTCGCTCGATGGTTATGAATTTCGGTTTGTAAGTCTGTCTAAAGGAACTGAGAAAGGCGACCTTCAGGTATGGGGCCGCGTGATCTTTCTGCCCACAGGCATTGAAGGGCAGACCGCAGGCGCAACGCTGATCATGCTGGCCACTTCCCTGGCGCCCGAATTATCAGCAGTCGAAGACGTGGGCGAGAAAGGTGAGATGCCTGTAATTCTAGAGTCGTTTAGATTCGCCGGGAACTGAAACTCGTAAGCGGCCGAGGAGGAATGCTATGCTGATCCCAATTTAAGGAATAGCTGGCACGCAGTATTATTAAGATGTCAAAAGAAAACCGAGAGAAGAATCATTTGCTAACCCCGGCGCGTCTCGCTTTAACTGTTCTGGTATTGTCGCTCGTTTCTGTTTTTGGAATTTCAAGCTGTAACTCTGCGGATGAAATTGGGAAGCCCGGACCTGTTTCAATCAACCCTGCCAAGCCTGCGGCGGCCGCTGCGGGCTCGATGGTTACGTTGCCTCCCGTGGTACTTGATACTGAGTTGAAAGCTGTGAACGGACGGCCCATCAAACTTTCAGACTACGCTGGCAAGGTTTTGGTGGTGAACCTATGGGCCACCTGGTGCGGACCGTGTCGCATGGAGATTCCCGAATTGGTCAAGTTTCATAACGAATTTCGGGCGAAGGGTTTGGAGGTGGTCGGTCTTTCAACCGAAAACCCGGAAGCCTCGGCGGCGGGCGTGCGACGCTTTGTGCAGGAGTTTAAGATGGACTATCCGGTCGGTTGGGCCACCCCGGAGGTGGCCATCGCTTTGATGCAGGGGCGGGACGCGATTCCTCAGAGCTTTGTAATTTCCCGCAACGGGCGCATTTTGAAACGGTTCATCGGATTTAGTGCGGCTGCCACGCCTCAACAGCTAAGAGATGCTATCGAAGAAGCACTGAAGGGATAATTATCAGGGCTTCTCCTTCTCAACTTGGGCTTCCTTTGCAGCTTTCAAACTCCGCTCGCCTTCTTGCTTGAGCTGTTGAGCCTCTCGCTCCAGGTTTTTGTCTTGCAGACCATGGGCCACTTGCTCTTTCGCTTTACCTTCTATCACCTTCATTTCGGCTTCGACGCGATCCTCAACTTGATCTATCGGAGCGGGCTCATTCAATTCATCCTGCGTCACGATCTTGTTCTTATCTATCTCCATAATAATTCCTCCCGAATATCCTAGTTGTACATGATGTTTCTATAGCTTGTGAACAGTTTAGCGAAAGTCTAGCACTGAGGCTACACTCAAGCTGGTTCGATTCCACAACGTCACAAAAAGATCACACTCCTCAAAATGCTGGTCGTTTGCGGGCCAAAAACGTCCAGGTCGACAAATGACGACCAGATTGCTAAACTTGACCTGAGATGCGGACGCTGCCCTCAACTAAAATTGTTCGATTTGTGCTGGCGCCGGTGCTCACCCTTTGGATTGCTGGCGCGGGTTGCATGATGGGATGTGAAGGGATGGTCGCCGCGGCGACTGCTTCAAGCTCTATCTCAGAAAAGCATTCGGGTTACCATTCAGGACGGAACGCGACGATAGTCGCTTCAGGTCAGGATTGCTCGTCGGGTGGATCCCATAGCTGTTGCGCAAAGAACGCTGGTGAAACGAAACCAGCAGCTCAGCGAACCAACAAGTCAGACAGCACCCTGATAATGGCGGGTGGATCATCGTCCGGCATGATGAAAGACTGCCCGCTCGCAGTGTGTAGGGCGACGATCCCTGCCAAAATACGAATAAATGAGGTCGCTGCCGCTCCGGTACTGGCCAATTCAGCTCTTCCCGCTGAGAATTCTCTGGAACAAAGCGCTCCGCTTTCTACGCCACTCCGATTACCCAATCGAGGACATACCTACCTCCGCTGCTGCGTCTTCCTAATCTAGAGATCCGCCTGCGAAGGACAGACATTCGCGTCTGCCCACAGCGATATCAGTGTGTTCGCTGATATCAGGCAATTATTTTTTTTCAGTTTAGGAGAACAAAATGAAAAACCTCAGGGGATTTGCCTTGGGCCTCGCGCTCGGGCTCGCGGCCGCCGTTTCAACTGTTGGCCTCGCTCAAAACTCAACACCGAAAGACCAGAAGACTAAGACCGAATCGTGTTGCGCGGTGGAGTCGTGCTGCTGCCAGGGTGATTCCTGCTCGATGAAGAATCAACCCAAGGATCATTCCGCGAAGGATGGGTGTTGCTGGAGTGGTGACTCGTGCAACATGAAGATGAAGGACAAGCAGAAACAGGGTTAGTGCGAGGCCGCAGCCTTTTCGCCCCGCATCTCGATTGGAGCTTTTAAGCTCCGTTCGGGGTGCGGGCGGGGGTTGCCTTGTCGGAGAAAGCGGGTTTTAGAGCTGGCGAACATTGATGGGGGTGAGCGAGATGATTCCGGGGTCGCCACTCCAACAACTGGTTCCGCTGCGCGATTGCAAGAGAAGTAAGTCCAAAGTTAGGAGTTAATCGATCGATGAAAACCAAATTCTTACTTATACTCCTGGTCATCCTGGCACTGGGCGCCGGTACTCTGGTGGTGATGAAGCCTGGAGGTGGCGATACAGAGATCGCGCACGAACATGGTGGGCCAACAGTGGCTTTGCCCGATACGGCCCCACCTGCCCCCGGTCACGCTAAGCCGCGAATCCCCGCTTATCAAGTGGCTTCAGAACTCGCAAGCCTTCCGCCAACCTTGGCGGCGTCGGAGTTCTTTGGCAAGACGCGTGAAGCATATGAGGTAGCTAAAAAGATTCCCGACACCCTGGCTCAGCTGCCCTGTTATTGCGAATGCGATAAAGCCTTCGGACACAAGAGCCTTCACACATGTTTCGTAGATGACCACGCCTCCCACTGCGCGGTATGCGTCGATGAAGCCTTGCTGGCTTACAAGCTGCAGAAAGATGAAAAGCTGACACCGGAGCAAGTGCGCGAAAAGATTGTTGAGAAGTATTCAGTCGAGCATCAGCACCAATGAGGTTTCAAAAATGAAGCGAAAGACTGTGACGGCATTCACCGTGGCCCTTCTCATAACGGCCGTTGCCAGCGGCCATGACCTGTTCATGAAGGTCGATTCCTATTTTTTGGCGCCAAACACGAAAGCCAGCGTCCGCCTCCTGAATGGAACCTTCCAAAAAAGCGAAGGGCTGGTCGCTCGTGCCCGTTTCCGAGATATCAGCTTATATGCTCCGGATCTTAGTGGGCCCATCAGCCAGTGGGTGAGCTGGCGGGACGAGAGAAAAACCACGGTGATGGACGTCCAGACGGGTGGACCAGGAACTTATCTGGCTGGAGTTTCAACCAAACCTAAAGAGATTGATTTGAAGGCCGCCGAGTTCAATGATTACCTCAAACACGACGGCATCCCTGACACTCTTGCCGAGCGAAAGAAAAACAACGAGTTGAACAAAGACGTCCGCGAGCGTTATTCGAAACACGTGCGCGCTGTATTTCAGGTGGGAGACAAGCTTTCCGACGACTACAAGAGACAACTTAATTACCCGGCGGAGGTCATTCCTCAGCAGAATCCCTACGCTTTGAGAACGGGAGATACCATTAGCGTGCTTTGCACGGTGGAAGGCCAGCCCGTGCCGAATCAGTTTGTCATGGCTGGATGGGAGTCGCGCGACGGGAAACTGCATCTACTCGAGGCGCGCACAAACGCCGACGGCCTCGCGACCTTCAATCTTGCCGGTGCAGGGAAGTGGTACGTGAAGTTCATTCACATGACGCCGCTCTCGCAGCCTGATCTCAATTACGAATCGAAGTGGGCCAGCTTGACCTTTGAAATCAGAAACAGCAAAAGAACCTCATGATCGCACAGCTCCGTAACGCACCGCGCCTCCCACGCCAACTTGGCACGGTTCTGATCCTCACAGCGTCGCCGTTGAAGAGGGCGTTTGCTGATGAAATCACGATGGCTGCGGTTAACGCCGTCAACTTAACCAGTACCCGTGGTGGGCGCATCGGGCTAACCTCAAGACACTCCGCCGTTTGGTGAGAGTTACCCGGTCACTACCGCTCTTCGGTTCCGACTGGAATCGCACCATACGACTCAAAACATACGGCACAACCTGCCTAGCTACCGTTATCACGGCACTGCGTGTACTATCAGACCAAACCAATGAGCGAAGACTTTACGCGATCTGCGCTTAGTTCTCCGTTCGCTCGTTCGACACCAAGATGTGTTAAGGGAGGGTTAGTTATGAACTTTTCGATGCGAGGAACTATGACCGGGGCGGTCAGTGTGGCTATTGTGCTGGCAATATCTGCAGTTTCGGCGCCGGCGCAGAAAAAATCGAGGACCCAGGACGCTGCGCGGCATGCAAGCGAGGCGGCGAAGACATTTACCGAAATCATGAACGTCAGAGACAAAGCGATTCCCAAAGAGTTGCTGGATAAGGCTGAGGCGATTGCGGTCTTCCCGGGTGTGATTAAAGCTGCATTCATTGTAGGTGGCCGCGGCGGTCAGGGAATAATCAGCAAGCGCGTGAGACGTGGCTGGAGTGCCCCTGCATTTTTTAATCTGAGCGGCGGAAGCTTTGGTGCGCAGATAGGTGCGCAAAAGAATGATTACGTGTTTCTGATCATGAATGAAGAAGGCGTGAAGGGTTTGCTCGAGGATAAGTTTGAAATGGGCGGCGAAGCTGGCGTAGTTGCTGGGCCGGTTGGTCGCGAAGTTGCGGCATCAACTAACACCACCCTCGATGCCGGAATCCTTTCCTACTCACGGAGCAAGGGTGCGTTCATCGGCGCAGCATTGAAGGGCGCTGTGATCAGTCCAGACAATGATCTTAACGAAGCCGTCTACGGTATGAAGGCGACTGAGGTCTTGACTGGAAAGCCGATGACCTTAAGCAAGATGCCACCCAGTGTTCGCATTCTGCCGCGCACGCTTACTCGCTACTCGGTCCGCTAAGAGATCGCAACCGGCAATGTATTCTTTGGCGCAACAAAAGCTTGACGCTTTTGTTTGCGCGCCCTAGAATGCGGACGCCTTTAGTATTGTTCTCAATCAATTGAACCACCAGGGCATCTGACAGCGGAATATTGAACCTATGCTCCCGCGCACTCAGCGACAAAAAGAGATACTTGATTATCTTAGCCGCTTTCTTGAGCGACATGGTCACGAGCCTTCCTACGCGCAGATTGCCAGACACTTCGGAGTTAAATCGAGAGCAACGATTGCCAAGCATATCGCCGCACTTGAGAAGCGCGGACTGCTCACCCGCAAGAATGAAGACGGCGCCTTTGCTCTGACGGTTAAGGTTGATGACAGCGATATGCTTTGTGAGGTCAGACTGCTGGGCTCTGTCGCTGCCGGTGCCCCCATCGATGTCGTCGAGAATGCAGAAACGATCCCCGTACCGCGTTTCTTGCTCGGGCGCGTGCGCCAGGAACGAGTCTATGCGCTGCGGGTGAAAGGCGACTCGATGATCGATGAGCACATCTGCGACGGCGACATTGCTTTGATCGAGAACCGTACCGACCCGCGCGATGGTGAGATAGTCGTAGCCTTACTCATCGAAGAGAACCAGGCGACGCTCAAACGCCTCTTTCGACGCGGCCCCAACGTCGAACTCCATCCAGCCAACTCTCAACTCCAGCCGTTAACGCTGCCCGCAAAGGAAGTTGCTGTTCAGGGGATCTTTCGCGGGCTACTTCGTCCGACTAGTTAAACTACTTTGAGCTTTAGCTAGCTTGACCTCTGAGGCCTCATTGCGGCTGGGCTGGCGAGGTTGACGAACCACTACGGTTGGGACACCTCGCCTCAGTGGTAAGTGCGGATCGCGATGCTCGGCCTTTTGTGAGCTTCAGATAACGATGACGAATTATCAACGTTTGGATTTGCGGACAGCCTTTGGCACAACCCGATCCGTGTCGCCCTTTCTTTCGAAAACGCACTCTTGAGGTTCCTTGTCCTGGCGCAGACCCAGGAAGACTGGATGGCGCATACGTCCGTCAGTCGTCCACTCGGAAAACTTGACCTGAGCTACCAGCTTGGGTTTCACCCACTGCACGGGTTCGTTGGTCTTGGGTTTGTCGATGAAGGGGCAGTCTTTGGTCTTGATGGGCTGCATCAGCTTGTAAGTCTGCGCCAGAGCCTGATGATTAAAACCGCCCCCGGTGTGTGCAACATAATGGAGTTTGCCGTCACGGTAGAGGCCAACGACGAGCGCACCGAAATATTCGCGGGAGTTTCGCGGTTCCGTGTAACCGCCGATGACCACCTCCGATTGTTGAATAGTCTTTATCTTCAGCCACTGGGTGCTGCGTCGTTGCGCGTAGGTGCTCTCCAGGCGTTTGGCGATCATTCCTTCGAGGGGAACTTTGGCGACCTCTTCGAAAAGCTTCTCGCCCTCGCCAATGATGTGGTCGGAATATCTGATGTTCTTGGACGACTTGAGTATTCCTTCCAGCGTAGCCTTGCGGTCGATCAGTTTACATCCCATCAAATCGAAGCCGTCCAGATAGAGGAGGTCGAAGACGTAAAATGCAATCCTTGTGGTTGCTGCAAGTCGTTGGATCTCGCCGGCATTCTTTCGTCCCAGCCGCCGTTGCAGTAACTGAAACCTCGACACGCCGTTTTTGTCCAGGGCTACAATCTCACCGTCGAGAATTACGCTTGAGCCATGAATACTTTGCGCGATATCTGCTAATTCGGGATACTGCATCGTCATCTCGATTTGGTTTCTGGAGATGAACCGTGCTTTACCGTTTCTGATGAAACAAACCGCGCGCACACCGTCCCACTTGGTTTCGAACAGCCAGTCAGGATTGGAGAAAGGCTCGTCAACCAGGGTCGCCAGCATCGGTTTAATTATTTTCGGGGCGGCAACCCGCTTGGCGCCTTGGCATACCTCTTTCGAACTTGCGGGTTTGGCCATTTGGTAGTTGTCTCCGAGATCCACGATCCTGCGGATTGCTATCAAGCCAATTTGGCGCAAGTCACCCCGTCCCAACTAAGACGAGATGTTTAAACTCTGGCCCTCTCCCAAAAACCAGCGCGGTCAGGCTAGGTTAATTTCAAGTCCGCGCCTGACCGCGCCGCGCTCGTTAACCCGAGCCGCATTCTATGAAAATTCGACTCCAAACTTAGCGCCAGCCTTCACATCATGAATGTGTGGATTAACTGGTCGGGCAAATTTTAGGACTTGCTTGGATCACTACTCCGAACCTTTACCGACAGGCAATGGTACGACAACCCGGCGGTGGTCCGGCAATTGCGAGGGCGCTGGAAATCTTCTGGGCTAGAGCAGAGTCAAGCGAACTGAGCATTTTTTGCTGCACCTCTGCTTCCCTTCGATTACCGGTGGAAAGGTGGGCTATGGCAAGTGCATAGTAGGCTTCCGCATTTTTCGGGTTTAGCTTCACAACTTGTTTTAGTTCTTTAATCGAGTTGGAGAAACGTTTCGAATTCAAGTAGGTGATTCCCATACCGTAGTGCAGTTGCTCCAGCGACGGATAGCGCGGAGTTTCTTTTCGTTCAAGATAAATAGCTTCGGCTTTCGTGATGTAGAGAGCCTGTTTGAAGGCTGAGAGTGCGTCCGAAATCTTATCAAGCGCCAGATTAGAGTGGCCCCACATGTAGTAAGCCGGCGCACCGAGTGCGCTTCGATTGGTTTGGAGCGCCATCTTATAGACTACGATCGCGTCTTCGTGTTTCTCCATCGCAGAATATGCCATCCCAAGTTTCGCGTAGGCATTAGCATCGTTGGGATTGACCCTAATGGCTTGATTGAATGCCTCAGCCGCTTCCGAGTAACGGCCTGATGCCTGGAATGCCACACCCTTGTTGAAAAACGATCTAGCTGCTTCCGAATAATTCGCCGCGGCCTTTGGTTCGGATTCAACGGTGGCCGCTCTCTCAGCGATCGGCCTCGCCTCTGATTTGCGGTCATCAGGTTTCGTCGAATTTCTATCGATCGTCGGACTGGTAGCGGGAATTGCTTCGCTGGCTAGATTTGGCAGTACAAAGTCATAGCTGATCACGCCGTAGACTCTTGTAGCACCGGAGGAGATTTTCGTGAGCGAGAATCGTGCTTTACGCGCTGCGGCTTCCGCTGCAGCTCCGAGGATCGGGTGGCCCGAAGTTGCTTGAGCATTCGTAACACGGCCGTTCTCATCCACTAGTATCTGGACTCTTACTTTGCCACTAGCTCGGACAAGCGAGGCCGCGTCGGAATACTCAGGCTCCGGCAATTCTATAGCCGCATTGCGCAGCTCTTCTTCGGCAACATGTTGAACTACGCGCGTTGCCGGGGCGCTATCCGGAGTTGTACGGATCCCGCTTGATATTGGTGCGGAGCCGTTTGGTGCTGCCGTGTCGCTTTTAGTGGGGGTAACTGTAGCCGGCGCGGAAACTGCCTCCTTCTTGGCGTGGGCATTAGCGGCCCCTGGCAGCGGTTGAATAGTAGTCACTACCTGGGCGACAGATGTTGAAGGTCGCGAAGAATCCGTCGACGATCTATTTGAGTTTGGAAGTGCCGAAGAGGTACTGGGGGCTAAGACTTGCTTTGACTTCGGTGAAGACGCGTTGAGTGTCTCGATTGCTTGATTGTAGTAATAGCTGATAGTGCGGTAAGTAATCCCAATTGGTTCAAAACTAACCTTACCGTTTTGAAATACAGCGACTAAGCTGCTCATTTTCGTCCAGTTTCCCAACTGGTCAAATTCATACTTGTAAGTCTCTTTGCTGAGTAAAGAACCGTTAGTGCTCCGTAAGATCATCTCCACGACGTTTCCTTTTTCGTCATAAAGATACTGCTCCGTGCCCGGTATGTTGCTGCCTTCCAGGGGGTAGGCGACGGAGTCAATCTTTCTTCCTGTCGGATCGTAAGTCGTCATTCCTAGAGCCTCGCGCGGTCCCTCGACCCAGTTGCCATCTTTCAGGGTGATCTTTGCGGTTTCCACTCGAACGCGGCGCACTGGACCATTTAGCTTATCCTGCTCCCGATTACCGTTCTCATCTGCGACAGAAACTCGGGTTCGAGACGCGATGTCTTGAGCGAAACTCGATCGGCTGAGCCCGAGTGCTAAGCCACAAAATGCCAGAGCGAATGTAAGAGCTTTCTTCATGATAGGTCTCCTTAGTGGCTCACCTGTCTGTGTCAGGATCATGGTTTCCTTGGGCATTCATCCTCTGCCTATAGAGATCGCCGCTCATCCTAAAAAGACGGTTCGGTTAATAAGACACTTAAAAGCAGGGACGAATTTCGCGGTGGCTTTGACGGTTCTTTGCGCGGAAAATACCAGCGGCGACGTAGGATCCATACCAACCGGACTGAGCGCATTTCGGTTGAATTCACTGCGGGTCGGATCGAGAGCCGACCTCCAAGAACAATCACGAACGGGAGCAGAACTCTCGTACGGATAGTCGCACGACTAGCCTTCGCTTCTTGTAAGCCTTATATACTCGTTTCGGAGGAGTGTCAACGCACCACGTCAACACGCACCACGTCACGGTCACTACGTCAAGACGGCGAGGCAGTCATGACGCCACCCGGTCAAGACGCTCACCGTCAGGACGGCGACGACTTAATCATACTGTGGCAGTCTGGTCTAATGCTGTATGATCTAGCGTGGAAGACCTATGGAGCCGGCTGCCGGAATTGAACCGGCGACCTTCTAATTACGAATCAGACGCTCTACCAACTGAGCTAAGCCGGCTTTTCAAGCGAACGCGAGCCGTGTTTTCGAAGAATTGCACTATACGAATGCGCAGTTTGTAGTGTCAAGCAGCCGACAACAAAGCGGGAGGAGGAGCAGGATATGGGCAGGGAACAAATGCGAAATCTCGACACTTCCAGGATTGGGGGCGCTCAGGTTAACGAGTTTGAATATCAGAAAAACCAAGGCGAGCTGACGGAACAATTGGAACAGCACCCCAGCGCG
This sequence comes from Pyrinomonadaceae bacterium, assembly GCA_013811945.1. Lineage (GTDB taxonomy): Bacteria > Acidobacteriota > Blastocatellia > Pyrinomonadales > Pyrinomonadaceae > PSRF01. The sequence continues at coordinate 15,125 of JACCUI010000016.1, read as the reverse complement.
GCCAAGGGGGCGAAGCCTCTCACGCAGGCAGAGCGCGTGAAGCAGATAATGGCCGCCGCGCATAAGAAGGTTGAGAAAAAGAAGAAAAAAGAAGCCGCGGCAACCGGAAAGAAAGAGTCGACGACTAACTCAGCGGTCAAAAGTGCCAAAAGTGCCGCCGGGAAAACCGGCAAAAAGAAGTGATCCTGAATAACAATACAGTACCTGAAAACTACAGCTTGTACTGCCCGCGCAGGTTGATGTGCCTGGGCCTGAGGGGTCTGCGGACTGTAACGGTGCTCGTGGTCCTGTTAGGTTGCGTACCCGATCCGCTTCTTGCTCAGAAGAAGGCTGCAGCACCCGCGCGCAAGTTACCTTCGGCCGAGAAGGTCGTAGACAACTACCTCAAAGCGAGCGGTGGAAAGAAACGTATCGCGGCCATCCGCGACGCTGCTTACGATTGGGTAATTCGACTTAAAGACCAAACGATGGGCGCAGCCAGGACTCAAATGAAGGCGCCTGGTTCGGTTCGTACCGAGATGACTTTCGGTAACGGTCAGATTATCTCGAGCGCAAATATGCGTTCCGCCTGGGTGCACGGGTTGGACGGCCATTTGCGCACTCTCACCGGCGCCGAGGCCAACGCCGCCAAACTGAAGTCGCTGTTGGAGGCGACTCGTCTTGTTGATTACAAGAAGCTGAATATACTGGCCCGGGTCGTCTCGCTGAACGATTTAGCTGCCGACCCGGCTTACGTCGTCGAGTTTTCCACCCGCAACGGAGCCCGGCTTCGCTACTGGTTCAGCGTGAACAGCAAGTTGCTCGTTAGAATTGAAGACGAGGCGCGCAGAACTATCACGAGCCTCGCCGATTATCGGGTGGCGGAACCCACGAGCAATGTTCTTGAACCCCATCAAGTGAGCTTGGCCACGGATAGCTCCGGGGAACTGTCTTTCGTGTTTCAACGGGTAAACTACAACACGGCGATTCCGGATACAGCCTTCGATCCTCCGGTCGCTGTTGAGTCGCTGGATGTGGCGGCTCTCCTGCGCGAAGTCGGACGCAATCAGGAGGTGGTGGAGAAGCGGGTCTCTGAGTATGCCTTCATGCAGAAGGAGACTGACCGAGAGATCAGCGGTAAAGGGGAGATCAAGAAAGAAGCGACGAAAATTTATGAAGTGTTTCCGGTGGCCAACCGTGCTCCGATCATGAGGTTGATAAGCGAGAATGGAGTCGCGCTGTCCGCCGAGCGTGCAGCGAAAGAATCAAAGCGAGTGGAGGAAGAGTTTTTGAAAGTGGAGCGAGACCGCGACAAGAATGAACAGCGCGTTGAACGGCGTCGCGCAGAGCGGCAACGCAGGAAACACGCAAAAGGCGAAGCGGAAGCCGGCGACGACCCGGAGCTCTCCCAGTTTTTGAAGATATGCGAGTTTGTTTCACCTCGCCGCGAACGCTTTCGCGACCGGAACGCTGTCGTCTTTGATTTTCGTCCCCGACCCGGTTTTAGGCCGGGCAATCGCGAGGAGAGTTTGATCTCTAAACTCGTGGGCGTCGTCTGGATTGATCCGATTGATAAGCAGGTAATGCGACTTGAAGCGCGACTCGCGGAGAGCTTCAAGATGGCCGGGGGCCTGCTGCTCTCGCTGCGCCCTGGTGCTGGATTCGTGATTGAACAGACGCGGATGGAAGAGGGCGTCTGGCTGCCGCGTCTGGCCCAGGTTAACCTGTCTGTAAAAGTGCTTTTGTTCGGTGGTGGCGATGTGAACAGGACCTTGGAGTGGAGCGATTACAAACATTTCAAAGGCGACGTGGGCGAATACACTCTTGAGGCGCCGAAGGCTGTTGAGCCGGAGAAGAAGCCGTAGCGTTCGCAATGAGTCCCGTAGGAAGCGCAATGTTTATAAGTTCCGGGCATCGGACTCGAATCCAGCCCCAGAGGGGCGACATGCTTCTGCCACAGAGCTGATGTCTCTTGATAGACGGGTTCCTATAAATATTAATCCCTCTCGAGGCAACTGCGTAAAACGGCTGAGGTTGTTTGGCTCTTTTTGTTAATACGCGAGATTCTCTTTGCAGCAGGTAATCGTTATCGGGGGCGGACTCGCCGGAGTTGAAGCCGCGTGGCAAGCGGCGCGCGCCGGAGTGCACGTTCGTCTGTTCGAAATGCGACCCATCTCTCAAACTCCGGCCCATCGAACGGATAAGCTGGCCGAAATCGTTTGCTCTAACTCACTGAAATCTGACGAGCCGGGCACTGCTCCTTACTTACTTAAGGAGGAATTGCGATGCGCAGAGTCACTGGTGATGGAGGCTGCAGAGGTTACGCGCGTGCCTGCGGGAGCTGCCCTCGCCGTTGATCGTCAGTTGTTTGCTGAGTACATCACAAAAAGAATTGAAGGCGAATCGAGTATCGAGTTGGTGCGCGAAGAAGTTACCCGAATTCCCGACGACGCAATTGTGATCATCGCGACAGGTCCGCTCTCCTCCGAATCGCTCACGGTCGAGATTATGAAACTCACCGGAAACGATCAGCTCTATTTCTACGATGCCATCGCGCCAATTGTCTCTGCCGATTCAGTTGATCGTGCGATTGCATTCCCTGCTGCTCGGTACGGTAAAGGTGGCGACGACTATCTTAACTGCCCGTTTGAACGCGAGCAGTATGCGGTCTTTTATCAAGCGCTGATCGAGGCGAAAAGCGTTCCGCTACAGCGTTTCGAAGAAACGCGCTGGTTTGAATCGTGCTTGCCCATAGAAGAGTTAGCCCGACGAGGTGTTGACACCCTGCGCTACGGCCCCATGAAGCCGGTGGGACTTGTCGATCCGCGTACGGGCGGGGCGCCTTATGCGGCAGTGCAATTGCGGCAGGAAAATTTAATGGCTGACGCGTACAGCCTTGTTGGCTTCCAGAATCATCTACGCTACGGAGAGCAGGCAAGAGTTCTGCGGCTGATTCCCGGGATGGAAAATGCCGAGTTCTTGCAGTTTGGACAAATCCATCGCAATACTTACATCTGTTCACCACGGGTGCTCAGACCGACGATGCAGATGCGTGAACGACCGGACGTTTTTTTTGCCGGGCAGATAACCGGAGTTGAGGGGTATGTTGAATCAGTCGCGATGGGATGGTTGGCGGGGGTGAATGCAGCAAGATTCGCAACCGGCCAGACGCTGATTGAAGCGCCACCTCGAAGCGCCACCGGCGCCCTGGCGCGCTATGTCGCAAACGCGGAAACCAGGAATTTCCAGCCAGTTAATATTACTTTCGCCCTGCTGCAGCCGCTCGATGAACAAGATCGAAGCCGCTTTCGTAGAAAGCGTGACCGCCATCAATTTCAGGTTGAATTGGCACTGAAAGAGTGGAAAGCTTGGCTTCAAGAAACAAAGCATCAGGCCACAACATTGCAGGCGACCCCGTGACGTCGGCGTTCCGTCGAGGCGCGGAATCATTCATCAAGATCGTATTCATTGCACTTGTTCTGACGTTCGCGGCGGCATTGTCGGCGAGCGTTGCCGCTCAGTCTGGGCGGCTGAAAGACCCTAAACCGAAGACGAAGCCCTCTCAAGGTCCCATCGCCCAGCCCGGTCGGCCACCTAACTCACAAAAGTCTCCACCTCCGGTCCCCCCACCTGGCCCGAAGAGTGAAGCGAGCGAGCACGTGGATCCAGCGGACGTCATTCACGTCTCATCGAACCTCGTTCCGATCCCGGCCTCGGTAGTCGACACCAGTGGTCGAGCGATCAGCGGTTTGAAGCTTGAGGATTTTGAGTTATGGGTTGATGGTCAGTTGAAGTCGATAAGCGATATTACTCGCGCGGAGTTACCTGTCCGGATGGCTATGCTCTTCGACAACAGTGGCAGCACCCTTTTCGCGCGCGAGTTTGAGAAGCAAGCTGCTATACACTTTTTTCGCAAAGTAATGCGCGCTTCCGACGGGGCGGCCATCTACTCCGTTGAGACGGATCCCTATCTCGCGCAAGCCATGACGAGCGATATACGGAGGCTTGAAGCGACGATCTCGAGCTTCGGCAAGCCGGAAGGTGGGACCTCACTCTTCGACGCGATTATTGATGCTGCTGCTTATTTGAGGCCCTATCTGGGTCGGAGAGTTATTGTCATAGTTTCGGATGGTATTGAGACCACCAGTCGCGCAGACTTTGAAACGACGCTTCTGCGCGTCCTGTCAGACGACTGTCAGGTTTTCGTAGTCCAGACTGGATTATATGAGGGGGCAAATTTGCGCGCCCTTGCCGCTGAGCGACGCATGGAGCAGCTAGCAGTGCAGACCGGTGGAGCTGCGTTCATTCCAAAGACAACCGCGGACCTTGAGGCAGCATTCAAACAAGTCGCCGCTGATCTCGCACAACAATACGTCTTGAGCTACTACCAATCGGAGGCGCAACGGGATGGGCGCTATCACGTCATCGATCTGCAGGTAAAATCCCGCAAAGATGCTCGCGTGCGTGCCCGCAAGGTTTACTATTCTCGGAAGAGGTCTGGCGCCGGCTGGAGTGATTGGTAGGCAGTCTAGAGATGAAGAATAGGCCGCGGATCTACGCGGATGCAGAACAGGTCGATACCTAGTCGATACATATTCGCGGAATACCGCGCTGACTGGCAGGCATCAACGTATCTGAGTATGGTTGTTGGGCTTTTCAGATCTGCGTTTATCCGCGTAAATACGCGGCTGAATATCTTAAGGGGTAGTTCTTCCTAACTCTCATGGAGCAGCTGTTATTCCAGTTCTTCGACCACCTGCGCTACGAGCGCAACGTCAGCGAACACACTCTGCGCAACTATAGGAGCGACCTTAGCCAGTTTCTCGATTATCTTTCCCCTGCTGACCAAGGTTCGGGAAAAAGGAACCCACCAGACATCCACGAAATCGATCACCTCACGATTCGTGAGTGGCTTTCCACGCTTCATTTGGCTCAAAAGAAAAAAGCTTCGGTGGCTCGTAAACTTGCGGCCCTGCGCACTTTCTTCCAGTTTCTGGTGCGCGAAGGAGTGATTGAGCTTAACCCGGCGAAAGTTGTCTCAACCCCCCGCCTTGAGAAAAAGCTGCCGCAACATCTCTCCATTGAGAAAGCGATCAAGTTCATCGAAACCCCAGACACGGAAACCGATCTGGGCAAGCGCGACCGGGCGATGCTGGAATTGATGTACGCGACTGGCGTGCGCGTCTCGGAACTCACAAAAATGGATCTGTCCGACATGGACTTCAAGAACAAATTGATTCGCGTGACCGGCAAACGGCGGAAAGAGCGCATCGTTCTTTTCGGGGATCCGGCGAGCGAAGCCTTGCAGGCTTATTTGGGCGCACGTGATCGATTTCTCAACAACGCGGCAATTTCCGGGCGCGAGCCCGAGGCGGTATTTCTAAACTACCAGGGTACGAGAATTACGACCCGCTCGGTTGGCAGAATGGTGGAAAAATACATTCGCATCTGCGCCGGGATTCACGACATCAGCCCGCACGCGCTGCGCCATTCATTTGCGACTCATCTGCTCGACAGTGGGGCGGACCTGCGCGACATTCAAGAGCTTCTAGGCCACGCGCGTCTCTCATCGACGCAGATTTACACCCATGTCTCGATGGAGAAACTGATCAAGGTGTATGACAAGGCTCACCCTAAGGCGTAATTTCAACAATGGAAGGCAAAAGGCAGTTTAGCAGGCGGTAACCAGGTGAGAACCATCTGAGGCATTAATAGCTTTTTCCTAGAGTGTGGATGTTACGTCCTCTCCGCTGGCGGCCTCGATTGCCGCCTGGCAGTCCGCGCAGTATCTAGCGATGGGCAAGGCTTCAAGCCGGCGTTCATCGATTTGTTTACCGCAACGAGCGCAGATGCCGTAACTTCCTTCCTTAATTCGTAAAAGCGCTTGATCAATATCAGCAACCATTTGCGACTCGCGTTCGCCAAGGCGTAGGGCGAGTTCTTTATTGACGTCCATCATTGAAAGATCACTACTGTCTTTCACTCCGTCATCCGACAACTCAAGAGCGGCTGCCTGATCGTTCCGGATATGTTCATTATGTTGTGGCAGTTGTGAGAGTAAGAGGCTGCGAAAATGTTCAAGTCTCATTGCGTCCATTAATGATCTGCTTCCCTTTACGACGCCAGTACGCGCGCAAATTTTACATAATGCTACTCGATTAGGGGAGCTGGATTATAACCCACGTTCGGGGAGATCGGAATTAGCCACGCCGCGGGAACGATGACATCGCCAGGAGGGGTAAGACGTCGCGGATCCAGCGCTTCGTTCGAAGCGGCTAGAACTCGAACTTAAATCCCGCTTGTACTCCGAGCGGGGGTCCTGGCAGCAAACCGCGCGCGCGGTCAGCAATGTAGAAGTGGTTGAAAAGATTCTTAGCAGTTACAAACAGCGTGGTCCGAAGTCTTTCTATTCTGCAGTTGGCAGTCGCGTTCCAAATGGTATAGCTGGGAATGAGTCCCGTTTGCCCATTGGTGTTGATCGGGTCTATGCGGTTCAGATCTTCACTAAACTGAGAGCCGACATAGACCGCCTCCAGGAAAGTATCGATCCCGCTTGAATGTGCATAGCCTATGCTGGCATTCAGTAGCTGGTTTGGCGCGTAGGGAAGGCGGTTGCCAGTCACGCTGGTAGTGCTGAAGCCGGGCACACTGCTGAACCGAAGGCCGCGAAACTCCGCCGCAGGGAGAAAGGTATAAGCGGTTCGCAGATAGATGTTGTAGCGGCGTCTAAGTAGTGTCGCAGTATCCAAAGCCGCCGAGAATTCAAGCCCCTGATGCAGTGTCTGACCTCCGTTTGTAAAGGTGGAGCCGATACCACCAGCGAGGCTGGCCGGGACAATCTGATTCTCGTAATCCATACGGAAAAGAGTCGCTTCGAGTTGCAGGGCGGCATGTGGTCTCGAGCGAATACCTGCCTCGTAGTTCCAACTCAACTCAGAGTTGAGATCGATGCTGCCGCCAGTTGTATTATTGATTACGTCTTCGGTCCGGGGTGGGGCAAAGCCGCGATGTACTCCTGCAAACAAAGTTAGTTTATCGCCGGTGTTGTACGAAATACCCAGTCCGGGTACCAGTTGAGTCAGTTCGGTTTTGCCGTTTACGGGCAGAAGCCGGTTCGTGCGTTGATACTTCACGTGCTCAATGCGAAGGCCCGGCGTGACCGTCACGTTTCCGAAAATGAGCCGGTGCTGGCCAAACGCCGAGTAGGCCTGATTGCGGCGCTCATTGTCTTCAACTACAAGCCCGTCTCTTGAATTCGGGCGGTCGCCATTTTTTTGCACCCGCTCTTGATCTTCAACATGCACCCGGAAGCCAAGATCTGTTTTACTCCTCAGACCAAAAATCCGTTTTGTGATGCTTAGGCGCGGCTCAAGGCCTGCGAACAAGTAGCGCCGCAGCCGTCCCTGATTGCCGCAGGTGATGTTGAGATTGTTCATGCCTCCGCAGAGCGGATCGGCGGCGTCATTCGGACGTTCGTTAGAGTTGGAAGATTGTCGCCACCAGTGACGGCGAAAATAAGAGCCGTAGAGGTTGGTGGTCAGCGCAACGTCAGGGCTAAACACGAAAGCGTGGGTAAGGGAAGCGCCCACGCGATCGCCATAGAAGAAATCGTTGCGAAAGGGATTCTGACGCGGGTTCGCGCGAAACTCGTCCTCTCGCAAGCCTGAATAGGCGACGTTTGAATCCTCTCCATAGTAATTGAACTTGAACGTCACTGCCTGTCGAGGGGTGAGAGTCGTGACAGACTTGAAATTAAAATCATTCAGACGTGAGCGAGTATTTTCGCGCGATCCTTTTCCCTGCTTGCGCGTGAAACCAAAAAGCAACCCCGTATCGCCCAGAGTATCGCCATAGCTCAAGTGGCCATTGAAGTAATGATGGTTGCCGCCCGTGATACTGATCGAGCCCTCACGTTTCGGCGGTGGTGTAGGGGTGAGATAGTTAATCACCGCGCCAATGGTTTGCGGACCGTACAATATTTGGCCCGACCCTTTAAGCACCTCAATGCTTTCAAAGCGGTCGATGGGCGGATGATAGTAAGAGGCATTATCGCCGTAAGGGGCATATGTAAGTGGTAGGCCGTCTTCGAGCAGCAAGAGTTTGGTGGACCGCGTGGGATTCATGCCCCGTATCCCAATGTTCGGACGCAAGCCAAGACCCTCTTCATCCCGTACGTTAACGCCAGCAACTCTGCGCAAAACTTCGGTGGAAGTAAGGGCTCGGCTCTGCTCTAGTTGCTGTGCATCAACGATGCCGAATGATCCTGGAATCCCTTCCATCGATTCACGTGTCGTTAGCAGATGGCTGCTAGTGATCACCACGGATTCTGCTATTTGAGCCGTTTGAAGAAGAACCTCGATGGCGGTATTCCCAGTGCCCGTAACTGTGATCACTCTGTTAGAAGTACTAAACCCTGATTGCCTGGTCACGATGCGATACTCAACGGCGGGAAGACCCTCAAAACGGAACCGGCCAGCCTCGTCAGTGAGAACAGTAAGTTCAGCGAGGGAAATGTTTGACTGCAGAGTAACCGCGGCACCGCTGATCGCCGCTGAATTCTGATCCAATACCCGTCCCGAAATTGAGGCGGAGTTCAATTGCGCTGCAGCGCAAACGGGCAGCACGAGCCACAGCGCGAGGGTGCAAAGGGCGCGCGGGTTGAAGGTTTTATTAAGCATATATTCCGCTCTCTCTCTCTTGGTACTAATTGAAAATGACTTTCAATTTCGGCCCTCAGATTAAAATCTAGAAAGGATCTTGTCAAGTGGGTCCGCGCTAGTTCTAAGAGCGCCAAAATTATCATTCCCTACAGCCCCGGTTACAAGCCGGTAGCTTGCAGCAAGTTGCTGCGCTCCAACTGCAATACCTAAGTCGACTCCAACCGAAACAATCAGGGCGCGCCGCAAATCTGTTTTGCGCTGCCGTTACGTCCTCGTTGCACCTTGCTTCTCCTCACACAACCAAACTTCTCCTGTAGATCCGGAGCTTTGATCCGAGTTGGAGATAAACACCGAATTTAAACCAGGAAAGGGTACGCGTTTTGCGAACCTTCTGACTCAACGACACTTTGATGGTTGGAGGAAGATTCGGTGACTTGGGAAGTAAAGCTCTTCGCGAGAACACGACTCGGCGCTTATAAAAACTGCCTCGACCTCATTGATGCCTACGCTGACTTCGCGCCTTGGTGGGAACGAGTGCTGCTCGTTGTCTATGCCGGCGTTGGACCGTGGCTGGCTCGATGCTTTGGCAGCAACATGAGGAATCTCTGGCAGCACGCCGATGCAATCGTGGGAGATCTGCTGGCTGCTTCTGAAATGTCGCCGAATAAGATTGCGAAATCGCTGCGCAAGTACGTCAACTGAAACGCGAGGAGGACCACAATCTCTCACTTGAGAAAGCGCGAGTGAGTATCTACGATCAGGCGTTCTATCCACTGGTAACGCACTTCACACTGGCATTTCAGCCCTCAGCAGTTGCGCGCATGAGGTTTGTACGACGCATCGTCGAGTCTATGGCCTCTTCCAAGGCAATTGTGGCTGATCTTGGTAGCGGCTCAGGCGCGATGCTTTGTGAAGTCTTAAGAGTGAGACCAACCTGGACCGGTTACGGTCTAGACATCAGCGAAGCGGCGATCAACTATGCGCGTCGATTGGCCGCGCACAAAGGTGTTGCACCGCGCGCGCAATTTCAAACTGGTTGTCTGATAAATCTTCCGTTCGCCAGTCGCTCCCTCGACGTTGTAATCGCTTCGGAAGTGGTTGAACACGTGCCTTATCCCGAACGCGTCTTCAAAGAATTATCAAGAGTGCTCGCGCCGGGTGGGCTGCTACTGGTCACGGTGCCCGCTGAAAGTTATACACCGGCCCACAAGCACGCTCTCAACAGCGCGGAGGATCTTTGCGGGTTAATCGAGCAGGCGGGTCTTGCGGTCTCTAGCGTCGAAACGAAATGGCACGTGAGTTATGGAGACGACCGAAAGCATATATTTGCCGTGGCCAAAGCCAAGCCTGAAAGCGTGCCTGAAATAGAAGGAGTCTATTCTTTCTCTTTGCCGCAGATCAGCTCGGCGGCGAGAAGCGGAATGCTTAGTTCGTGATGGCCTGTAATTGAATAGCCTCGCCCGGCGCCACCGGCGGTAGGCCGGCGCACAACGTTGGTCAGGGGACGATAAGACTGGATGAAATCGAAGTTGGCAGTCGTGATGTCAGTCAGTTCGTGACCCAGATTGCGGACTAGAGTTACGGCTTTTAAGAAGAGTTCCGGCAAGACGACCGCGGAGCCCACATTTAGATAGACTCCGCCAGCGTTCATGCGGCGCACGAGTTCCCCGAGCAAACAGAAATCCGTATGCGAGGTTGCCCCCAGAGCTGCCCCGTCGGCGCTTGGATGAAAATGAGCAATGTCGCCCCCTATCGTAATGTGAGCAGTAAAAGGTACGCGGCTATGGTAAGCCGCGCAGAGCAGGGAGTAGTCGCGATGCCGGGGCTCAAGGGTCACCAAAGCGCGTCCGAGTGCTTCACCGAGACCAATACCATCTCGCATGCCTTCACGCGCCGCGCTGTTCAGCAATCGCCCGGTCTCATCAGCGCCGCCAAACGCGCCTTCGCCTAGCGTCGCGTCCACATCCTCCGAGGTGGAACCGACCAGAGCTATCTCCGCGTCGTGAACCAGCACTGAGCCGTTGGCCGCAATGGCGGTGACGAAACCACGCCTCATGAGGTCTATGATCACGGGCGCCAGACCCACCTTTATTACGTGACCGCCCAGACCCCAAATGATCGGTTTGCCTAGTTGCTTCGCTCTGCGCATTTGCGCGGCAACGCTATGCAAGCTTTGAACGCCGAGAATATTTGGAAGACTGGCGAGGAAATCCTCGATTGAAGAGGTCTCGTCGATCGGACGAGCAAAGTCATTTAGACAGACTTTGCTCGGGCGTGAAGCAAGTGTGTAGGTGTTCACACTTTCCAGGTTAAGCGGGAGCAGAACATCGCCGTAGATCGACATTACTAACTATCCTGCTTTGATCGAACGGTAGCTTACGAGGGCCAGTATATCACGACCTTTCACGCGATTTTCTTCTCATCGCGACGCGAGCCATTGCCGTTGCCATTGCGGGCGGCCCGTCCGTTGAGCAGAGGTCGCAGCGCGTGACCCGTATGAGATCGGCGCGAGCGCGCGACTTCCTCAGGAGTGCCGCTGGCCACCACGCGACCGCCATGTTCGCCGCCCTCCGGTCCGAGATCGATGATGTGGTCCGCACTCTTGATTACGTCAAGATTGTGTTCAATCACCAGCACGGAATTGCCGAGAGAAACGAGTCGCTGTAGCACGTCCAGGAGTTTGTGGACGTCGGCAAAGTGAAGACCAGTGGTTGGTTCGTCGAGAATGTAGACTGTTCTGCCGGTTGCCCGTTTCGAGAGCTCCTTCGCCAGTTTGACGCGCTGTGCTTCGCCCCCGGATAGTGTGGTTGCGGATTGGCCCAGTTTGATGTAGCCGAGCCCTACGTCCAGGAGCGTCTGCAACTTCTGCTGAATCTGAGGAATATTCTCCAGAAGCGGCAACGCTTCATCGACCGTGGTGTCCAATAACTCCGCAATCGACTTGCCTTTAAATTTCACGGACAGGGTTTCGCGGTTGTAGCGAGCGCCCCGGCAAACGTCGCAGAGAACATAAACATCAGGCAGGAAGTTCATCTCGATGCGTTTCATGCCATCGCCTTCGCAAGCTTCACAGCGGCCACCCTTGACGTTAAAAGAGAAGCGCCCAGGCTTGTAGCCGCGCTCACGCGACTCGGGCAGCATTGCGTAGAGTTCACGTAGCGGCGTGAACAACCCCGTGTAGGTCGCTGGGTTCGAACGTGGCGTGCGGCCAATCGGCGACTGGTCGATCTCAATTACTTTGTCAACATTGTCAAGGCCTTCAATCGCGGTGTAAGGACCTGCCTCGATCAGAGAACCATACAGGTGACGGGCCAGAGCCGGGTAGAGGATGTCGCCAACCAGCGTTGACTTACCCGAACCGGAAACCCCCGTGATGACGGTCAGCAAACCAAGTGGGAATGATACGTCAATCTCCTTCAGGTTGTTTGCACGCGCGCCATGGATGGTAATGGACTTGCCGGTAGCCGTACGGCGTTGCTTCGGTACATCGATTTTCCTCAAACCTCGCATGTAGAGTCCGGTGATCGAATTCGGATTGTTAGCCACTTCTTCTGCAGTTCCGGATGCAACCAGTTGGCCACCATGAGCGCCTGCTCCAGGTCCCAGGTCAACGACGTAGTCGGCTCGTCGAATCGTCTCTTCGTCGTGTTCTACAACCAGTACTGTGTTGCCCAGGTCGCGAAGCGCGCACAACGTCTCCAGTAGTTTCTGATTGTCGCGTGGATGAAGTCCGATAGAGGGTTCATCCAGGACGTAAAGCACGCCTCGGAGTTGTGATCCAATCTGCGTCGCCAGGCGGATGCGCTGACCCTCGCCACCGGAAAGCGTGGACGAGACTCGATCAAGAGTGATATAGCCGAGCCCAACAGTTAGCAGGAATCGAAGCCGGTTGACTATCTCTCTAAGTATCGGGCCGGCAATTTTCTCCTCGCGCGGATTCAGTTTTATCTCGGCAAAAACGGCAGTCGCGTCTTCGATCGGCAAGGTCGTATAGTCGGCAATGCCTCGCCCGCCTAAACGCACGGCCAGCGAGTCCGCACGCAAGCGCCTTCCTTTGCAGTCCGGGCAGGTTCCCGGGGAAACTAGTTCTTCGAGCGCTACGCCGACTAACTCAGAGGGCGCCTCGTTGAGACGCTCACGCAGCCAATGCAATGCACCTTTCCAGCGGCTCTCATAAGAATAAGCACCCTGGCGGAAGTGCAATTGGCCGCTAAGTCCTTCGAAGAAGCCTTGGCGAACTTCGCGCGACAACTCGTTGAAAGGGGTCTTCGCATTACCTTTGAAGTGACTGATGACCGCCAACAGCGCGCTCTTTAGATAGGCAGAACCCTGCCGGTCCGCCGAACCCATGAAGGCCAGTTTGTCAGCAGGGGTGTTCGTATCGGCAATGAGCTTTGCGGGATCGACTTCGAAAACTGAGCCCAGGCCGTGACATCGTTTACAGGCGCCGTAGGCGGAGTTGAATGAGAAAGACCGCGGCTCGAGTGGTGGGACATTGATACCGCAATTGACACAGGCCATCCGCTCTGAATAAAGCTTCTCCTCGCCATCGACAACCGACACCAGCACGGCTCCGCCCGTAAGCTTTAGAGCTGTGCGAACGGATTCTGAGAGTCGCTCGTTGATTCCAGGTTTGATTAACAAACGATCGACGACTGCTTCAATGGTGTGGTTGCGCCGCTTATCGAGTTTGATCTCTTCGTCCAGGGAAAGCAGTTCATTATCCACGCGCGCTCTCAGAAAACCGTCCTTTGCGAGTTTCTCGAGCTCCTTTTTGAACTCACCTTTACGTCCTCTAACTATAGGGGCCAGGATCATAACGCGTTCGCCTGCAGGCAGGGAGAGGACGTTTTGTACGATCTGCTCCACACTCTGCCGAGTGATTGCAGCTCCACATACCTGACAATGCGGCTGACCGATCGAAGAGAAGAGCAAACGCAGGTAGTCATAAATCTCGGTTACCGTGCCCACTGTAGAGCGAGGGCTGCGGGAAACGGTTTTCTGCTCGATTGAAATAGCCGGGGAGAGGCCGTCCACCGAATCGACATCTGGTTTCTCGAGTTGGTCCAGGAACTGCCGCGCGTAAGCCGACAGCGACTCAACGTAGCGACGCTGTCCCTCAGCATAGATGGTGTCGAAAGCGAGGGATGACTTGCCGGAACCGGAGAGACCGGTCACAACTGTGAAGCGATCGCGAGGTATTTCTACGTTAATGTTTTTGAGGTTATGCTGGCGAGCGCCTCTTACAGTTATGCGGTCGATTGCCATGGTACTTTAACCGAGCACTCCACTACAGATATGAATATCACCTGGCGGAGAAATCACGATTCTACCGAGCACAAACTAATTGAGCAAGTTGCGATTGGCTGTCTTGACACTGTTTCCTAGCGAGTCATACACTGCGAGCAATCGCTCCCACGAACTAATTCTGGTTGCTTTTATTAGGGCAGGTATGAGTTTGAATCTTCCAAACGCCTTAACACTGCTGCGAATTTTCGTTGTCCCGCTGCTGGTTGTGGTTCTCCTGACACCGTTTTCGGAGAACTGGTTCGGGGTACCGCGGCATATACTAGGCGTCACGCTTTTCTTGGGTGCAGCTCTTACTGACTTTTTGGACGGGCACTTCGCGCGCAGCCGGAACCAGGTAACGCGTCTGGGCCAGTTGCTCGATCCGATTGCTGACAAGCTGCTTATCTCCGCCGCCCTAATCTCCCTCGTTGAGAATCAGCTGGCTCCAGCGTGGGCCGTGGTGATCATCATCGGACGTGAGTTTGCAGTTACCGGTCTTCGCTCAATCGCCGCAGCGGATGGCGTAGTCATATCAGCGTCAAAGATGGGTAAGTTTAAAATGTTGGCGCAGGTTGTGACCGTTGCGCTGCTAATTGCCTCCAGCGTCTCTGGAAAGCCACCTGTGGCAAACTTTGGCAGGCCTTTTCCGGCAATCGAGTTCTGGTCGGTGCCGGAATTGCGGACGGCGTTACTGCACCTTTTCGGCGAAGGCCCGACAACGGGTAACGACTGGCAGGTGTTGATCTACACCACCGGGCGGGCACTGCTGTGGCTGGTAGTAATCTCAGCATGCCTGTCGATGTATGGATACTTCCGTTCGTTTTACTCCTCGGTTCTTGCATCTCGTTCTGAGAGACGTAAAAGCGAGAGCGCGAGGATTGCCACGGTGCCGGACTAGCCGATGAAGCCCGCCGGATTTTTACAACTGATTAGTAAAGTTTTTAGCTGAATCGGGCGTGAATTCGCCAGTATGGAACTATGCCTCACTTTGTCCGGTCGCGTGCCTGACTCACTAAACGCGCAGGACAACAGTTATGTCCAACTCTACCTGTGACTTGCGTTTTCGTCTCCCTGTTGGTAGTATCCGCCTTTTGTCGGAATGCGCTATTGCCATCTATAGCGGGCCGGCGTAGCTCAGTTGGTAGAGCATCTGATTTGTAATCAGAGGGTCGGGGGTTCAAGTCCCTTCGCCGGCTC
>JACCUI010000005.1 GCA_013811945.1 Pyrinomonadaceae bacterium | reverse complement strand
GCTCAATACGTTGCTCATACCGGCGGAGGCTACAAGCCCTCTCGTCGGCGTCAACGTCCCAGGCGACTGATCTCATTGGCCGGTTTTCAGGTGACCACGTATGGCCGGTTTTGGGTGACCCCCGAGGCTAGGCGCGACCGTTATCCACGTGAGTGATGAGAAGCAGGGCCAGATTCACCCTTACACGACAGCGGCGCGAGTAGTTCAGGGCCGACTGTCATACGAAGGCTTGTTCTCTATTATTTTTGGTCTGTCTCTCATGCTAAATAAGTTTGCAGGTGGAAAGGGTGGTAAAAGCGGGGTCCCTAGCGGGGCGCCCCGCTCGTGTCAGTCCACCCTTCCTGACGTTAGAGACCGCTTCCATTCGGAAAAGTAAAGAGATTAATACAGGAGATGCTGTGCATTTGAAGTGAGAGTTGAAGTGAAGTCTTATTTGCTGTGCCAGACTTTGGCCTTCTGACCCTTCTTGCGTCGCTTAACGCCCGTGCGTGAAGGGACTTTCTTCGGATCGCCCGTCGCAGCCTTCTTGATGTCACCGCCTTCATCTTCGGCAATCTCGGCTAAGGTTCGCCGGGTGAGAATTGACGCGGGGGCAACTTCAGTGACTTCCTCTTTGGTCGTGTAGTAGTCGCGATGTTTGATCAAGAGCCACTGGCGATCCCGGGTCTTTACCAGCACCCACGATCCTTTCAGCTTCTTACCGTTGAGGGAAAACTTTAACTCGCCTTTGCGCAGCGCCAGGGAGACATCGTCGGTATTCTCAGGTCTATAGGTTCCGAAGTCCCAGACCATCACTGTGCCCCCGCCATACTCTCCCTCCGGTATCACACCTTCAAACTTTGCGTAGTCAACCGGGTGATCCTCCACTTGCATTGCGAGCCTCTTGACGGCTGGATCAAGAGACGGTCCTTTGGGGACTGCCCACGACTTCAACACATCGTCAACCTCCAAGCGGAAGTCGTAATGTAACTGAGTCGCCCGGTGCTTCTGAATAACGAACATCCGGCCGGTCCTCGTCCTTTTTTCCTTCGGACCGGGTTCAGGAGTCTTGTCGAACTTTCGCTTCTTTTTGTATTCGGTGAGTGCCATATCGATCGAATAACTTAAAGTGATTCCTTAACTATCTCAAACCGAGAAGACAGAAGCCAGAAGTCAGGAGCCAGAATTGAGGATAAGATCACGGCATGCCTTTCTTCTGACTTCTACATTCTGACTCCTGACTTCCTTAAATTTGATCCGCCTGCTCGAACAGCTCGGTTTGGACCGGATCCAATCCCATGACTTCCCGCACCCGGGCAAAGCTTCTCCGGTGGATAGGGAGCGCACCGAGTTCTTTAAGCGCGCGGCAATGCTCAGGTGTCGGGTAACCCTTATGAGACGCGAAGCCATATCCGGCGTACGTCCTATCCTGCTCAAGCATGTAGGCATCGCGCGTGGTCTTCGCAATTATGGAGGCCGCCGCAATGCTCGCTGACAACGCATCCCCATGGATGATGCCGCGCTGGGGAGAGGGACAATTCGGTATTCGCCGGGCATCAACAAGAACGAAATCGGGAACGCAGCTAAGACCCTGATATGCTCGCTGCATTGCCAATAAACCGGCGTGGTAGATATTTATGCGGTCGATCTCCTCGACTTCAGCAAATCCAAATGACCAGCAGACAGCGTCGTGCTTGATGTGCTGCGCCATCTCTTCCCGGGTTTCTGCATCAAGAATCTTTTTGGAATCATTGAGCCCACGCAGCTTGTAATTACGTGGAAGAATGACCGCTCCCGCGACAACGGGACCGGCCAGCGGGGCCATGCCTGCTTCGTCCACACCGGCGACGAAACTGTAACCTTCGGCCCATAGCTCAATTTCAAATCGGAGCAGCGAGTGCAGGCGCTGTCCCTCAGAACGGTTACTGCGCCAACGCGTGCGAATGCGTTTCGCAAGATGTTGAGCCCCCTGCCGTGGATCCGTTTCGAGTGCCTCGACAAGTCCGCGGGGCACAGGTCGAGCGCGATCGATAAATAGAGCTTTTAGTTCGGGAATGGGTTTTCCCAGGAGGGCCTCTAATGACAGCATATTTAAGAGCTATTCTAAAACGAAAATCAGCATTGGAGCGAATGTAAAATGATATAAGCTGTTTTTTACTGGTTATCCTTATGGAAAAGCCATCTTCGACATTTTCACAAGATGAACTCCCAAGCTTGTGGTTCCGTCCAGTGGGACTCTTTCCGCTAGCGTTTTTTTTAGCTCAGGCGGCTCACTACTGGAGAATCAATGAGCTGGGACACATGCTCTGGATGTGCAATATCGGAAATCTGGTACTGGCGATCGGACTCTTTCTTAATAACGCCCTACTGATTCGCGTAGCAGTGATCTGGATGTTTCCAGGTCTCATGGTCTGGTTAGTATATGTTGCGTTGACTTGGGGAATCTTTCTGTCTTCCACACTGGCCCATGTAGGCGGATTAATCGTAGGAATCTTCACAATCAGAAGAGTGGGAATGGATCCAGCCGGGTGGCGCTATGCTCTGGGTTGGT
>JACCUI010000291.1 GCA_013811945.1 Pyrinomonadaceae bacterium | reverse complement strand
ATGAGTTGTTGCCTCCCCACACGTCGGATATGCTAGCCGTCTGAATCGAGCAACTGACGGCAGGGGACTTTCACCCCATTAGACTCGCAGCCTGTCGGCTGCATCCCTACCGCTCCCGGTTCTGTAAGAAGGCGCTGATCCCAATCGTGTTTTGAAACGATTACCTTCGAGCTCAATCTCTTTGAGTTACACATATTGAACTAACATGTCCCTGTAGCAGTAGCGAGCAAAGGATATAATCGATCGTGTGCTATAAACATTCCACGTCTAACGGCGGCTAAAAGCAATCGAGTTACGTCATGAAGCGCTGCCCTAGCTGCAACCGTACCTACACCGACGCATCACTAAATTTTTGTCTGGAAGACGGCGCTCCGCTAGTGAGCGAAGTTGCCCCTGCCTCTGATACTAAAGCGACCGAACGGTATCCGGCGGCGCACCATACCAGCGAGCAGCCACCCACCGAGATCTACCGACAAAAACCTTTGCTCAATCAGGTGCCGGAGATGCTCCAGTCGGAGCCGGCGCCTCCGCAGTGGTCGCCGACACCGCAGCTGAGGCCGCAGAAGAAATCCAACGCCGTCTGGTGGGTAATCGGCGGCATTGCCGTTGTCGGAATTCTCGGCGTCGGACTGATCATCATGATGCTGACACTGACTCGCCTCAGTGCAAACGAGAATGCCAGCAATAGGAACGCGAACACGCGGGTTGTTAACACCAACAGAAGCGTCAACGCCAACCGCACCGCAAATGCTAATTCCAACACGAGCAGCCTGCCGGCTTTTGTCACTGACAACTTTTCCGAAGAAAAGTGGAGAGCAGGAAACTCTCAATTCGGAGATATCTGGTACAAAGACGACGAGTATCACATGCGGTCCAAAGATAAGACGTATCTGGTGATGTATGCTCCCTTAAGTGACTACGCCACGGAAAATGCGACAGTGCGGGTAACTACCAGGAGCGTGGACGGCAGCGGCCCCGCTTCCGGGTATGGTCTAATCGTTCACGGTCAGAAGTCGCCGGGCAACGAACTGGAAGATTATGCGCTGCTTATCTACACAGGTGCCGAACCTCAGTATCAGGTAGTGATGCATAAAGGGGGAAATCAGAAAACCCTCGTGCCCTGGACCAAGTCGGCGGTGATTCGCTCAGGCACAATCCCCAACCAGTTGGAGATACGGGCCAGAGGAGATCAACTGCAGTTCTATGTCAATGGCCGTTATCTCACCCGGATTACGGATGATGAGAACCTCAAACGTGGGGTCGCGGGACTGTACACCAGCGAGACTTCAGAAGTGGTCTTCGACGATCTGGAGATCAGAAGGTAGCTTGAAGCGATCCTGGAAACCTGGGCCCTACCGGCGACGCCTACTGAGAAGCGATGCAGGTCAATCTAAAAGTATCGGCTGGTCCTTACGAAGGTCGCGTTTTTGCATTCAATCAACACGATACTTTCCTGATCGGACGCACTGATGACGCCCACTTGTGCCTGGCCGATGACCGCTTTTTTTCAAGACATCACTGTCTGCTGGAGATCGATCCTCCTCGATGTTTTCTTCGTGATCTCGGTTCTACCAATGGCACTTTTGTAAATGGCCGGAGAGTCAGGGAAGCTTTCTGAATGATGGTGATCGGATCCAGGGGGGTGAGAGTGTCTTACTTGTCGGCGCCTCATGTTCCTTCGACCGTTTGTGAAATCATCCAGCGGGCGCTTAACAAGGATCCTGGCCAACGGTGGCAATCAGCGGGCGCCATGCGCACGGCGCTGATGCACGGGTAGTTCGAGTCCTACCCCTACAGTGATTGCCAATTTCGATTGCCAATTGCCAATTGCCAATTGCCGATTGGCGTTTTCGCATCAGCAGAAAATCTCAGTCAAGGCGGCTTTCATCTAAGCAGCGCATTGGCAATCGGCAATTGGCAATCGTAAAACGGCTCTGATTGCCGGAAACCCCAAGAAAATGAGGCTTTACTTATTCCGCCAAGCGGCTGCATAATACGTGGCCCTCGCCACCTCCTGCGCGGCGGGACTTGCGAGGGGCGCAATTACCTACGCTCCCCCGACTGTCAGCGACGCCCGCGTCACAGGAGAAATAGCCATGAGATCGATCTGGAAGGGTCACATAAGGTTCCTGCTGGTTGCCATTCCGATCCGAATTTACAACGCGATTGAGACATCGGAGAAGATTCAGTTTAACCAACTGCACCGCGATGATTACGGCCCGATTGGCTACGACAAACGGTGCAAGAAGTGTGGCCAGGTGGTCACCAACGATCAAATAACCAAAGGCTACCAGTACGAGGCCGACCGGTATGCGATTGTCGAACCTGATGACATTGCCAAGATAAAGATCAAGACGACTAAAGCCGTGGACATCATCGGCTTCGTAGATGCCAACGAAATTCCCACCACCTTCTTCGACTCTCCCTATTACGCGGGACCCGACGGACCGGTCGCTGAAAAACCCTACGCTCTCCTGCGCGAGGTGATGAAGCAGACGGGCAAGATTGGTATCGGCAAAGTGGTGCTGCGCGACCGCGAAGATCTGGTGGCCCTCTTCCCTCAAGAGACGGGTCTGGTGTTGCAGAAGCTGCATTACCCGCATGAGCTTCGTAATATTCAGAATGTTCCTGAGATCGATGGTGCACAGAAGCTCGACAAGAATGAGCTCAAGCTTGCGACCACCCTGGTGGAACAGATGGCTACTTCGCTGGAGGAAATTGACACCGCCGACAACTATCATGAAGCGCTCAAGAAGTTGATCGATTCCAAGATCAAAGGTAAGAAGACGGTCGAATTTGAGGTTGAAGAACTGCCCAGACTTGATATCATGAGCGCGCTTAAGAAGAGCTTGCAGCAATCGGGCCGTAAACCAATGGTCAAGGCCGAGAGCACGACCAAGAAGCCACCGCAGATAACGTTGGTCAAGCCGATGGCCAAGCCCAAGGCAGCTAAGAAGCGAAAGGCATCTTAGGCTTTTAGTTTTTATTGATGAACGACAACCGCAATAAGGTTCTCTCCTTCCCCTCACCTGTCCCAGCGAAGGCAGACTATCAACGTGTCAAATCCAACTATTCAATTCGTGAGATCCAACAGCTTTTTGGTTTGAGCGAGCGCACAATTCGCCGCTGGACCGAACAAGGAATCATCCAAGCCACTTCATCACCTGAATCCAAAGACCACAGCTTCGACTTTCACGCGCTCACGCAGTTCAGACGTGTGCGCGAGCTGAGATCCCAAGGCCAGAGCATTCGCCAGATTGAGGCTGAGCTTCAAGGGCAGTTGAATCTGTTCAGGGCGGAAGTTGCCAGACTGGCGCGGCTGCTCACGCCTTTCGAAGAGGCGTTGCTGTTGCACGAGCAGGGCGATCCGAAAGCGGCAGAGTGTTATGTGGAGGCAATTAGTGAAGGCGATAATGTAGCTGAGGCCTACTGCAACCTGGCAATTATTAACCTGGAACAAGGGAACATAGCGAAGGCCCTCAGCAACTTCACTCTGTCGCTGAAAAGCGATCCCCGCCACGTCGAGGCGCATTACAATCTTGGGAATCTCTACTACGATGCCGGCGAGCTTTCCCTGGCGCGTCTCCACTACGAAGGTGCAACGCAGATCGAGCCGGGATTCTCCCTCGTCTATTTCAATCTCGCCCTCGTCTATCACAAACTGGGTGAGAGTGCGGCCGCCTCTGCGGCGCTCGAAAAATATATGCAATTGGAACCGGACGACGAAGAGATTGCGGCTTTGAAACAGCTCCTCAGAGCGTTGCAAGATCCGCGCCGGCCAACCCGATAGCCAGGCACACTCGGATTAGGTATAGGCGTGGCTCTCTCGGTAACTATCTCAGTCACACCGCGGCCTTAACCCACGCCAGAGCAAGCTACATCCCGACATCGGGAACCGTTTTGAGGGTTTCCTTAAGCGTCATCCACCCGGCCCCTTCCAGATAACTAAAAGGGTAGAGAAATCAGGGCGCAAGGCTCACCCACCTGCTTAAAGCTGCGATGTAAATGAGAGTGCGGAAGCTAACAACCCTTACAAGGTCTGATCGCGGCGGCCCTCAGCTAATTATGTCGGAAGGCGAGAGGTAGGCCATAGTTGAGGAGTCAATCTGCAGGATAAAGTAGAGATCTCGTCAAACAACCCATTGCCGCAGACCAGCCCGGCAAATCGCCCACATGGCTTTATTCCCGTTGAATTTACGGTGTTTTCGAAGGTTGGCGGGGGCAGGAAGGGCTGCCCACCTGCTAGTACAGGATCGTAAGAGAATGGAAGAATCCTGGTTACATAGTATTCTCTCGAAAGGAACAATGAGACTTCGATTCCAGTTATACCGAGGACTGGTCCAACTCCCCGGTACGTGCTTAATAAAGACTAGTCAGATGGGCCAAATCAGTTTACACTCTGCTTCCGAACGTTTAGAACTCTTCCCGCTCTAAAACTTAAAATCTCTCCAGGAGGGTTCCCCCATGCTGCGAGCGAAATGCCGCATCCTCTGCGTTGACGACCACGAAGACACTTCAGAGATGCTTCAGCTGCTTCTTTCTCAGGAAGACTATGAAGTGGTGACCGCGGTAACCGTGGAAGACGCCTTAAAACTAGCGAAGAGCGAGGAGTTTGATCTGTACGTCCTCGATAAGCGTCTGCCTGACGGGAGCGGTCTCGAACTTTGTAAGAAGCTGAGCGCGGCCACCCCTGATGTTCCTTGCATGTTTTACACAGGCGATGCCTACGAGTGGCACAGACTCGAAGCCGTCGCGGCCGGGGCCGATGGCTATGTGGCGAAGCCTGACATCGACGCTCTGATTGAGGGCGTTCGTAAACTGCTGGCGCAAAGAGAATGCGCTGCAACAGTTTGACCCTCAACCTCAAGCGGGCTGCCCGCTTGGGGACCCCGGTTTTTTCCGCCCACAGGCGCGTCGCGCATACACTACGAAAACAGGCCCTGGTTGACCCACTAGGTGTCCTGCTTGACACACTAGTCAGCGGACGTATAATTTCTTTCCGCTTGCGGGCCGTTAGCTCAGTTGGTAGAGCAGCTGACTCTTAATCAGCGGGTCGGAGGTTCGAGCCCTCCACGGCTCACCATTACATTCAATAAGTTACGGGCGACGATGAGTCGCCCGTTTCTCTTCGCACACACATTCGCACACAAATTCGTATCAAAAACCGTTGCGCTGACTATCGTGACCATATTCGCAGACGTGTGCATCACACGTCAGAAATTTGTCAGCCAGTTACAATCAGAGAACGCGAGAACATTAGCGAGTCGCCGAGAAGGGCAAAGACGCTTGATTAGCTTTCGCCGACTCAGTAGTCGAATCAACGGTCACCGTTTCGCTCGCGTATACTGATCGCCGGGAAGCGCTGACTCGATTGTCTTTTCTTCTCGCCGCGTGACGCCCTGGTCCCCTTCCCCTCCATCATTATCCTTGTGGCGGTTGCGTTCGCACGATCTTAGAAACTCGGTGAGCTGTTCGTCACAGTAGAGCACCCGGGTTCCGATTCGAAAGAAGCGAATGCGTCCAGCTTCACGGGCGCGAAGTAAGGTGATGCGGGCGCCCAAGCGCGTCGCTGCCTGTTTCTCCGAGAGTAAATTGGGATGTCCTTGAGTTGCTTTTATAATCCTCGTGCATCTCAAGCCCCGTGCCACGGTGAGCGCTCACGGTCAGAATGTGAAAGGGTGGTACTGGATGAAAGGGAATGGGATAAAAGCGGAGTACCCCAGCTGGGTTCGGGAAATCCTCGGAAACCCGATAGATCACCCCTGTTGTAAAACACCACACCTAAAGTGCATGTAAAATGCCTACACCCACCGTGGTTGGAGAGGAGGTTCAGGTGGACTTGCACTGACTACTTGGTTTCTCCCGCTTCAAGATCGCGCTTGATTTTCGCTGCGACGCCGTCGACGTATTCCTTGGCTTGCCGTGTTTGCAAATCAAAGAAGTTCGACATTGTCTCTTTCGTTTTTCCCTTATGCTATCCACTGCTTTTCAACTAACTCTTCAAACACAACCTTTCTACCAGCGCGCGCCTCGATTAAGGCTTCCTGCAAGAGGCTTAGGCTTACATTTTGGCCGCGAAATACAAGCTCCTCCCGCCGTATCAGCTTGAGCAATAGAGTTTGGAGCGTATGCAGCGTTTCGGCGCCTTCCTGGCCCGGCGGCTCCTCGGAGTCGGTGATTCCCAAAGCCTTTCGCCGGCGCGCGCCCAACGCCTCGTCGAGCAGTTCGCGAATCACCGGCGCATCCTTCACCGCTCCAGTCGCTTCCATAATAGCCCGTATCTGATAGACCTGATCCATGTACATGTTGAAGGACGAGACCCTTTTCGAGAGCGATCTTTTCCTTCCTCGTGGTCTTATTGCCATAACTCCTCCGCCTTATCGAAATACTTTTGCGGAGTGCAAAATAAAGCCACAAACTGCCGGGGGTCCTGAGGTTAAGACAAACTCCCAGTCGCCCCAGTTTCTTAATGATTTGCTTTATTCTAAAGTTGCTGAAGGGCAAGAGTTTACGCAGAAACCATATTCCGTTTGAGGCTCTCTATCTTGTCTGCTCACCCTAGTTCGTTGCTTTATGACATTCGCGCGCACTTTTAGGTTCCGGGGTCAAGCTTCGACTGTGGGCAGTGAACGACGGCGGGAGGCACCCAGCTGAAGCTAAGGTACGCCATGTCTCTGCGATACCCGCGCGGCGCAAGAGAAATGAA
>JACCUI010000287.1 GCA_013811945.1 Pyrinomonadaceae bacterium | reverse complement strand
CCAAAGTCGGCATTGATAATTCGCGAGAGCGTCTTGACGGTCAGCGTTTTTGCGGTGCCGGGAACGCCTTCAATCAGCGCATGGCCTTCCGCCAGCAGCGCGATCAGGATCTGCTCTATGGGAGCATCCTGGCCGACGATTACTTTGGCGAGCTCGCGCCTGATGTGCTCAACAGTGGAAGAAACGTATTCAAGCATGCGGTGAAGAAAGACCTTTTGCGTGGTTGCAAGTCAACAGTGTCCTAACTTGAGCGGCCAGCCGTTATCCTAACAAAAGGTGGCGTTAGACACGATCCACGAAATTACACGAAATGGCACTAACAAGATTTCGTGTCGGTTCGTGTGAGTTCGTGGATCGCTTAGGTGCCCTTCGTTTTCGCAAAGTTCGAAGATCGTATTGACGTCAAACTTTTTGCGTTGCCTGTCGCGCGTCGCGCGCGCGCATCCGCAGACCCAGGGCGCGTTCCACATCGCGCAGCCGCTTCACTAATTGAATTGACTGTCGTTCGGTCACGGCAGCGCCATTGATTGCCTCTTCGCACTGACGCATTAAGACTTCAAGCGGCCTCGATTCAAGCGACGAACGCGCAGCTACTCCCGCGGCTATTTCTGCGCGCGGACTGTTGTATTCCATTCCCGCGTATCGCGCAAGAACCCGACGCGTGCGCGAGTAGACGTTCTCAATTGCCAGATCGAAGGCTCGCGCCCGTTGCTGAAGTTCGGCCATGGAGGCCACAAACTCCAGGCTGGAGCGACGATCTATTTGCTTCAGCGGCAAGGGACGCGCAAAACGCCGGCTCCTGGTCCACAAGATCAAAAGAATCAGTGCGACCAACTGCCCGAGGATCGGAAGAATCGGGGTGCCGGAGAAATAGCTGATCAAGGCATTCCGGGTTGTTCCCTTGCCGTGGTGATACTCATCGAAGGCAATCAATCCCCCGGTATTGGTAAGTAAGTTGATCGCGAGCTGAAGATTGTCTCTGAGACTAAGTCCGCCGTTGGAGAAGATGTATGGATCACTGAGTATCACGATACGACCGTTGCCGTGCGGATAGTCTACCAATAAAGCTCCACGGGAATCTCCCAGGTGAACGACGGGGGCAGGAGATACCTGTGTGGAGTCATCAGGCGCGGCCGCCGGCGGGCCCCCGGGCTCCGGAGTTGGTGGAGGTTCATCTTTAAACTCGTCGTTGTTTTGCAGACTCTGTGCTACCTGGTCTTGATTCTGACTTTTGATGTTGTTAATGGTGAAGCTAATCGTGGCGGCGAATCGCGAAGGCATCACCGACTCGACATTGTGCGTAAGCAAAGTCGGCTGCATAGGCTGGATCGACTTTACGTTCTCAGTCATCTCACCGACGTTGCCTGGATTAACAGTCAAAGAGGGAAACTCCCCAAACTCAGTCGCGACCACCCAGTGGCTAGATGACGTTAAGATCTGATCCTCCGGTTTGCGGTCGACAAGCACCAGCCTGCCGCCGCGCTCAACCCATAAGAGAAGACTCCTGGCTTCATCGTCATCGATTGAGAGCACAGTGTCTCCGACGATCACAAACGTTTGCACTCGCTGCCGGGTGTCTGCCAGCAATTGCGCGGGAACCTCCCGCCATCGCATGACCGGATAGCCCGATTCACTCAGGAAGTCATACAGCGCACGAGTTCCCGTGGCGCCGGAATGATAGGTGGACCGGTTAGGCGAAAGCTCAGTATCTTGGCGCTCATCTTCGCCTTCGTAGCTGGCGGCATTGATCGCGATCAATACGCCCAGCACGAGCACGACCGTTAAGATGATGGCGATTCTCTGGGGCATAAACCTTTATCAGGCACAGATCCAATCCCAAACGGATGTCTCAAGCGCCGCTAACTTGCAGGGAGATCCAAAATGACCAATGAGAAATGGAAGATGAGAAATGGAAAATGTACCCCTCGTGACCTGGAAACATTACCCTTCGCCTCCCGGTCTAGTCACCGGGACAGCGCCTGCTTGTACCCCGTACGGAATGCGAGCCAGTCTGCTTCGGTGGCATTGGCAAAGCCATACCAGTGGCGCTCGAAGCTGTCAGTAAGTTGTTTGACGTTACCGTAAAGCGGTTCCAAATCTCGCATCGCGCCGAGGTAGTCGCGATTGGTCTTGTGCTGCGCGAGACTAATAATTTTCCGGTCACCCAACTCAACGAGTAAGGCGACATAAGCTTTACGAATCGCCGCGCGAAGCTCGCCGCGTCGCGCCAGGGATTCGGCGTCTGCCAACAGATCTATGGACGACTGATCGGGTTCGAGTTTTTCACCCAGGACGACCAACGGCCGGCGTTTGCCCTTTTTCTTGGTTTTTCGTTTCTGAAACATCCGCGGCGCGAAGAGTTTGACAGCATATGCGATGACGACCAGGGCCAGCACTACCACAAAGATCTGGGCGAAGGTGGTAAATAGACTAGCGTTGCCGGGAGTCAGCGGTTGTGGTTTGGGCAACAAGCTTTCGATCCATTTCAGCAGGTCGCGCCACAGACGGGAAAGAGCGCTTACCTCCTTGCGGCCGCGAGCGTACTCTGGTCGCTGCAGAATCTCGTCAAGTTTTTTATTCGCGTCAGCTTTCGAAGCACTGGTAGGTTTGGCTTTTTCTAGTTCTTCGAGACGATGGGCTAGTGCCTGGAGGCGTTCGGTAACGAGCGTAAGCGAGTTACTTTGTTCTGCTGCGGGTGCCTTCTCAAGCCTTTCGAGCTCGCGATGTAGCCATGAATTATCGACTTTGAAGCTCGTTTCCTCCCATTCCACGTTTTCGGTCGCGGGTAAGGCGCTGCGAACCGCCGCCAGCGTTTCCGTGATTCGCGTCAGACGTCCCTCGTCGGTTTCGCCTTCATCGGATTGAGCCAGCGTATCGAGCGCACTGACGGCCTGCTGAACGTGACTCTGGTATTCGCCGAGCGGCCTTGCGGAAGTGACAGCTGCGCAGAGCGCGACTAAGAGGATCGCGAAAACGCAGCGGATTGCCCGACGAAGGCGAGTTAGTTTCATGTTTTTCAGGCGAGTAAGATTTGTTAACACACAGCCCAGTCCCGTAGGGATGAAATGTCTATAGACCATTGGCTCTAAGATTTAGCGCCAGCTCCAGAGGAGCATGTTCGTAAGGACGTATGGCGCAAGCGACATGTTTCGCTCCTTCGGAGCTCTGAAATTTCCTGGTACTACCGGTCTATAAATAGAGTCAGGCGGGGGTAAACCACCCTTCCCAACCTGCTAATTCAACACACTAGCTAAGCCCCAGCATTTTGCCAGACGAATTCAGCGGCGGAGGCGGCAGCGTCCGGGGATTCACGGAAATTGCCGGCGCGTAAGGTGAAACCACATTCAGCTCCGGCATAGGTCCCAACTGCCTGGCAGCCATGAGTTCGATGTCGTAACCCTCGTGACGCACACGCTCGTCAACATACAGCAGCGAGAGTCCAAGTATCCAAACTGGGGCCAGCAGAATTCTACTGAGAGGCTCCAGCACGCCATTCCCAATCGCGTACCACGCCGGCCATTCCGCCGCGTTCCATGGTGACGGATCTACCCCATTCACGTACCCATACCAACCCAGCGGGATGAGCAAGATCATCAATGCGGAATAGAATGTAAAAACGACAAACAACGTCATGGCCATCAGCCGGCGCACGTTACCACGGGCGAGGGAAAAGCTGCGGCCAACTGATTCGAAAACACGTTTCCCCTCTACGAGCATCACCTGCGGGACATAGGCAACGCGCCCTACGAAAAAGAAGAAGAGCCAGAAGGCGACTACTGTTCCTGCGACCGAGCCAATTAACCAGACCACCACTGACACCCAGGCCGGAGCTATTTGAGCGAATACTACGGCGCCGACTGTTACGATTACGACCACGGTATACCAGCCGAAACTCGCCACCATGACCGAGACCCCCACCCACACCACCATTATCAACGTTGCTCCCAGAAGTCCCCAGAAACGCGATCGAACCGCATCGTAAGTGGCGCGCATGGAGACTGGTTCATTCCATAAGAGGTGGGTCACCAGGTTGCGGGCAGTGCCTCCCATAACAATCAGGCTAAAGATGTAACCGCCAACCACCAAAGCCACCCCGAGAGCGCCTAAAAAGAAATAGAAGAGCAGGAGTGTCCCGCTGGGCGTGACGAAGACCGCGCGCCAGGCAACGGTCACTAGAACCCAACCTATGGCGGAAATGATGACCGGTGGTGCGGCGATGCGTATCAGCGTAAATAGATGACGACGGTAGAGTCGAACCGCGCGATCGATGAGATCGCCGGCGCCAAGAGGAGCAAGGGGAAGATGGCTAACAGTGGTTGACAACGGTTGCGAAGAGAATCGGAACTGACTTACTACGATAGAACTGATTCTAGCACAGCGCCTTCCAGGTAATAATCTCAGCCTGGAACCTTACATGTGCGTGACGCAAGGAAGACATTTCGCTCCGCTGGAGCTCCCAAAAATTCCTTTGGTACCGTGGTCTATAAACATTGGGGCCCTACGGGACCTGTAGCAGCAAGTAAACTTGATATTTGTTACAAGCACTTTAGAGACATTACATTAGTGCCGTCTGCTTGTTGCTCTAGAGAGGTCCATTCACCCGCAAATTTGAGTGTGTCCAACGCCACTCAATTACAGAACCGGGAGCAAGACAACTAACCGAAACGCATTCGTCCGGATCGCGACTACCCAAACAGATCATTGGCTAGCAATGGTAAAAGCCTCGTCGGTTGCTTTCACCGACGAGGCTTTTGTTAGAGGTGGGACGGCGGTCTCTTCAGATCCGCCGTCCATTTATGTCAGCCAAGCGAAGGGTACTGCGCCGGGCCTAGAAGAGGAGCTTAATCTGGTAGCGAATCGTGCGACCACCGCCATCGGAGGCCGGTGTGTCCGGGTTAAGGAAGCGACCGGCTGCGGTCACATTGGCATTGTTGCCAACGGAACCGCCTCCGGGCGTGAAGGGGCTGACGCTTCCCTGTGTGAACTGCGGATGGTTGAACGCGTTGTAGAACTCAGTGCGAAATTGAATCCGCACGTTTTCCGTAACCCGCGTTGTCTTCTGAATATTGATGTCGAAGTTGTTGGTCCCGGGTGAACGCTGAGTGTTACGACCCAGCGAGCCAATACGCTGAACGGCTCCTGCTTGTCCGAAGGTGAACGTCGGATTCACAATGAACTCCGCCGTGTTCGGATCAATCGGAGCATTGCCCGCATCTGGGTTGGTGTAGCCGGTGATGAAGCCTTGCGCGTTGACGACCGGGATGGCACGGACACCGCGCTGGCCATTCGGGTTATGGTCGGGGCGGTTAGAACCGCCGATGCCATCAGACTCCAACCCGTTGAATACGGTGAACGGCACACCAGACTCGAATGCAGTGACACCCGAAACCTGGAAGCCGCCAAGGATGTGTCCGAGAACTCCCCGCTGCTCTCTGAAGTAGGGAATCTCATAAACATACGTGAATCTGGCGGCATGCGTGCGGTCGAACAACGATAGGGCGCGGTCGAGCCGGTCGCCGCCAAAGACTGCCGGAACTGCAAAGAACGAAGTGCCGGAACTGGTGCCGCCTGCCGCGAAGACCTCACTAGCGTTGTCAATATTTTTCGCCCACGTGTAGGCCCCCGTGAAGGTGAAGTTATCGGCAAAGCGGCGTGTCACGCCAAGCTGTCCCGAATGATAAATCGAGGAACCGCCGTTGGTGCGAACTGTGCGCCCGCCCTGCGTGTTATCCAAACGTCCTGACAGCGTCCCAGTATAGCCCGCGGGTGTGATGCGAAGGTTGGGTGGAACGGTCGGGTTGGCATCCTCGTTGATAAAGAGTCTAGTGCCCTTCGAGCCGACGTACGACATGTCCATAATGAGTCTGTACGGCAACTCGCGCTGGATGCCGAGCGACCATCGTTGATAGTACGGGTTAACCAGCTTCGGATCGATCAGCGTCTGGCCGCTTAGCGGGCTGAGCGCAGCCGCGACGGTCGGGAACTGGCTTGTGAAATTGGATAATCCGCGCGGGTTCGCCGCGCTGATGACCGACGGAGTAGAGGTCGAAATGATATTGGGAGAAGAAACCGCCGCGTTTGAGGCGATGTTGTTGAAGAACGAATCGTAACCGATCTGATAACCGGCGCGAATCACCGATTTCTTCTCGCCGAAGATTCTGCCCATCAGTCCTTCGGTAAACGAGGGCGAGTAGGCGATACCCACCGAGGGTGCGAAATTGTTATTGTCCGGGGGGATCTGATTCGGCTGGCTGTACGGGCCGGTCGTGATATTCGAATTATTGATGTTGAAGAGTCCCGTATAGGCCGGGGTGCGCAGGGTATTGAACGGAGTGCCAAAACGCTCGTAACGAAGGCCGTAAGTGATCGTCAGCGACTCGGAAGCTCTCCAGCGGTCTTGCCCAAAAACGGCGATGCGGTGCAGGGACGGGAAATAAACCGCGCTGCCGAAATCGCGTGCGGCGCTTCCGGCCGAACCACCGAAGTTATCAACGAAGTTTGCAAACGAAGTGAACGTGCCACTAGCCGTCCCCCCGGTGGCACCGGTGAATGCGCCGCCCGCCCCAAAGGTCAGCGAGCCGCGCGCATTGTACGGTGCAGCCTGAGTCGAAATCTGACG
>JACCUI010000260.1 GCA_013811945.1 Pyrinomonadaceae bacterium | reverse complement strand
CCTGGTGACCGTTGAGATCGTTGTAGCTCTTGAAATCGTCGATATCGATCATCAAGAAACTCATGGGATATTCGTAGCGCCTGGAACGGTTCACCTCTTCATTCAATCGCTCTTGCAAATAGCGCCGGTTGAGCAAACCTGTGAGTGGATCGGTTATGGACATTAACTGGAATTCTGTCGCCCGCTCCTGCCACCCGGCCCGCTCCAGCGCCAGCGCCACCTGAGGACCGATAATTTCAAGCAAACTCAGATCGATGTCATCATAATCTTTGCCGCTTGTCTTATCGGTTACATTTAGGATTCCGATCGTGCGACCACCGATTCTGATTGGGTAGCTGATAAAGGATTTCGTTTTGTATTGTCGCGCTGCAGGCGCAGGCGCCATACCGGCGTTTTCGATATTCTCAACTACCAGTGCCCTGCCTGTTTCCAGTACCCCTCCCGCAACTCCCTCGCCCAACCTTATGCGGGCCACCTCGGAAATCTGAGCTTTCATTCCTACGCCGGCTTTGAGTATCAACTCATTTGCTCTCTCGTCTACCACCAGGAGGGAGGCACGCTCAGCCAGCAACAGGTCTTTCGAGTTAGTCAGAATAGCCGTGTAGGTTTTTTGTGGATCCCCAGAACTGATACGCTCGAGGAAGTGGCGCAGCGACTCCGCAAATTGCGAGCGATATTCAAGCTCGCGCCGCAGCTGATCGATCTCGCGTTGCAGGTCGGAGGAAGACTTCGAAGACGCAGACAGTGTCGGTGCTGGTGGGGCTCCAGCGTTTGCTGGCGGGAGTGGTGCGAGCTCCTCCTCCTCCGCGGGTAAACGAGACATTTCGCCCTCAAACTGGCGGGCGGCCTTCTGCAAGCGGTCAGCTAACTGATCCAAGTTTGCCGGTTCCGCAAAGATGACCCTCGAGAGAGGCTCACTGCCAAGCAAGTCTTTCAGATCACCAGCGCGAAGGCGCTCGACGATGACCCGATAGTCAGCGCCGCTTACGAAGGCGCGTCCTCCGATCACCGCCAGGTTTCGCCCCTTGGCAATTTGGACGGGCATGGCGAAGCACTGCAAACCCGCATGACACTTGTAATGGACCACTCCACCAGTACTCATTGCACGCCTGTACGCGTCGCCGCAGTATGGGTCGCAAAGACTACCGAGGTCGGGCGAAGACTGAAGAGCATGGCAAATCGAATTGTTGTCTGAAATTACAAGTGCCGGAGGCTGTCGGCCGTCTACCAGCAGGAGTGACAAGCCCGATGCGGCAGCCAGCCGGTGCTGCACCGGGGCCCAGCCGTCAGGCGCATCCTCCGGACGCTCCTGCACAATAGCAGCTTTCGATTTATGAGACTTCTTTGTCATCCGGAGTAGTTCGTCAGTTTGCTTGGTGCCGGGAGAGCACCAACAAACACCTACTGTCGGCAATGGATTCTGTCGGAAGGTTCTGGGTCTTCGCAGCCAGTATAGATTTCAACACCTTGCCAAACAAGCGCCAGCGATAATTTCCGCTGGCTGCCTCTCCGGCCAAGACCATACCCGTGCGGAAAACGCAAGTTACTCTATTGCTATATAACTAATACGAAGGAGTCTCCCGAGGTAATTTCGTGAGAATCAAAGACTTGCGGGCTGCCTGCGTTTTTTACGAGATTATTCCTGGAGCGGCGTCGGGGCCGGGAGCGACACTTTCGATTTGAGGCTGCTCAGGGCTAATCCGTATGCAGGCCGCGAAGTGATTTGGCTTGATCTCGACGAGAGGTGGAACGACCTCCTTGCACGCCTCAATCGCATACGGACAGCGGGTGTGAAAACGACAGCCGTTGGGAGGATTTATGGGCGATGGGACATCTCCCTCGAGCACCATACGTTTTCGAGTGGACTCCACAGTAGGATCGGGAACTGGAACAGCAGAGATCAGCGCCTTGGTGTAAGGCATGAGCGGATCGTCATAAATTGCTTTAGCGTTTGCTATTTCGACAATCTTGCCGAGATACATCACCGCGACGCGACTAGCGGCATGCCGTACCGCGCGTAGATCGTGAGAAATGAACAAATAGGTGAGGTTCTTCTCTCGCTGCAGCTTCTCAAGTAGATTAAGAATCTGCGCCTGAATAGAAACATCGAGCGCCGAGATGGGCTCATCAGCCACGATGAAGTCTGGATCGACGGCCAGAGCGCGCGCGATTCCGATTCGCTGGCGTTGTCCACCTGAGAACTCGTGCGGGTAACGTTTGATGAAACGCTTGCTCAAACCTACCGTTTCCATTAACTCTTGAACCCTCTCCTGTGCCTTCCTTCCCTTAGCGAGGCGAAATGTGTCGAGCGGCTCTCGCACAATCTCGCCCACCGTCATCCTTGGGTTAAGCGACGCATAGGGATCTTGAAAGATAATCTGAAGATGGCGGCGTTGCTCACGCATCTGGCGCCTCGATAACTGCGCAAGGTCGCGATCGCGAAACATTACGTGGCCTGCGGTCGGCTCGGTTAGACGCAGGATTGCGCGGCCCAGCGTGGATTTGCCGCAACCAGACTCACCGACTAAGCCGAGAGTTTCGCCACGATAGATGTTGAGTGTTACACCATCCACAGCCTTAACAACCCTTCCACCACCGAGATTGAAATGGACTTTCAGGTCGCGGATTGCAATCAGTGGGTCGCCCTGGTTACTTTCAAGCGGCACATCCTTGATCCCGCTTAGCATTTCTTCCTGCGTGCTCATTTCTTATCGACCACAGTCTCTCATAATCGGACTATTGGCCCGATATAGCTTCACGCTCCAGACGAGATTCCTCATAAACCTCGCCCGCGAAGTGGCAGAGCGAAGAGTGGTCAGGAGTCAATCGCACAAAGGGGGGGAATTCCCGATGACAGATCTCTTCCACGCGATCGCATCGGGGAGCAAAGGGACACCCCGGAGGTAGATGTGCGACGTCCGGAGGCAAACCCCGAATCTGGTAAAGTGTTCCCCGCGCCGATGTGGGATCAGGAACGGAACGCAGCAGCCCTTTCGTATATGGATTGCCGGGCACGGCGAACAACTCTCTTGTCGGCGCCTGCTCGAAGACTTTTCCCGCGTACATCACGATCAGATGATCCGTCATTCCCGCAACTACACCGAGATCGTGCGTGATGAGAATCACGCTTGTACCGGTCTCTTGCTTCAGTGTTTTTATCAACTCCAGGATTTGGGCCTGTATCGTCACGTCGAGCGCCGTAGTGGGTTCGTCGGCGATTAGAAGTTCCGGTTGACAGGAAAGCGCCATCCCTATCATTACTCGCTGGCGCATTCCCCCTGAGAACTCGTGTGGATAGTCGTCCGCGCGCTTGCGCGGATCTGGAATTCCGACGGTCTCGAGCATCTTGACTGCGTGCGCGTACGCCTGGGCTTTTGAATGGCCCAGGTGGAGCCGGGTCATCTCCATCAGCTGTCTGGAGATCTTCATGAAGGGATTGAGCGACGTCATCGGATCCTGAAAGATCATTGCGATGCGCCGGCCGCGAATCCGCCGTACTTCATTTTCTGTAAGCCTTAGAATGTCTCGACCATCGAACACTACTTCGCCTGAAACGATTTGCCCGGGTGGACTTTGGATTAGGCGGATGATTGAGAGAGTAGTGACAGATTTTCCGGAACCAGACTCGCCCACAATCCCCAGCGTCTCGCCACGGCGAAGATTGAAGGTGACTCCATCTACGGCCTTAACCGTGCCATCCTCAGTGTGAAAGTAGGTCCGCAGATCCCTGACTTCCAGAAGATTTCCGTTGCCGGTGCTCATGCGATCATAAATCTCAGGTCCTGTTCTGAAGTCATGCTCTTAGATTTCAATTTTGAGATCTCAGAACTTTCGCATCTGCGGATCAAGCGCGTCGCGTAATCCGTCACCAAGGAAGTTCAACGAGAACAACGTCAGCCCCATCGTTACACCGGGACAAAGGAGCTGCCACGGGAAGATTGCGATGTTCTGAATTCCGTCTGTGGTCAGGCTGCCCCACGAGGCAATCGGGGGCTGCACTCCAAATCCCAAAAAAGAGAGAAACGCCTCCGTCAGCATAATCGTCGGGATGGTGAGCGTGGCATAAACAATCACCGGCCCGATCGTGTTGGGTACGAGGTGCCGGAAGATAATTCGAGGGGTCGAAACGCCGGTAGCTCTGGCGGCCAGCACAAACTCCTGGTTCTTCAGCGAGAGCACTTGTCCGCGAACGATCCGCGCCATAGTCAGCCACGACACCGATCCCAGCGCCACGAACAGCAGGATCAGTTGGCCACGAGGAGTCTGACCGCGAAACATCGACAGTAGGACAATAACAATGATGATGTAAGGCACCGAGTAGAGCACGTCGACCAGGCGCATCATAACGCTGTCCGGCCGACCGCCGAGATAACCCGCAACGGCTCCGTAGCTGACACCGATTATCAGAGACATAATTGTCGCGATAATGCCAACCATCAATGATATCTGCCCACCCTGAAGCACGCGAGCCAGCAGATCGCGTCCCTGATTGTCAGTTCCCATCGGGTGTAGCCACGAAAACGAACCATCGGGCGCGGTAAACGGCGGCAGGGATTTTAATGCGGCGATATCGGTGGGAATGTAGTCGGGCGTCAACCCAGTAAGTTCCTTAATAAGAAAAGGCCCGGTAACCGAAGCCAGGGTAATTGTCGCAACCATAATCAAGCCGAATACTGCCAGTCTATTCTTCAGCAACCTGCGCCAGGCATCTCTCGAGAGTGATGCGCTGGTTACAAACTCACCTCGCTCGGCAGCACGAACATCCGCTTCCCCGACCGCTAACTCGGGCCCAATGTGAATAATATCGCCTTGGCGCGTCCGAATTGGCGGCGCAGGTGGCGTCCCCAAAGGCGTGAAAGCAGGCTCGGGCTTCTCAGGCTGGCGCGGGGTTGGTGGTCGTTCGTCGTTCATTATCAGGACAGGAAGACTTCGCCTGTCACGTCTTGTTGATGCTATCAAGCTGCGGTCCGCTCAATTTGCGAACCCACTCAATGACGAATGCGCGGGTCGAGAAATCCGTAAGCAATATCCACAAGCAAATTCATCGACAAAAGAGTCATGGAGATGAAAGCCACGATGCCCAGAATCAACGGCTCATCACGATTGAGAGATGCCTGGATAAAATTGTTTCCCAGGCCTGGCAGGACAAACAGCCTTTCGACTACCACAGTACCGGTCAGCAGAAATGCCAACGCAGGACCGGTGTAAGAAACGACTGGTAGTAAACCGCCGCGCAACGCGTGACGGATAACCACTTGAGTCTCGCTAAGGCCTTTAGACCGGGCTGTGCGGATATAGTCTGACCTGAGCACTTCC
This sequence comes from Pyrinomonadaceae bacterium, assembly GCA_013811945.1. Lineage (GTDB taxonomy): Bacteria > Acidobacteriota > Blastocatellia > Pyrinomonadales > Pyrinomonadaceae > PSRF01. The sequence continues at coordinate 6,688 of JACCUI010000260.1, read as the reverse complement.
AGCATGCCCGCTCGGGTGAGGCGCGCGATATAGGCCATGTAGGCAGCTGAAAGTGTAATCACCGGCAGGATCACGCTCTTGCTGGGAAAGCCGTCCCAACGTGAAGGTGGAAGCCAGTAAAGCGTCAGCGAAAAGAAGAGAACCAGAATGGGTCCTAACACAAAATTCGGAATAGATATGCCGAGCATGGCCAAAGTCATTGAGGCATAGTCCCATTTCGAGTTCTGTTTGAGCGCGGCAATGGATCCGACTGTTATTCCCACGATCAGAGCGAGAAGGTAGGCGAGTATTCCCACCGTCGCTGAAACCGGAAGAGATCGCGCGATAATCTCATTGACCGACTTCCCCTCATATTTCAAGGACGTACCAAAATCCAAACGGAGAATGTGACTCATCGTTCGGAGATACTGTTCGTGCCAGGGTTCGTCGAGGCCATACTTTTCGCGAATGTTCTGTTCGATTGCCTCGGGGAGGGCCTTATCACCGGTGTAGAAGTTGCCCGGCGCCAGCCGGATCAGTCCCCACGTTATGGTAATCACAACGAGGATCGTCGGTATCGTAATTATCAGTCGTCGAATAATGAAGCGAAGCATTCTTAGGCGGTACAGGCTAGCGTGACCTGTCTGTTGACAACTCCCAACTCCGATCTGCCAATTGCCAATTGCCGATTTGAAGACAACTGCAAGTGGCCTTTATCCTCATATAACTCCCCGCAAATAGATGCGATCGGCAATCGGCAATTGGCATTGGACCATATCAGTACGTCTGACTAATCCGTCAAGCTGGGAGTGCCATAATCCCACTTGGCCGCATCGCGTTCGATATATACAAACTTCCACGCGAAGAGACTCTGCGGATTTGGGTATAAGCCTTTCACGTAGGGCTTCTTGACCCAGTTCACTGCGGGAGTCTCAATCGGTATCACGGGCTGTGCGTCCAACATGTGTTTCTCAGCTTTGGCCAGTAAGGCATAACGCTTCTGGGCGTCGATGGTGTGATTCGCTTCTTCTAGCAGATCTACGTATTTCTGGTCCCACCAACCACTGCCATTGTCCCCGCCGCGCGATCGAAAGATATTCAGAAAAGTAGTCGGATCCATGTAGTCGGCGCCCCAAATACCCAGGGCAAAACCCTTATAATCCAGCTTCGAGCGGGCAGCCATATAGGTCTTGGACTCCATATTACTCAACATCACAGTGATCCCGAGATTCTGTTTCCATTGCGCTTGCATAAACTCCGCGAGAGCTTTACTGGACGAGTGAGTCGCGAATGCAAACCTGACCTCCGCAGCGGGAAAGTTCTCGCACTGGAAAGTTCCATCGGGTTTTTGGGTAACCGGATAACCTGCTTCGGCTAATAACTTCCTGGCCGCCCCAGGATCAAAACCCTCGCCTTTCGGTTGTGGATAACCAACAAAAATACCCTCAGGGGTAAAGGCAGACAGCGGCTTCGTGATCTTCTTGGCCTTGGAATAGTTGATCTTGTCGATGGACATGTTGAACGCCCTGCGAACTCTGAGGTCGTTCATCGGCGGTTGAGTTACATTGATGAGAATGTAGGTAATCGCGGCCTCTGCGGCGTCCATGTAATCCTTCTTCGGACGGACGACATCCAGCCAGGCATTGGGCACAGAGTGGTTCACGACCGCGTCTGCCGAACCCACTTTGTAGAGATTCATGGTGGTAGGGTGATCAGCGGAGGTGTAAAAATGGATCTCATCAAGACCGACGCTCGCAGCATCCCAGTACATCCGATTGCGCTCGACCACCACTTCACTGTATGGCTCCCATGATTTCAACTTGAAGGCGCCACTGGTTACGATATTCGCCGCGTCGGTCCACCTGGCGCCATACTTTTCGATCACTTTCCGTGGCACCAAACGAAAGATCTGATGGGCTACCAGTTCGGTGAAGTAAGGCACAGATTCAGAAAGAGAGATACGCACTCTGTAGTCACCAACCGCCTCGATACCCACATCCTCAGCCCTTACTCTTACCAGTTCTTTACCAGCCACAGCCGACTGCAACTTGGGATTACTCTCGAGTAACTTGGTGCGAGCTTTCTCAGCACCGGGAAGGACAAGCCTGTCAGGTGAATGCATAAACTGGTGAAAAGGCGTCTCCCGATCCGCCGTTGGATCGGCAGCGGTTGATTCATATTCTCGTTCGTTCGTCCCCAAAGGTTTCTGGCTAAGCGCTTCCGCAGCTAGCTTATCGCCGGCAAAGTCTTTGTTTAAAAGAAATTGATTGCTGGCGGGGTCACGGACAAACATGGCGCCTGCATTAAAAGCCTCGGCATACCTAATGGGATACGCCAGACCCGCCGAACGGGATTGAACTTCGGGCGTGAGGGACCTTCGGATACTATAGACAAAATCATGGGCATTGATCGGTTCGCCATTAGACCAGCGCGCGTTTTTGCGCAAGTGAAAGACAAATTCCGATGAGTCGTTGTTCACATCCCAACTCTCGGCTATCCCGGGAATCGCATCGAGAGACTTCGGATCATACTCGACAAGTCCTTCGAAGAGTGCCATGTAGATACGCGCTTCTTGTTGACCGGAACTAATCGCCGGATCGATCGACTCCGGCTCGCCGCCGTTTACATATCGCAGGATGTTCCGCTCTGGTGGAACTGTTCGACCGAAGAACTCTTCATTTGTGGCCGACACGCGACACGAGATCGCGGTGAAAAGGAGTATACCGACGACAACTCCGGCAATCGCTTGTTTGACTCGTTTGACGTAGATCCGGGCCATGTATGATCTTTTCCCTTGGTTAGGAGCCAACGTCCGCTTCACAATGATTCTACCAAATGTCTGAGGATCGACAGTGAGGTTTATCTTCCCAGCAGCTCGGGCAAGTTAACATGCGGAAATGCTTTGATCAAGAGACTGTAGCTGCCACTTAACTCTGGGTTAACAGATTCAAGCACAGGAGATTCGCCGGTTGGGAAGGTGGGCAAAGCGAAGCGCGCCCCCGCTCCAGCGTAGCGTCCTTCGCTGGCTAGAAACCGCTGAGTTCCTTTATGCAGATTCGGTTTCGTCTCCTCTTAACAGAAACAACGTTAATGACGCTACGCTGGAGCGGGGGCGCGCTTCCTTTGCCCACCTTCTCTTTAGAAACTTGCCTGTAAGTTGTTGATTTTATTACAGGCTAAAAAGTTTCTAAGTTGATATTTGCTCGCCGCTTCGGCGGGCTGCGAAGCTAACCTGCAAATTTGCTGGTGTTGAATTGATAATACAGGGTGGGAGCTGTGGATCTTGAGCGAGAGCGCGCTGTGCTTGCCCCTCCTAACCCCCAAGATAGCGGAGCTGAAACCGTCCTTTTGAGAATCGACGAGTTTGAGTATTCCAAAACCTCATTTGAGCGGGTACAAATCGGCTGCCCTTGGCTCACGCCAATTGGTGTTGATGCGCACATGCTTCAGGGATGGCATATCCAGAACGTTCGAGTCGAAGCCGGATACGTAAGGTTTTACCAGAGCATAGGAAGACGCGAAATATAGTGGAATTGCTCTCAACTCATTCAGGGCATCGGTCTCTGACTGGATTGGCTGTTGGATGGGGGGCGTCTGGTCCGCCGAACGCTCACCATTTGCGACAGAAGAACTGCTAGCCGATCCGCCTGTCTGATCCGTAGCATCGGATTCAGCCGACTGCGAGTCCTGGCGAAACAGCGCGCGGATATTTGTCAGCTCATCCGTTGTCTGCATGACCATTCCGCGCCGCACGATATCGTATTCGCCCGCCCGCATCGCCGCCACATACTCGTCCCAGGGTTTTATGGTTATTTCGGTTTGGATGTTCAGTACGCTTCGCCACATCGAGGCAATCGATTGCGCCACCTGCTTCTGCTGCTCGTTGCGGTTTATCAGCAGCTTCACCGTCGGGAACCCATCGCCGTCTGGGAAACCCGCTTCGGCGAGCAGCTTTCGGGCTCGTTCGATATCTTTCTCCAGCAACTCTGCTTTTGCCACTACCTCTTTCGAACCGGCCATCGCTTCGGGTAGAAACTTCTTCGCCGGCTCTGTGGCTCCTCCCAACTCATCCTGAGATAGACGATCCCGATCGATGGCGATGGCCAGGGCCTCGCGCACTCGGACATCATCAAACGGCTCATGCAACAGATTGAAGCTATAGTAAGTGATTGCTCCGTAGGTCTCTCGCCTGAAGTCCTTGTAGGGCGCGAGGAGTTTAAGGGCGAGGGGCTCGAAAGCGGAATTGGTAACGGCATCCACTTCCCCTGCTCGGTATGCGGTGAGGGCTGCTTCCGAATTCTTTGCGCCTACAAACTCAACGCGTTCGAGTTTTACCTCGTTCTTGTCCCAGTAATTTCGCGCTCGCTCCAACAGCACTCGATCGGTCCCACTCTTGGCCAGCATGAAAGCGCCATTTGAAACGAGTCCTAGTGGTCCAATTCGTTGCAGCGTGTCTTCATCGGTCAGTTTTACGGGACGAAAGATCGGATGTGCGACGAGCGCCGGAAAATTCAGATCGGGCGATTGTAAGCGAACCCGCAATTGTCGAGCGCTAACAGCCTCAACGCCGAACCGTCTTGAATCGCGCCTTAGTTTGGCGGCGGCTGATGATTCTTGATTCTGACGGCCCCTCTGGCCCTTGGTGGCCGGCCGCTCAGCAGCGGACGTTGGCCGGGCTCCCTGTATGTTGCTGAGAAGGTTCGTGTGCGGGGCCAGATCTCCAATCTTCACCGTGCGCTGCCATGAATCAACAAAGTCCTTCGCCGTGACGGCCTCGCCATTTGACCAGCGAGCATCTTCTCGAAGGTGAAAGGTCCACGTCCGCCCATCGTCGGGCGATTCCCAGCGGGTGGCAACGGCTGGTACGGGAGCCAGGGTTCGCGGATCGTAGTCAGTCAGTCCTTCAAAGATTGCCCTGACCAGATCGGTGTCGGGCGGCGCCGCGGCGAATGCCGGATCAAAAGTTTGCGGCAGACCTCCATCTATCCAGCGAAAGTCCTGACTGCTTCGCACTACAACGCGTCCGTAATAAGGCTGGTAGCTTTCATCAACGAAACAACCAATGGGAGCAATTGACAAAACCACGAGCAACAGTCCTGCGACGATCGTCTGGGCTCTTCTTTCTATGTGGGGAACTATCTCCATTGTTAACTCAGATCAATGATTGTCTGATCTAGTGTACTACGTTAGGAAGCACGATCCACGAAATCACACCTAAATGGCACGAACAAGACTTCGTGCTCCTTGGTGTAGTTTCGTGGATCGTTTGTCCTGGTCGCAATCTTGCTAAGGCACCAGAGAACCGCGGACTTGTTTCCAGCAGGCACTGCCCTAAATCTTGCTCTCAACCCGGCGCAACTCTTCATAGACCTCGCCGGTGCGCTTCCGGGTGCTTTCAAACCCTTCGGATGTGTCGATCAGGTAATCGGCAAACTTCTGTTTCTCTTCCTGCGGCATCTGGGCATCGATTCGTTTCAGCGCTTCCTCCCTAGTCAGCTTATCTCTAACCATCAAACGTCTTATCTGAACTTCCGGTCGGCAGTGTACAACAATCAACTTGTCAAAGCGTCTGAAGCCGCCCGACTCAATCATCAGGGCTGCATCAACCACGGCGATACCCTCCGGATCGATGGCCTCCCATTCGCGCAACTGTTCATCCTGCAGTGCGATGATGTATGGATGAAGTATCGAGTTTAGAAGGTGGCGCTGGCGATGGTCGGCAAAGATCAGAGAACCGAGCTGTTGTCGATCCAGCGTTCCATCTTCATGGAGGACGCCCTCGCCGAAAGCTCCGACGACGGCCGACAGCCCGGCAGAACCCGGAGCCACCACCTCTCGGGCTGCCTGATCCGCGTCTAACACGTGGCAGCCGAGCTCGGCCAAGACACCGGCAACGAACGATTTCCCTACCCCAATCGATCCTGTTAAGCCAATGCGGAGCATTGTCATTGCCAATTGCCAATTGCCGATTGGAAGAAAGTCCATCGAGTCTCTAACCTCTGTATGGTGAGCGTCGCCTCCGCAACCTTCCCAGGAGCAGACAAACTACTCCATAGGCCAAAGATGCATTGCGAAAGACCAATCCATTCTTTAAATCGGCATTTGGCAATTGCAATCGGCAATGATTAGCCTCTCCGGAGCCGCGCGGCCTTAACCGTGTTTCGCATCAGCATCGCAACGGTGAGCAAGCCGACTCCGCCAGGTACTGGCGTGCGGCGTCCCGCTATCTCGTCTGCTTCGGCGGGGTGCACATCACCGACGAGCGTGTAGCCGCGTTTCTTGATGATCTCCAATCTTCGCTCTGCCTCGTCACCGAAGAGCTCGCGAGCCACATTTTCCTCGGAGATCTTGTTCATTCCCACATCTATAACTGTCGCTCCTGCTTTAATGTAGTCCCTTCCGATTAACCCGGGGCGACCGATGGCGACCACGAGTATGTCAGCTTGCGTCGTCACGGATTTGAGCTCCTGCGTTCGTGAGTGGCAAATCGTCACGGTTGCATCATTCTGGATGAGAAGCTGGGCCATCGGGCGGCCGACGATTTGGCTACGACCCACAACACAAGCGTTTGCGCGGCGAATGGGAATCTCACTGCGAGTAAGGAGTTCGACAATTCCTGCCGGCGTACAAGGCACAAAGATCGGCCGGCCCAGTGCGAGGCGTCCCACGTTCATAGGATGAAAACCATCGACATCCTTCGCCGGATCCA
>JACCUI010000233.1 GCA_013811945.1 Pyrinomonadaceae bacterium | reverse complement strand
CGCGCGACCCGCATTGGTAATGGCGCAAGGATTACTTATCACGCGACGGTGCTCGCCGGAACCAACATAGGTGATCACGCGATGATAGGCACAGGTGCCGTCGTAACGAAGGATGTGGACCCCTATCACATCGCCTTAGGGATCCCCGCTAAAACGGTTAAAGTGAAAATGCCTGTGGTGCCGGGAACACAGTGATTCCCCGACTGAGCCCGCCGCTTCTTATGCAACCAGGAGGGTGCTACCTGGAAGCCGGACGCTACCCTTCCAGAAAGGGCACTGAAATGTTCCCGAGTCTCGTCTTCCAGGGGACCTTACCCCAGTTGCTGCTTAGGTTAAACGCGTTAAATTAGCAGTTGACATTGTTGGGCACGTAAGGTAATCTCCCTCCTGACGGCGGATAGGGCATACTGCCCGTCAGAGATGCTCGCCAGTAATTCCTCTATAGCGGAGAGTGTCCAGCCATATTCCGCTCCTCTTTGAAGTCAAACGATAAAGGCACACTTCGCGTGAGCGAAGGTCGCAAAGCCTACGGGAGTTGGGGCTCAGTAGGGCCTCTCAACTTGGCCGGGTTTCCGAAGCACAGGCTTCATTTCTTACTCCTGGCTCCCCAAGCAAGCCGCTTCCGCCGAAATCCGCTTAACTCAGACACCTCTAAGTTACTTCGCCTCGAGCCAGTGCGCTCGGTAAGGACACCGCCAGTTGAAACCCCCCATCAACTTTAGCCGATCGAAACCTGTGAGTACCCGCCAAACAAGGGCGCGAAAAGCTCGTGCCCGCTTACGCCGACGGAACCGGATGCGTGCTCTCTCCGTTGTGAGGAATAAATAGATATGTTCAAACAAGTCAAAAAGAGCCTCGTGGGACTCGACATTGGTTCCAGTTCCGTAAAGGCAGTTGAACTTCAAAAGAAGGGCAACAGCCTGCACCTGCTGAACCTTGGTTTCGAGAACCTCCAGCCGGACACGATTGTCGACGGCCAGATCATGGAGCTCAATAATGTCTCGAACGTGATAGCGAGCATATTTACCGAGCATCAGATTAAGACTCCAAGAGTTGCTGCGGGCGTGAGCGGTCACTCGGTGATCGTGAAGAACATTGTTCTTCCGCAAATGAGCGAAGAGGAACTGCGCGAATCGTTCAGTTGGCACGCGGAGGAGCACATTCCTTTCGACATCGCGGACGTTAACCTCGACTACCAGCTCACGGGCAATACCTCTGACTCCATCCAGGTTCTGATGGCGGCTTGCAAGAGCGACAAGATAGCCAACGTGAAACAGGCGATTCAACTCGCCGGTAAACAACCCGTCATAATCGATGTTGACGCGTGTGCCCTGCAAAATTGTTACGAATTGAATTATCAGCCCCAGACCGGCCAGGTGGTTGCGCTTTTGAACATCGGCGCGGCCACGATGAATATCAACATCCTCAACGGGGCTCGTTCAGTGTTTGCGCGCGACGCATCCGTTGGAGGCAGCCAGTACACGAGCCTGTTACAGAAGGAATTGGGTCTCACCTTTGAACAGGCAGAAGCCGTCAAGCGCGGATACCCGCTGCCGGAAGAGGTCGAAGCGCGTCCGATCAAGCCCATCATAGAAACGGTCTCAGACATTCTGGCTTTAGAAGTGCGGAAGACGATGGACTACTATCGAGCTACCGCACGGGAGAATAGCGAAGCTATTCAGAAGATACTGATCGCGGGCGGCGGTTCAAAGCTTCCCGGTCTTGCCGAATACCTGGCGAACCGTTTCGAGATTCCGGTCGAAGTTTTTGATCCGTTCCGGCAGATACAGGTGGATTCGAGAAAGTTCGATCCTGATTATATGCGAGAGATTATTTCCGAAATGGCCGTCGCCGTTGGTCTCGCGCTTAGAGGAGTTGATGCAGCATGATAAGAATCAATCTACTTGAGTCGGTTACGGATCGGCCCAGCGGGGCCGCCATGGTCGAGGACAAAGTATCGAGTCCGCGCGTACAGACGCTTCTTTTGGCGGTGACTGTATTCGCTCTCTTAGTACTCGGCGCCGGCTACGACTATGTCAGCGCGAAGTCAGCTCACCAAGCTGCGGAACATGAGCTGGAGAATCAGCGTCGTATCAATCAACAGATGCTCGCCGTCAACCGGGAGCAGGCTGAACTGGAGCAGAAGAGTCAGGACATCCAGGGCCGTATCGACGCGATCAAAAAGCTGCGTGAGTCTCAACAGGGACCAGGCGCGGTTCTTCGCGACATTAAGGCTCGCTTCGATAGCATACCAGGGCTCTACCTTCAAAGTATTCAACAGCAAAACGGTGAACTGACGATCAAGGGCGAATCACCTAACGAGTATTCCGTTACTCGTTTCGGTCAGAGTCTGGAATTCTCCGCCGGATTGTTTACCAACCTCAATATCGAAACACAGCGTCAGGCAGGGAAGGCAGCCGCATCGGTTCCTGGCGAGGTAGCTGTCGTTATCCCTGAAGTTGTGGCCTTCACGGTAAAGTGCAGCTACGCAGCGCCGAAGACCTCCGCAGAAGGAGCCTCAGCACGAGCACCCGCCAACAGCGTCCCGAATCAAGTTGCTTTGAAGAAGTAACGGCGGAGCAAACTGACAGAAACCCCAACCACCTCTGGGGAAGGAAATAACAAGATGAGAATTGGTAACCTTCAAACGATGCCCTGGTACCTGCGGCTAGTGGTCTTCGCGGCGATTGCGGTGTTTATGTACGGCGCCTTCTGGTACTTCGTAACCAGTGGTATGCGGAAAGAGACTGCCACCTTGAACGCAGAGATCCAGCAACTGCTGCCGCGCAACGCTCAGGCCCAGATTGCTTCCCAGCGACTCAATGAATTTCGGGCGATCTACGCTGCCAGACAGGAAGAATATGACGAACTTAAGGCGCTGCTTCCCGAACAACGCGAGCTGACCATGGTGTTGCAGGGCCTACAGGATCGGGCCCGCACCAATGGACTCGTGCTCAGGAAATTCCAGCCGAAGGAAGATGTTCAGCAGAATAACTACAGCGGCAAGAAGATCGAAGTCAACGTCACTAGCTCTTTTGCTTCGCTACGCGCGTTTTTTGAACAGCTTGCTCACTATCAACGCATCGTTTCCATTACGAATTTCGAACTGACGCAGCTCGCCAGTCAGACGAGAAATCAGACTGTAAATGCGACGTTTGATTTGACGGCTTATTACGTATCGGCAGAGAAGCTGCAAAAGCAGAATAATCCGAAACCGCCGCCGGCTGCCAAATAGACTTTAGCTATCATCCGAACTTAAGCGGCAAGGAAAGTAAACCATGATGAACTCTATAAAGATAATCAGATACAGCCTCGCAGGTATCGTACTTGGAATCTCGGTTGGCAACGTGAGGTTCGTAGCAACCACTCACGCCCAGGACACTAACAATACTAAACCAGCCGCCACCAGGCGCGTTCGCGAGGGTGGTCGCGACCCCTTCAGAAAGTTTGAACCTCGCCGTGCATCTGCAAAGGTGATCAAGAAGGTTTGGGCACCCTCAATTCAGGAGCGGATAGCTCAATACAAAGCTCAAAAAGTGGCCGCTATGAAGGCTCGCATGGTCGCCCCGAAGCCAACCACGGCTTTGCTGCTTAGCGAAATGGAAATAGTTGGAATTTCGCGCACGCCCCGTGGCTACGCAGCAATAGTAGAGGCAACACCGATCAAATTGTCCTATGTCATCTACCCCGGCGAACGCTTTTATGATGGCCAGTTGGTAGCCATAGAAGACAACCGCCTGGTCTTTCGTCGCGAAATTGTTCTAAGCGACGGACGACGCGAACGGTCAGTCGAAGTCAAGGCGTTGCGGCAACCAAGCGCGGTGAATTTGATGTCCGCTGCGAAAACGGCCCCTGCTAGTCTTCCGCTTGCAGAGTCGGATAAAAGCTCAGAGCAGCCCGCCGCCGCTGCAAGGCCCCAATAAAGTCCTGGTTGCGACTCAGTTGTACTTCAAACTAGTCCAACCGTTTCCCGCCGCGCATAAGGCTTTCTCAAGCAATATCGGATGGCCTCAATTTGCGCAGTTTTGACAATTAACCGGACGTTCCCGCAGGTGCGGCGCGCGCTTAAATTGCGACAGCAAATGAGCGTAGCGCGTGGCGGTATCTTCCAGAAATTCCCTTAAGGAGGGAAAGATGTTTTATCAGCTTCGAAATATTACAGCCATACCAGGGACTGCGCTCGTCCTGCTGGTTTTGTGCCTCTTTGGTACCAGCGGTCTGGCTGAAACGAAAAATCGGTCTGTCGCCGCGGGCATCAGCGGGAAAGTGGAAAGCACTGGTCCCCAGGATCCGGCGATGCTTCAGCAGCCTCAAGCTTCGCCTTCACCGACCCCTCGATTGCGCATCGCTCCTTCAGCCGACCGGATGACCCAGTCGGAACAAGGGCGGCAGTATGGCCAGCCCGGTTTCGTCGGAGAGCCGATCAATCTTAACGTCGTTAACGCCGACATTCGCGATATACTCAACTACATTACAGAACAGTATAGCGTTAATTTTGTGATCGACTCTTCCGTGGGTGCAGTGCCGGTGACCGTTAACGTGCAAGACGTCCCCTGGAATGTTGCTCTTGACTCCGTACTCAAAGCGAATCGTCTCGGTATCGAAACCAGCGGCAGCATTCTACGCGTGGCTACCACGCAAGTGCTCGCTACCGAGGCTCAAACCCAGAGGGTAATTGACGACTCACGACTTGACGCCTCTCCTCTGGTCACGGAATTCATCCGCTTAAACTACGCTCGCGCTTCTGGAACTCTGGCCCAGGCTGCCGGTTCGACCGGAGCATTTTCGGGCGGCGCCACAAACTTGAGTTTTAGTGGCGGCGCAGGCGGCGATGCCACGGGCGGCAGCGGCGATCAAGGTCTACTGCCGATCATTTCGCGCCGGCTGTCTCGTCGCGGCTCGATCGAAGTCGATGGTCGTAGCAATACGCTCATCATCACCGACGTTCGTGAGAACATTGGGGCCATCCGCCAACTGGTTGCGATTCTGGACCAGCCTGAACCGCAGGTTGAAATCGAGACTCGCATCGTCATCGCCACGCGCAACTTCAGTCGCGACCTGGGTGCCCAGCTTTCCGCCGGCGTCATTAACGCCAGCCGTGGAGGATTGGGTAACATCTCATCGCTGCCTGCGAGTCCCCCTGACTCCGGGCCAGTACCCGGGGGGGTTTTCGGTGGACTAGTGGGTACGCCCCAGCCGATTAATTCCCTGGCGGCCACGGCGGCAGCCACGGTGATTGGTTTGACGACCGGAATCTTCGGCACCGCTCAGATCAGCGCGCTTATTACTCTTGCTGAAACAAGAGGCACAGCCAAGACGGTAGCCACACCGCGTGTGACTGCTCTGAACAATCGGCCCGCGCAAATCGAGAGTGGTTCGCAAATTCCTGTGCAGACTACTCAAGCTGCGAGTGGAACGGCAGTTGTGACTACAACTTTCGTCTCAGTTCCTTTGCGCTTGTCCATCACGCCGCAGATAACGGACGTTGGTACGGTGATTCTTCGCGTAACCATTGAAAACAACACCATCAATACTGGTATCGCCGTCGGTGGCGTTCCCGGCATCGACACCCAGCGCATGCAGTCTGAAGTGTTGGTTCCCGACGGTGGCACTACTGTGATGGGCGGGGTGTTGGCTGACACGGAAAGCGAGAACCGGCAACGCACGCCTGGTCTGGCTTCGATCCCCGTGATCGGTAATCTTTTCAAACGTAAGTTGGTGACACGGTCCAACAGTGAAATCCTCTTCTTTATCACTCCGCGCATCTATCGACCTGACTACCAGGGCCGTCCGCTGCCGGGTGCTGCCAGCGCAGGACCACGCATCACAACCATTCCGCAGCCCGTTCCGTTGGGCAATCCACAAAGCAATACTCCAACTCCCACTCAGTTACAGCAGGATCAGTACCGGCCCCAGACACAAACACCGCAGGGGTTGAGTGCTCCGACGCCTAATACTCCAGCTCAGGGAGCCCCGACGGCACGGCCTGGCACCTTGGGTGGCACACGCCCGTAAGGAAGGTTTGGAATGTTCAAAATACTACTTGAAAGCATCATTGAGCGCACCGAGGGAAGTCTCGGTGCGCTCATCATGGGTCTCGACGGTATTGCAGTCGAGAAGGTAATCGGCGAGGCCGGCAACGAAGCTAATCTCGATGACGCAGCAGCTGAGTTTACTTCTCTCGTACGAAGTGCCCAGCGAACTGGGAACGACATTGGCCTGGGAAGTCTCAAGGAGCTGGTGGTTTCGCTCGACAGCGCAACTGTCATGATGAGATTGCTAGGACGCGACTACTTCGTTGTTCTGGCACTTAGTCCCGGAGGCAATCTAGGCCGCGGTCGTTACGAACTGCGCAAGGCAGAACTTCAGCTAGCCAAGGAATTCGTTTTGTAGTCTTGCAGACTTACAAAGTCCGGAGACATTTTGTAATGCGTTTCTCTCACTATATACGCCAGGCTTTCTTAACCCTGGCCTTTTTTCTTCTTGTTTCCTGTTCAGCGACTGCCGGTACGTTGTTCGGCACCGTCACGGAGATCGACGACGGTGACACGATTACGATTATCTGTCTCAAGCGCCCTCTTAAGGTTCACTTGATGGGGATTGATGCGCCTGCTAAACAACAGGCGTACGCGGATGTCTCCCGACAACACTTGTCGGATCTGATTCTAAACAAGCTCGTGGTAGTCGAATACTCAGGTCTCGGCGACAACGCCCTGATCGTGGGCAAGGTCTTCCTGAAAGAGACGGATGTTGGCGCTCAGATGATCCGTGATGGTGTCGCCTGGTACGACAGAACTTTTGATACCATGCTTAGCGAGAGCCAGCGCCAGACGTACGCGGCCTGCGAGCTTGCCGCGCGAACTGAGCATCGCGGAATCTGGCAAGACCCGAAGCCCCTCCCGCCCTGGGAGTTCAAGGAGGCCCGGCGGTTGGGCGAGCTCTCCAGGTTGAGCCCAAGTGTTCGGATTACGCCAGATGACCAAAGGAACAAGAAGTCTGGACTGACCAGTGAAAGCCTCTCGCCTTCGTTCGCGGGCACCGGCACGTTTTCGCTGGGTTCCTCGGAGGCAGTACCCATAAGTTCGGACTCAAGGTGGATCAGATTAACCCAGCCTGACGCGAAGGCTTCCATGCTCGTGCCCGGAGCTGGCACCCAGCGCTCAACCAAAGTACTACTGGCAGATGGACGTGTCGTAGATTCGAATATTTACCTGGGCCGATTTGACCAGACAACCTATGTGGTCGTGTCTTCCACGGGCCCAAACGCAGGGGAGTCGGACGCAGAGATAATGGAGGGAGCGATCAGAGGATTGGTTGGCGGAATACAGAGCGATTGGCAAAAATTGGGTACCACCTTCAAATGCTATCCGGATCTGGATCGAGACTTTTCAGCTAGTGGGTACGCGGGAAGGCAGTATGATCTCAGTGGGTGCACGATACCCGGAAGAGCCCGCTTCTACACCCGAGTTGTTAACAACGTCCGAGAACTGTATCTCACCGCTGCTTTCTTCTTTGGCCCGTCCGATGATCCGAACTCGCGTCGCTTCTTCGATTCCTTCGCCGAGAACAAGCCAGCCGGCTCGAGCCGCGCTAAGACCGACCCCTCTTTGTCTGGAGGCTCCAGTAATCAGAAAACACCCTAAGGTAATCTAACGTAAGGTATACCGCGCAAGATTATTCGTTGCCGTCGCGCAACGCGCCGCGGATTCACTTTCGGATTAAAAACCGTGCGCGGGTTAGGGATTACTGCCGAGAGAAATGCCGCTTCGCTGGTACTTAGGCTGGCCGCCGACTTGCGGAAGTAGTGTTGCGCCGACGCCTCTGCGCCATAGATACTGTCTCCCCATTCGATTACGTTCAAGTAGATTTCAAGGATACGTCGTTTTGTGAGCAGGCGCTCCAGGAAGACTGTAATGATGGCTTCCTGACCCTTGCGAATGAAAGTCTTATCCATGGACAGATATAGATTCTTGGCGAGTTGCTGGGTGATTGTTGAGGCGCCACGTTTGAAGTCGGGAAGGTAAGGGAGCCAGTCTGACTCATTGTCGCCTTCTGTCTTCGCTTCTTTTGCTGCGGCACGCTGGGCCTCGTCCCAGGCTTTCTGAATTGCCTGGTAGTCGAAGCCATTATGGGTCACGAAGTTTGTGTCTTCGCCCGCCAGCACGGCACGTTGCAGGTTTGCTGAAATCCGATCGAGAGGCAGCCAAACCTGAGTGCGTCGGGGTGCCTGCCCACGGGAACGCTTTTCTTCTGCCCTCGCATCAATCAACGACGTACTTGCGGGGTTTTCGGAACGCAGCCGGGCCACACGGGCAAGCACAATTAGCTGGTACCCGAAAAACCCGATGGCGACGCCCAGCCCGACTAATACGATCAAGCGGACTATCCTGCGGATAGAGCTCGTGCGCCAGGCCCGGGCTTTTCTCATCTGCGTTCTGTCCTCGACCTTCCCTGACCAAAAACTTCTGCCTGATTCTCGAAGATTTTTTTCCCGCTTCGAATGGTATTGCAATGGATCTCAACTGTATCGCTGATATTCTCGCCGTATCCGCCCGACATTACTGTGACCACTGGAATCTCACGCTGGTAACACTCCTTTAATACCAGTTCGTCTCGGCTTCGTAGTCCTTCAATTGAAAGTGCCAGACGGCCCAGCTTGTCTCCCACGAAGGGATCTGCGCCGCCCAGATAAAAGAGAATGTCCGGGTCATGCTGGAACACGAAAGGGAGGTGATGGGCCAGTGTCTGGAGATACGATTCATCCGCGGTCCCATCTGCCAATTCGATATCGAGGCTCGATCGGGCTTTGAACAACGGATAGTTTTTTGCGCCATGCATTGAGAAGGTAAACACATCGCCGTCGTCCGCGAAGATCGTCGCGGTGCCGTTGCCCTGGTGCACGTCACAGTCGATAACAGCAGGCCGGTGGATAAGACCATCGCGCCTAAGCACGTGAATCGCGACTGCTATGTCGTTTAGCACACAGAATCCCTCGCCGCGATCGGGAAAGGCGTGATGGGTTCCACCGGCTAAATTGGAACCAAGCCCTGCTTCCAGCGCCGCATAGGCCGCGCCGATCGTTCCGCCTACGGCGAAAAAGGATCTCCGCACTAGCGATTCCGACCACGGCAATCCGAGCCGTCTCAACTCGCTGTCTTTCAGGGTACCTGCGCACAAGCGTGAGACGTAGTCTTCCGTATGCACCAGGCGCACGTCTGCCATTGAAGCAGGCTCGGGCTCAATCAGATCTTCTGGACGCAAGGTACCTTCTCCCAAAAGTCTGTCCCGCACCAACTCGAACTTTCGTATAGGAAAGATGTGTCCGTCGCCAATGTCAGCGTAGTAATTAGGTGTGTAAAAGACTCGCATTGGGTGGCTGGTCGATGATACCCCGCCTTCAACGTTTGAAAAAGCACACACCTTGCTGACAGCTGCCCTTCAAAAAACGGTTCGTCGGTAAGGTCCGGTTGCGCTGAGACCTGTTTGACGATCGCCTCATCACAATCGGCAATCTTGTTTTGGTAGATCTCATAAAGGTCTACCGCCTGACGCAGCGCGAACAGGTGCTCTGTCCGATAGTTGCCGACCAGTGACTTAGCTATCGTCGCCCGGTCATTGTGACATTTCTTGTCGCGGTGGCTTGCCAGCACCTGAGGATCGCGCTCACCGGCAAGGAGCGCCTTGATGATCTTCATCCCCGTGACCCCGGTGATGTCGGACACTACATTGTGCAACAGCAGATTCATCTGCTGTAGCGCTTTCTGCATATGCTGAATATGCATGCTGGCAGTTTGAGTGAGCATCTCGCGCTGCCGCAGGTAGCTGCGCAAGACACAGATCTCATCCGCAGGTCGAAACGCGCCGGCCAACAGACCGTAGGTGTGCAGTTGCTGGATCCATTGGCAATCGAGAATATCCGATTTGCGTCCCGTGACATTCTTAACGTGACGTGCATCGACCAACTTTACTTCGAAACCGCGGCGTTCAAGTAATTCGAACAACGGGATCCAATAAACTCCGGTCGATTCCATGGCTACCGTAGTGACGCCACACTGCTGCAGCCAATCAGCCAGGGCAATAAGATCGCCAGTGAAGGTTCCAAACTCCCGCACCGCAGTTTCAGCGCGGCCTTCGGGCACCGCCACCATATGTCGCTCAGACCCGATCGACACCTGCGGCCGTGAGGTTGATGTGTTGCAATTGCTTTGGCAGACTCTGGAGGTTGAAACTTTTTGACTGTGCTCTCTTCCTGCGTTTGCTCATTGCGCTGCTCCTTGAGTGGACATTTTCACTGCGATTTGCTTACAAGCGCAGGGGAGCTTTTTTTTGTATTCTTCTTAACGGGATATTAGCCACTCAATGGGAGTAGATAATTCACCAGCGTTATCGACACCAACCCCTGAGACCAAACTCGGTTACGGGCAAAACCAAACACCAGTGCGGTGACGGCCTTCGCGACTTGTAAGCCTGCTTATCTTAGCAATGTCGCTCTTTGAGTTTCATCTCGTTATCTGCTCGTCGCAGACGAGCAAAGCTACTCGGTTCTGTAATACGCGCTGCTACCTGTATCGGTGGATCGTTGACACCTCAGGCGCCCCGAGTTAACCTGTTGTCCCGTGAATCCTACGGGCCCAAACTCCCAAACAAATCCCCAAATAAAGGCAGTTGTATTAATCCCCGCGCGTTTTGCGTCCACTCGTCTGCCTGGCAAAGCGCTTCTAGAAATCAACGGCAAGCCAATGATTTGTTGGGTTGCCGAGCGCGCGATGGAAGCGCGGAACGTCGCTCGGGTAATCGTGGCTACCGATGACGAACGGATTGTCGCTGTTGTGCGATCGGCCGGTTGCGAAGCCGTGATGACGCGGGCCGATCATGCAAGCGGAACAGATCGCCTGGCGGAGGTGGCGGAGACGTTGGAGGGCGCCGATATCATTGTCAACCTCCAGGGCGATGAGCCTCTTATTTCAGCCGAGACTATCGAACGAGCAATTGAAGCGAGTAACGACGAAAGTGTAGGGATCGTTACGACGTGGGAAGCGATCGGAACAGCGGCGGATGTTCTAAATCCGGATGTGGTGAAGATTGTCCTGGATAATTCGGGGCGTGCCCTTTATTTTTCGCGGTCGCCGGTACCCTATCCTCGTGAGGCCGTGCGAAAACATTTGACACTTGAGACCGCACTTCGTAACGAGCCCGGTCTGCTTGGCCAATTTCGTAAGCACACGGGTTTATATGTCTTCCGCAAGGAAGTACTGCTGGAGTTCACCAGGTGGCCGCAATCGGACCTGGAGCGAGTAGAATGCCTGGAGCAGTTGCGCGCACTCGAGCGTGGTGTGAAGATCAAGGCGATTAAAGCTTCCACTCCCTCAATTGGAGTTGACACCAGCGAAGATCTCGAGCGCGTCAGGGCGTTGATTCAGAAGGAACATTTGGAGTTTGCTGTCGAGCGCTTTAAGTCTCGGCTGCAGGATTAACGGGATAACTAAACAATGAGCGATTGGATTGGAGTCGGATTAATCGCGTTTCCTATCATCTGCGGGTTGTGGGGGCTGTCGCACCTAAGCAGACCGTATGACGTGACGACTGAGGAGTTTGAGAAGCGCGCTCACGAAGCCCCGAGCTTGCTGAGCGCCGGGATGTCAGGGCTGCAGAAAATGCTGGACCCTGCCGCTGGGAAAGCTATGGAGGTTCAGGAAGACTTCAAGCAAGGTTATTACAACGGCGAACAAGAATCCGGCGATGGACCCGAAGCGGGAGACACTGAGAACAAAGAAATCTAAACCAATATCGGCGAGAGGCACGCAGCTCGGTGAGAAGGGCGCAGTTGAGAGTTCAACCTTAAGGTTGTTGTTTGGTAAGCAGCAAGCTAGGGCTTGAACTCGAAGCTGCAGAGTGCGAGGGAGAACAGATGCCCAAATATGTTTTTGTTACCGGCGGAGTGGTTTCGAGCTTAGGGAAAGGGCTGGCGGCGTCTTCGATCGGGTGTCTGTTGGAGGCGCGCGGGTTGAAGGTTGCCCTGATTAAGCTGGATCCTTACATCAACGTGGACCCAGGGACCATGTCTCCATTTCAACACGGCGAAGTATTTGTTACTGATGACGGCGCCGAAACAGATCTTGATCTGGGCCATTACGAGCGCTTCACCCATGCTCACTTATCCCAGGCAAACAACTGGACCACAGGCCGGATCTATCTTTCCGTGATCGAGAAAGAACGACGTGGCGACTATCTCGGCAAAACGATTCAGGTGATTCCTCATATCACAAATGAGATCAAGGCCGCAGTGCGTTCGGTTGCTGAAAAGAACCAGCCGGATGCAGTCATCGTTGAGATTGGCGGCACGGTCGGTGATATAGAATCTTTGCCTTTCCTCGAAGCCATTCGCCAGATGGGTAACGAAGAGGGGGCAGGGAATACCCTTTTTGTTCACGTCACGCTCGTACCTTTCATCGCCGCCGCTGGTGAGCTAAAGACTAAACCAACTCAACACTCAGTTCGTGATCTGCGAGAGATTTGTATCGCTCCCGATGTGCTGTTATGCAGATCAGAGAGACCGCTATCCCACGATTTAAGGTCGAAGATTGCATTGTTCTGTAACGTAAAAGAATCGGCTGTAATCAGCGCAATGGACGTGGACACAATTTATGACGTGCCGCTCGCATTTCATGAACAAGGGCTGGATGAGCTGATAGTCACGCAGCTCGGTTTTGGTTCGCGCGCTTCTCAGTCTGAGCTGGCCCAGTGGCGCGACCTGGTGGGAACTATTCGGGAACCTTCCGGTGGAGAAACCTCCATTGCGATCGTCGGCAAGTATGTGGAGCTCGAAGATTCTTACAAATCACTCCGTGAAGCACTGACTCACGGAGGAGTAGCGAATAAACTTCGCGTTAGTGTGAAATGGATTGAGTCAGAAGGGCTCATGGACGATGACTATGAATCCCGCTTGCGCGACTTCGACGCCATTCTTGTTCCTGGCGGCTTCGGCAAGCGTGGAGTTGCGGGAATGATCCGCGCGATATCCTATGCCCGAAGAAGCCGCACGCCGTATTTCGGAATTTGCCTGGGAATGCAGACGGCATGTATTGAGTATGCCAGGATCGAATGCGGTCTCAAGGATGCCCACTCGACCGAGTTCAATGCCGACACGCCCTACCCCGTTATCTTCAAGCTGCGAGATCTGGTCGACGTCGAAGAATTGGGCGGGACCATGCGCCTGGGCGCCTGGCCGTGCAAACTCGCACCGGATTCCCTGGTGCGCGAAGTGTACGGGGGCGCTGACGAAATCAGCGAACGACACCGTCATCGCTACGAATTCAATCCTGAGTTTCGTGAACCGCTCGAGCGTTCCGGTTTGATCTTTAGCGGGGTATCACCTGACCAGAAATTCGTAGAGATAATTGAACTGTCGCGCGACGTCCATCCCTGGTTCCTCGGCTGTCAATTTCATCCTGAGTACAAATCGAAGCCACTCGACGCGCATCCTCTTTTCGCGTCGTTTGTGCGGGCCGCATACGAGAATCGCCTGCATAATGAAACGGCAATGGATAAGAATGACGCGCCTGAGTTGACAATTCACGAACGCGTAAGCGTTACCAGCGCCGACTAAGAGGTCACCGCATCAAAGTCGAGATTGAAACCCCACGGCTGCATCTGCGAGTGTTCACCCTCGAGGACCTCGACGATCTCTTCCTGATTCGTTCCGATCCCGAGGTGATGAGGTTCATCACCGGCGTGCCCTCCTCGAGAGCGCAGGCTCTGGCGGCACTGACGAAGCACCTGAACCGTTGGCAAGCGCATGCCTTCGGGCACTGGGCTGTTAGGTTTAAAAACAATCCCACACTGTTGGGCTGGTGCGGTCTCGATTTCCTCGACACAACCCCTGAAATCGAAGTTGGCTATGGACTCGCGCGTTCCCATTGGGGCCTGGGCATCTCGACTGAGGCTGCGAGAGCGAGTCTGGAATACGGATTTCAGCATATGAGTCCCGAGCGGATCGTCGCAGTTGCCTATCCGGAAAACGCCGCCTCACGGCACGTGATGGAAAAGCTCGGAATGAAGTATGTGAAGAACGGTTCTTACTACGGCGCCGATCTCGTTTATTACGAGATAAGTCGCGCCGACTTCCCGGTAAGTGCATATAACCGTATTTTGCGGGATAATTCCTGAGCCTCGATCTCCCAAGGCGCGAATCCAAATATGCTGCACTGCCCAATATGCGGACGGGAATATTCCACCGAGACGCAAGTTTGTCCGGAAGACAACTCGCTGCTGCAGGCGGACTCGACCTTAGTCATTGAGACGCCCGTTGATCCGCTAATCGGCCACACGCTCGACGACAAATATCGAATAGAGAAGCGGCTCGGCGCGGGCGGTATGGGCACGGTTTATCGCGCGCGTCATCTGCTCATCGACCGGCCAGTTGCGGTCAAAGTGTTGAACCCGCGTTTCGTCGAAGACGAAGCCGCACAAGTGCGTTTCCGTCGCGAAGCTAGAGCCGCGGGTCGGTTACAACACACAAACGCCGTGGGCGTTACAGATTTTGGGCGCACATCCGATGGTTACGTTTATATCGTGATGGAATTGCTCGAGGGACGCACGCTGCGAGAGGTGCTGGCGAAAGAAGCCCCGCTCGATACCGCTCGCGCAGTGGCGGTGATGCTGCAAACGGCTGCCGCTGTGGCCGCAGCACACGAGGCCGGAATCATCCACCGCGATCTGAAACCTGCGAACATTTTTATCGTGCAAAACTCCGAGGTGCCGGCCGTAGTGAAGGTACTTGATTTTGGCATCGCGAAACTTGCCGCGGAATCTCTCGAAGATGACGATTCCAAGACGCTCACCTTAGTGGGTGTGATGATCGGAACACCGCGCTATATGTCGCCCGAACAATGTGACGGCGTCGAGTTAACGCCCGCTGCCGATGTTTACAGTCTCGGTGTGATTCTTTATGAGATGCTCAGCGGAGTCGTGCCTTTTTCCGGCTCCACTCCCCTGTCGATCGCGATGAGGCATGCATCGGAAGCGCCCCGACGTCCAAGTGAATTTGTGACGTCTATTCCCCCGGCACTTGAGGAGGTAGTACTTCATGCCCTCAGGAAGCGGCCCGAGGATCGTCCTGCGAACGCTGCCGAATTTCGCTTGGAGTTATTAGCCACCGCCGAACGGCTGGGGCTGGAGCATGCCGCCTCTACGAGCGCTCCTGACATCCAGGCACTACGCAAGGTTGGTACGGAATCGCCTTCCGGCCGCCTCATTATCGACATCTCACGCTTGCGCGAGAACCGGGCGGCTACTTCGAGCGGAGGTGAACTGACTGCGATCAGCCCGGCATTGGCTGCCGCCGTGACCAATAGAGACTCGGCGGGAGGGCCGGCATATTCCGCGTCGGTATCCTCCGGCAAGCGGACATTTCCACGTGTCAGCATTGAACTGGGCCAGCAACTTGAACGAGCAGGAAGAAAACCGTTGCTATTGCTTGCGGGAGTGGTGGCGCTAATATTGATGGTCGGGATAGGTTATTTGGCCCTTCGCTCCGCGAGCACGACACTAACAACTGGATCCAATGACGCGGCGACGCCTTCTCCTTCTGCATCGCCGACGCCTTCTCCGACCCCTACGCCCAGGCGGGAGGAGAAGAAGCCGCCGGCGAATGCCAATGCCAACGCTAATGCAAACAAGAAGAAAGGATCAAAGATCGGCAGTGCCTTGAGGAAGGTTGGGCGCATACTCAAGAAACCGTTTTAGACATACGCAACCCGGCTTAGCCGCGGCCAGTGACTCGCTCCTTGGTAGTGGGTCAGTTTGAGCTTGAGGTCAGATTCAATGTGTTTTCGGGTCCCTCCGGGATGATCTGCGGCAACCCAAACTGATCCACGAACCGATCCTTCGCTGCTTTGGTGTGACTGAAACGATTGTTGATAATGTGGAGATGAAACCCTTTCAAGTTGGTAGTGCTACTTTCGGCGATGGCCGGCTGACCATCATTGCTGGTCCTTGCGTAATCGAGAGTCTGGATCATGCTCTGATGATGGCCAGGGAGTGCGCCAGCCGAGCACGTGATGCGGGTCTGGGATTTGTATATAAATCTTCGTTCGACAAGGCCAACCGATCTTCAATAAAAAGCTTCCGAGGTTTGGGCATGGAGGTTGGCCTGGATGTTCTTCGACAGGTGAAGGAAGAGGTAGGCGTTCCGGTCCTAACCGATGTGCATGATGTCTCGCAGGTGCAAGCTGTAGCCGAAGTGGCGGACATCCTGCAGATTCCGGCTTTCCTATCGCGCCAGACTGATCTTGTTACAGAGGCGGCGCGGTCCGGCCGAGCTGTGAACGTGAAGAAGGGGCAATTCCTCGCGCCCAATGACGCACGCAATATTGTGGAAAAGGCACGCGCTGCCGGATGCGAAAAGTTGTTGCTTACCGAGCGCGGTGTGAGTTTTGGCTATAACAACCTTGTAGTTGACATGCGGTCGTTTCCAATCATGCGAGAGTTTGGCGCCCCCATCGTTTTTGATGTGACTCATTCTCTGCAGCTTCCCGGCGGACTCGGTCATGCAAGTGGCGGACAATCGGAGTACATCGAACCGCTCGCGCGCGCTGGAGTTGCTGCTGGAGTCGATGCCGTGTTCATGGAAGTGCACAATTGCCCTGAGCGCGCGCCGTCGGATGGGCCAAACGCGTTGCCTCTGGAGCGCATGCAGTCTCTGCTAACCATTTTGCGTGATATTCACGAGTTGGTGGGATCCCAGGCTGCGAAGCAGGCGAAAGCATAAAGCCTGGGGGCGTAACCTCCATCTTAAGCAGTTGCAACGTCAGCCCGTTGATGTACGCCAGCGCCCGTATATACATTGGTGTCGACTGGCACAAACGATCCACGAAATTACCCGAACCACCGCGAAAATTCTTGTTAGTGCCATTTCGTGTGATTTCGTGGATCGTCTCTTACACTGAGGAATCAACGTACGCAAATATGAAAAAACTTGTCTTAGTCATTGTTCTTAACGCATTCGCTTTCTCATCAACCGTAGCCGCTCAGGAAGAGGCGCGCGCGGTGTGGCAAGTGACCCACTTTGATATCACAGCAACGCCACAACCGGCAGAGCGTTCCTTGAGTGCGGTTGCAGTTCTGGCTGCCAAAAATGTGGGTAAAGGTGCTGGCACAAGTTTTACTTTTCGCATCAGCACCAAGGCTAGTGTTAAGTCGGTAGCAGTTGGGGGCGCGACCGCGAACTTTCGCACCGTCGCGGAAGCGCGCGGAAATCTGCAGCGTGTAACCGTGACGTTGCCCAATTCCGTCGCCGCAGAGGGAAGCATTAATGTGAGCATCTCCTATAGCCTTCCGGTTGAGAACAACACAGGACTGGTCGCGATCTCTCCACTGGGGTCGCAGTTTCTTCCCCAATCGTTTTGGTATCCCGCGCCGAACACGCCATTCACAGTACGGGGCAGCGACACGGCACCATTTCGGCTGACGGTAAATGGACCTAACGCCATTTCGTCGGGCGTTGAGAAGGGCGGTTCAGGCTCGATTGTTTACGAACAAGGGCTCAATGGCCAGCCCTTTTTTGTTCAAGGAGATTGGGATCGAATCGATGGAGCGGGGGACGCCAAAGACGTATCGGCTTTGGTGCCCAAAGGCGCTGCTGCCGAGGAACGCAGGCAAGCAGAGTCGATCATGAGTTTGGCCGCGAGTGCGCGAGTCTTTTATTCAGCTCTGCTGGGTCCCGCGCCCTCTAGGCCGATACGCATCGTTGCGGTTAGACGAGGCTCTGGTTTCAATGAAGCCGGCACAGTCCTGCTTGAGACCGGAGCGCTTCGCCGCTCGAAGATTGACTCGGCGACCGCCATGCTGGTTTCTGAAGCAGTTGCGCGTGTCTGGATTGGTGGTCAGACGGCGGTGCGTGGCGAAGGCAGCGGTGTTATTCGCGACGGGCTGGTGCGATTTTTGGCGACCTTGTTTGTTGAGAAGCAGTTTGGTCGCGAAGCCGCTGACGCCGAGTTCCTGCGCCAGCGACTGGCTTTCGGCGCAGTTGCCAAAAGGGATGCCCCACTCTCTCGTTCAACTCCCCTCGATGATACCTACTTTAATTCCGTGCCCAATAAAGGGGCGATGGTCTGGCGACTCGCCAACCGCCGCCTCGGCCGTGAGACTTTCATGGCTATCGTGCGCGAGCAATTACAGGCAGGCAAGGACAATCTCAATGGATTAAGTCTCGCCGCGCTGCGGGTCGCTTTGGTCCAAAGAGGGGGCGAGAAGTTAAAGACGTTGCTCGATCAGCAAATAGACCAGGTTATCGACATGGATCTGTTGATCGGCTTACCCCAACAACGAGGTAGCGAGTGGGTTTCCGCCTTGCGGAATCTGGGATCTACTGACGCGTTGGTAACGGTGACCGCAACAACGGATCGAGGAGAACAGGTGTCGGTGGAGGCTGCCATACCAGCCCGCAATTTCGCCGACGCGGTCTTTAAAACGACTTCGAAGATTGTACGTGCTGAGATCGATCCTGAAAAATTGTATCCACAATTGGATTATGCCAACGACTCTGCTCCTCGTAGTCGCGATATCGGCGAAGCAATAGCTGAAGCCACGCGTTTCTTCGGCGCCCAGGATTACCTTAAAGCGGAGTCGGTCGCCCGGGAAATTCTTGCCGTCCATCCCCGGCTGCAGGATGCGCGCATCATACTGGCGCGCGCACTCCTGGCTCAGAACAGGAATGACGAGGCCGAAAAGTTATTTCGAGTAACTCTCGACGACGTGTTGCCAACTGCAGGCGCCATCGCCTGGGCCAACATCGGACTCGGCGAGATCAGCTTTAAGCGAGGGCAGGCCGCGGAGGCCGCGAAACGGTTTAATGATGCCGTGCGCGCGGATGCGGACTATGCTTCATCTCTCGCGGCCCGGGCCGCCAGAACCAAAGCCGAGTCTGCCGGGGGGGGAGCTCCACCCGTTGACGAATCCGTCCGCGCTTTCGTCAAGCAACTCGATCAGGCAGTTACCAGTGGCAAGAAGGTGGACCTGGAGTCGCGCATTGTACCTGGTGAATTGGTGAGGTTCATTGGGGGCATCGTTGGTAGCCAGCCTGAGATCTGGCAGACGACTGTTTTGCGCACCGAACCGCTTGACTCTAATTTGATGGCGGTGGACGTCAGCATCAACGCCAAAGAACTGGGCCAGCAACAATCCGGGACGGCGCTATTGATCCTTTCACGCGCTGGGGACGGCTGGAAACTAACGGGGGTCGAGTTGTTCGAGGTCAGGTAGTCGAACAGACTTGAAAGCGGACGCTTCATTGAGAAGCGTGGCGACCACGTCTGCTACAGAACCGAAAGCGGTAGCGACCGCATTCAGGCAAGGTCGTGTCTACGGCAGGAATTGAACATTGAGAAGCGTTGGCGACCACGGCTGCTACAGAACCGGAGTGGTAGCGACCGCATTCAGGCAAGGTCGTATCTACGGCAGGATTGAAAACATTGAGAAGCGTGGCGACCACGTCTACTAGAGAACCCGACCGCATTCAGGCAAGGGCCGTATCAAACGTCAATCAAACGTTGGGACGGTAGTCATGCAAGATCTATCATCAATCGAACGCCGCGCCGCACGGATCAGGCTATTGCTCATGGACTGCGATGGTGTACTCACTGATGGTCGCTTGTGGCTGATTGATGGCGGCGACGAGCAGAAGAGTTTCAACGTCCGCGACGGACTCGGTCTGGACCTGTGGCATCGTGCCGGTCTTAAGTCCGGGATTATTTCCGGACGTACGTCGAGTGCATTGGAACGACGCGCCCACGGCCTGCGCATCGAGTATGTCCGACAAGGATCCGAGAACAAGATTAAGGATTTCGAAGAACTGCTGGGATTGGCTGAAGTGAATGAGAACGAGGTGGCCTTTGTTGGCGACGACCTAAACGACATTCCACTTATGCTGCGCTCGGTTCTAGCGGTTGCCGTTGCGGATGCGGCCGAAGAAACGCGTACCGTAGCGCATTTAGTAACTCAAGCCCCCGGTGGTTCGGGGGCCATTCGCGAGGTGGTTGAGGTAATTCTAAAAGCACAAGGTCGCTGGTCGGAGGTTACCGAGAAATACCTAAAAGCAGTCGGCACAAGGAAGTGACAGTATGAAAGTGGCAGCTTGCAGGGAGCATCAGGCGGTGGCCAATTAGGCAATGATTTAAAATGAAATGGAAAAGGAGAATTGACTCCGTACCTTGCGACCCGAAAGACAAATGATCTAAGGTTGCAAACGCTTCTGAATCTGTTTCATCCGCCAGCGGGCGTAACTCAATGGTAGAGTGTCAGCTTCCCAAGCTGGATGTTGCGGGTTCGATCCCCGTCGCCCGCTCCAAACTCCTCAGTAAAAAGAAGATTTGTGCTCAAGCTAAAAACTTGTCCCACCGCCTGTCCCACTAAATGTGTTATTCTTAGCTCCAGTTAGCCCTGCGTGGGGCTTGTGCGTGTCTTGGAAAATAAGGAGGGTTCCCTCGATGAAATACTTCACTAGTACTCGCAAGCGTCGGCGTGTGGGTCGGCAAGAGTGGATTGCCCGTTTGGTTTACAAGGATGAGGCTACGGGTGTCAAGAAGGAGAAGTCAAAGAGTGCAGGCTCGCAAGCGGAAGCGAAGCGGATCGAGAAGGAGTTAGAGAGGGAATTTCTGGCTGGTGGCCAGATAGCGGTTGAGTCTCACGAGATGAGTATCGGTGCTTTGTTGGAGCACTGTTTGAAAACTCGTTACTACGAAGCAGAGTACGATAGTGAAGGGCGAAAGAAAGGGGGTGTTAGAGGTAAGGATACGATCGATTCTCACATCAAGACGCTTGCTGGGTTTTTTGGTGCTGTCAAGGATAAGGAAGGTCCGGAAGGCGTTTATGTGGGTGGGATGAAGGTGCGAGAAATCAGG
This sequence comes from Pyrinomonadaceae bacterium, assembly GCA_013811945.1. Classification (GTDB taxonomy): domain Bacteria; phylum Acidobacteriota; class Blastocatellia; order Pyrinomonadales; family Pyrinomonadaceae; genus PSRF01. Next base: position 4,025 of record JACCUI010000233.1, on the reverse strand, counting down.
GTTGGTAGTCTACGTGCGTGTCGGAAATTCCTACTTAAGGATAGAAGTATAGCTACTGCTAATCGAATAATGTCTACGTTGAGGGCTATCTTGAATGAGGCCATGATCAATGATTGGATTATTGTTAACCCGTTCTCGAAGGTGAAAGCGGGAGAGTTGATTAGCATCGCTGACGAGCGTGAGCGCGAAACGATTCTTACGCCAGCTGAGGAGCAAAAATTGTTAGAAGCATGTTCTGGAGACACGAGGCGTCACTTAAGGGCGTTAGTGATCGCAGCGCTTGATACTGGTGCTCGCCAGGGCGAACTGTTTGGCTTACGTTGGGTGGATGTCAACTTTGATGAAGGCGTCATTACAAACATAACAAGCTACAAAGCGAAGACCGTTCAACATCGGGAAGTGCCGTTGACTGGAAGGTTAAAGGCGGCTTTACAAGAACTTAAGGAGAAACGGTGCGTGTCGGCGTTCCGCGTTCGTCGTAAGACTGGAATTAAGCCTGATGAGGATCTCGTGTTTGGTATTTCGACCAATGTGCAGCGTAGCTGGCAAGCCGCGCGTGAAGATGCTGGCTTGGAGCATGTGCGCTTTCATGATTTGCGTCACACAGCGGCTACGAGGTTGGCTCGAAAGATGCAACTTGCGCTTGTTGGTCAGGTGTTAGGACATACTGATCCAAAGACTACGCGACGTTACGTTAATCGCACTCGTCAAACAATCAATCAGGCTGCGACGATTCTTGAGGAGTGGCAAGAGGAACAGAAGTCGGTGTTGAAGGGAGAGCAGTCAGAGATCGATATGGAAGTTGTTCACTGACCGTTTTCGTGATCGTAAAGTTGCGGTAGTTGAAGGAAGCTTGCCAGTGGTCGGCAGGCCTTCTTCGTTTTTAGTGGAGCGAAGTTGCTTTGGCTTGGCGCTCGGCGAGTGAGAGATATTGTTGCAGATGGCTTTCGCCTACTATGCGTCGGCGGCCGATTTGATAGTAGCCAAGTTTGCAGCTATCCATCAGGCGTGAAACAGTCGAAACATGAACACCTATTAGCTCCGCGACTTTTTCCATAGAGAATCTTGGCTCGGTAGTTTTCGGTGGTGCGGGTTCATCTGGCTTTGGTGGTTTCTTCATAGATGATGTCCAGGGAATAGCGAGGGCCGCTTTTCTGCTGAGTTTATTAGGGCTTTCTCTTGCCCTGATTGCGGTCATTGCATACGCCGTGCCATCTGTCGACATGGGGCTACCCGTAGGCGGGTTGTGTGTGAGGTTGGGCAAAAAGAGCTTATTTTGGGTGGTTTGTTGAAGTTGTTATTTCGATTGGTGCAGGAGACGTATAAAGAGTGGGTCTGAAAACCCCAGTAGCTTGTTTTGGCTTTTGTTTGAGGGGCTGGTAGGTGTTCGCGTTTGGTGACAGCGTGGGCGTGGTAAGTGTCGGAAGTCGAGTTTGGTGACCGGGAGGGAGGGGCCTGGCTTGGTTTGTTTAGTGAGAACGTTTGTGGCTACGGTTACGGGTGTGAGTTGTCGGTAAGATCGTCGGAGAGCTTTTGGCATTAGGGCAGAATTTATTTAGGAGGGTGCCTTAGTTGGCCATTTTCTAGGGCTTTGCCTAACTCGTCATGTTCAGCATGAGATTGTGCATAGCGAGGCGTGCTTCAGGAAGATATTTATTGAAGGCGAGTAGAAGACATGCGGCTCTTGCTGCAATTTCGATGGGCACTTCGTTCAAATCTTCATTACCGTCTATCACTTCAATATCACTGATCCATTCGGTGAAGAGTTCATCGACGTATAGGTAGTGGGCTGGGTCTTGTGTAGCAAAAAGGGCGTCAAGGAATATGGCGAGTCCGTTTGACCAAAAGCCGGTGATTGTGGAAAAGAAGGCAATCTTAGCGAGTGCATCCGGTGAGTCCTCTGCGTGTTCGGCCGCGTGTTCCAGGGCATGGTACAGAGGAAAGATTTCATCATCAGGTGAATCAGGGTCGGCGGCTATTGTCGCCATAATAATAAATAGATTGGCGAGGATGTAGTAGGGGTTGTGGGGTGATTGATTAAGCAATTCAGATACGCGGGGTTGGGCCTCGTCTTGTCTTCCTTGTTTGCAGCGTAGATCTGTCCAGGAAGGCTCGCGCACGTTCCTTCCTGGGACCCCGGCGCGTAGTTGTCGCGCTTTGCCCACAGCCTTTATATCAGTTTCAGGATTTGAATGGGAAAGTTGTGGTGAGGGCGATTTAGCGAAGGCGGATCGGGCCTGTGAAGTAGGTATATGCCGGGTTAAGGTTTGAAGCCGATCTCTGTCCAGAAACGTTGGACTTCTTCGAGTGGCTTATCTTTGAGGGTTGCATACCATTCTGAGATGCCAAGAGTGGTCAATTGGATATTTTCCTGGGCGGCCTCGTCGACTCCTTTCGACCCCTTCCAAAATACTATCTTCGTTGCGGTGGAAAGGCCATGCTCGCACGAGTCTTTTGAGCGTTGGGCTATCAGTCTGGCGAGCTGGCGGCAGACAGCTGGGTTGGTTCTATGATCGGCGTCGAAGGCTATTAGGGCGTTGTATGGCCTTGAGGCCTCGATGATGTGAGAGTGCGAGCAGCTGACGCCGGTGGTTGCGATGACGCGAGCTTTTGGTCGGAACCTTACGAGAGTTTCTGCTTTAAGTGCTCCTTCGGTAATGACGACTGTTCCACCAGGCGGATAGTCTCGTGTCAGGAACGTGAAGTGTATAGGCGTGCCAGAACTGGTGCCGCGGCGTTCGAGGGGAGAGGCGAGCCATCGGTATTTCTTCTCGCCGGCGAGAATGTCGTTCGGGTGAAGTCTAATTTGACATGCCTGGATCAGTCCTTCTGAATCTTTGTAGGGTATGACAAGGATTGGCATTCGGTAGTTGCGGGGTTTCCAGATATGGACCATGCCAGAGGGGTCTTGCCAAAAGCCTGGTATGCCAACAACGCCGGCGCGTGAATGGAGTTTGCCGTATACGGGAAAAGTATCGAGTACGAACTTACGCAAAGCAGATGCAAGTGCTGCGCGCTCTTTCTGCGATGGTGGGAGAGCGCCGTAATTCTTAGCGTGGTCTTCGAGTAGGCCTCGCGAGTACAGGCCGCCAGGGCCACTGACAAGCTGTGGGTGGTAGCTGGAAGCGGGGGAGAGTCGGATTAGTTCCTGAAAAACGGCGTTGCGGATCTCAAGTGTAGCGAGTGGTATCGAGGGTGGGACAGGCCGGACGTTTTGGTGAACGGCCGGAGTAATAGCGATATCTGTGTGCACGTGAATGTTGCCGCCGTTTTTTGATTCTCCGCGGTAAGTCGAGCCGTCACTTACCCACATACAAATGGAAGTACGTTCGTCGGTTGAGTAGCCGCAGTAATAAGGTCTGCCGCAAATGCGGCACGGGCGCTTCTTGCTTACGCGCTGGAAGCCGCCGGAGACTAGTGGAGCACGAGTTATGGCGTTTGGTGACCTAGAACGTTTTTGGTTGGTTTGGGCGTTGGGCATTGGAGATCCGGGGTGTCTGGTACAGCTGGTTAGTTTGTCGTGGGCTTAAGTGTTTTTCAGCGTTTGCTTCTCTGTGGACGCGCTCGTGTCTTTGGTTGCGTGGTCCATAGTGTGGCCTCAACAGCGACTACGTCCGCAATCGCGGCAAACGTAGCAGCCTCCAGAACTCTACCTGTCCTCCGCATTCGACGCATTTTCCGATCATGCTGTGCATGCCACTTGACTGTTTTGGCTGGATATCTGATGTAGCTTTATTAGCTCGTGCAGAATCCAGCTGCCCGGCTAAACGGCGTTGCATGATGAGTAGGCATTCAGCGATGGCTTGCTCGGGGGAAGTAAGCAGCCGTCGGTTGAACCAGACGGAATTGGTGCCGGTGGTAGTGTCGAGCATGTGCGCGACTTCTTTGACGTGAAAGCTTCCACGCAACATTTTCGAGGCTAGTTTTCCAACGCTTGATGAGATTGGTCCGGTGACAAATATTTCCTGGATTTGCTTACCGTTGTGATTAACAGTCACGTAGAGTCTTTGACCGTCGAATTCAAT
>JACCUI010000196.1 GCA_013811945.1 Pyrinomonadaceae bacterium | reverse complement strand
TAAAGGAATTGTACGCGGCTTCCCGTTCTTACTCTTGAATTCGACGGCCTGCTCAGGAGCAGGCTCGAGAGCGAGCAGCAGACCCAGATCGGCCGGTTGCTCAAGCTCCTGCGCGCAAAGGATCGCGACCCCGGCGCCCCGGTGGGTGCTCCGGATCCCGTGCCGCCGCTCACCCGGGTATTCAGCCTGCGGCACGATTTCCCCGATGCGTTCCGTCGGCTGGTGAGCAGCCCGGTCAATACCGACGTCGCCTTTGGCGTCGAGCAGAGGCACTTTCCGTTTTTCCTCATGGGTCGAGCGCTCAGGGCGACGCGTGCCACCCTGCGGGTCATCAGTCCACTCACCGCAGTCGCTACGACTGGCGCTCAGCCTTGCAGGCCCCGACCGGAACCGTCACCGGAGCCGGAATGAAGGAATTCGATTTCGGGAACGTGTTGAGCAAACAGGCGGGAGAGCCCGGGGGCATCGCTCCGGCTCTGATCGGCGAGGCTGCGTGCTGCCAACCACTTCCGCTAGGCCTGTCATTGCAACGAGAGTTGCCGGGCCTTAGGCTTATTCAGAAGGCTGTGGTCTTCTCCTCTGCGACGAGGAAGAGCGGTTTCCCTCCGCTGGAAATCGAGATCGCGTGTGCTACCGCCTCTTGCGCGCTCGAGGTGGGCGGGAAAGGGCTGGGGGCGCACATTTGTGGTCGTGGGTTTGGTGATGGCGGCAGGCTTTGTGACGCTTAGAGTGTATAGTATTTACTACACAGCCAGACTGGAGTTATCTGCTGGACCGATGAAGGGCTTTGATATGGCAAAGGAAAAAGTAACAACGACCTTCGGTCCGACAATTATAGCTTGGCGGGAGGCGAAAGAAATCGGCTTGCGCCGGTTCGCTGACTTAGTCGGAATGAGTCCAACCTATCTGTCGAAGGTAGAGCGCGGCGATTTTCCTCCTCCAGGGGAAGAGAAAATCAAAGCGATTGCCAAAGCGTTAGAAAAGGATGCGGATGAAGTCCTCGCCTTGGCAAATCGCGTTGCCTCCGATCTGTCAGAAATCATTCAGAGGACGCCGCGAGAAATGGCGACATTCTTGCGCGCCGCAAACGGGCTTACTCCCAAAGAGCTTGAGCGGTTAACTCGACAGGCGGAAAGAAGAAGAGGACGGGGAAATGAGCCGAGCCGTACCATTCTTGGCGCGGGAGTACATCGAGTCCGAAGCTGACGCTTTGCTTATCGGTTATGGTGAGAAGTTCGGTCCGGTAACCAAGCCGCCGATACCGGCAGACGACATCCTTAACGCTTATCTCCGAGTGGCTTTGGACTTTGATGATCTGCCTACTGTGATAAACGTTGAGATGGATGTCTTTGGCGCGACATGGATCGAGCGAAAACAGGTGATCATTGATCAAAGCCTCGATCCGACAAATCATCCCGAGAGAATTGGGCGTTACAACTTCACTGTGGGGCATGAGACGGGCCACTGGCAATTGCACCGCAGTTACCTTCTGAAGAATGCTGACCAAGGAACGCTGTTTGAGGAGGAACAACGCCCGACTGTGGTATGTCGCACTAGCGAGGCGAAAGAGCCGATTGAGTGGCAAGCCGATTTCTTTTCGTCATGCCTTCTGATGCCAAAGGCAATGCTTAAGAAATACTGGCAGGCGCACCGGAATCAGCTTGGTCCTATCACGCTTGGCGAGTTGCGAACCGTTTCTTCCTTCCACGCCAGTGCTAGCAACTCTGACGATGAAATCCTCGAAGCCTTTGTAAAGCCCTTAGCGAAGGAGTTTGCTATGTCGCCAATCGCCATGAGAATCCGGCTGAAACCCTTGGACTCATAGTCCGAGAAGAGTATCCGACCTTCTTCGGGTTATAGCGGTTGAAGGGATGAGTGACTGCATCATGAGCGCAAGTCTGAGATTGGTGGGCGAGACATCCGGCTTAGTAGACCGCGCTCTTGAAATTGCTCAGAGGCGTCGCGCCACTGTGCAGCAGCTCTGTAGGGCTGTCTTGGAT
>JACCUI010000172.1 GCA_013811945.1 Pyrinomonadaceae bacterium | reverse complement strand
GGACGTAAGGATAAGGCTCGACAAACATATGATGGACCTTGGGCAGATCTTCGCCCGGGATATTGAGTCGCCGTGGATGGGCCATCGCGCCAATAGCAAACAACACGCGCGCTGCCTGGTATTTCCCACGAGGGGTACGAACCAGAAAACCTTCCGGCTCAGTCTGGTTAACGTCAGTCACTTCCTCCTCGGTGATAATTTGCATGTCTTGATCCAGCGCGAAATGGATGTAATGAGAGAGAAGCTCTTCGCGAGTGGGCTTCTCGCGCACGGGCTTCAAAGTTCCCTCGCGCATTTCGAGTTCATTAACGGTGGAGAACAGTGTTCTACCAATCGGGTAGTGACGGATCGTATCGGCGATTGTTCCTTTCTCAATTACGAGATAACTCAGTCCTTCGCGTGCCGCGGCATCCGCGGCAGAAAGTCCCGCGGGGCCGGCACCGATAATAATCAGGTCGAAGTCTTCGTTCATTCGAAACAACCGACCTTCGTCCAATGTTCAATGTTCGACATCAGTCATTCAGTTTAGAGTTGAAGCCTGTAGTTCAGAGTTCAAGCTTTAGCTTGTTTCTTTTCAAAATCAGCAAGCTAAAGCTTGAACTCTAAACTTCTTAAACTACGCCGACAATGAACATTGGACATCGGGCCGTCTTAGAAGAATACTTCCCCGCTGGCAACCACTACCGAAGGTCCACCAACTCTTACCTGTTCGATCGCACCGGCTTCGCCCTTCACTTCCAAATTGATCCTGCTCGGGCGACGGATGAAATCGCCTTGTTCGATCACAAATGAGAAACTTCCGTCTACTGGTTCAACTCGAGAGGCGCCGTAGTGGACCAGGTAAGCTCCCAGGGCCCCGGCCGCGCTGCCCGTGGCCGGGTCTTCCGGAATGTCGTCATCCGGAGCGAACATGCGAAGGTGCGCACGCGCCTTGCCTCCCTCGATGGTTTCGCGGGTGAACGGGCAGCAACCCGTGGCGTCCAGATTCGTGTAAATCTCCGCGAGCAAAGCAGTGTTGACTCGACAACTCCTCAGGTCCGCCAAAGCGCGAATTGGAACCGCCAGGAATGGCAAGCCGGTTGAGATCACTTGAATCGGTAGGCCCTCATCCAGATCCTCCTGGGACAGACCTAAGGCTCGCGCGATGTCTGCTTGGTCTTTGGGGGTGTCGATTACGGCGCCCAAGGCCGGTTTACCCTGTGTCATTACCACTTGGACCGGCTGTCCATCTTTGAATTCTATATCTACCGGAAGAACGCCGATGCCCACCTCATGGAGTATGCGAGTCCAACCCGTTCCAGTCTCAGGCAAGGGCACTACACCTTCGCCGGCCAGCGCGTTCCAGGTGCCAACGACGGGGTGCCCGGCGAAGGGAATCTCGCGCATTGGCGTGAAGATGCGCAAACGACGCAGAACCGCTGGTGCGTCAGAGATCCCAGTTCGCTTCGCTTTCAGATCGTTTTGAGGCGTAACGCCGGACTTTGTTTCGGGAGCAACTCCCGTCCCTGACTCTTTGCCTGTTGTTGCTTCAGATGAACCAGCTTCGACTCGATCTGCCTGCGGCGCTTGAGGCTTGAGCACAAAAACAGTCTCCGAAAGATTCATCTCGCGCGCAATCTTCAGCATCTCGACATCGCTAAGGCCTTCGGCCTCCGGAAACACTGCGAGTGGATTGCCGGTGAACGCCTGCTGGGTAAACACGTCGAGCTGAATGAAGCGATAAGAACGCAACTTGAATCACCGCCCTCCGAGAATGAGCGATAATCATCAGTCAGACACAAAGAAAGGGTCAAGTCCTGTTTGGAGTGATTTTTCACGTGAGGCACGGTAGTTAACACTTCCTGGTGCTGGGTTTAGTTTTCCGGTGCGTTCTTTTGCGAGTTCCTGGCGTCCTTTGAGTTTTAACTATTCGGATCAAACGCAGAGCCCGCGAAGGAGCGCGCAAGGGTTCGCAAACGACGTCAACCCCATTCCGGTTCAAGGTGGAATGAGTGAGAAGTACAATTAGCACCAACTGTACCCACGCCCTATGTACCCACGCCCTAACCATCAACCTGCGGTTCGAGCTCCTTAGAGACTCCCGGTTCACGCTATGGCTCCGACGACCGCCAATGAGGCTCCGGTGAAATGTTTTGTCCGTTCCTGTCATTACCAATGAACAGCAAAGCTGACAAAGGCTAGGAAGAAAAACTAACTCACCCCACGCTAGTGAGAAGGGAAATGGAGGGCCGTTTGTTAGCTGAACACAATCGTCTAAGTGTGGCAGACCGGCATTCTCAGCGTCGTTGCAAAGAATCTCGCGAAAAGTCTGCGGAAGCGCATAATTGTCTGCGGATAATTGTCTTGACAGGTTCCTTGCTGTTCTATATAAGGCGCCTGTCCCGCTAGATTCAATACCGCGTGCCATCTAAGGCACGCCTACCTTAACTCGGCCTCTTATTTTCTAACCGGCTTTTATTGCCGCGTTTTTCTCACTTAGGAGGGTTCCTTAAATGCTCTTTAGAAATCCTGCGAAGCGTCAGCCTCACTGCGATCTATCTCGTCTCTGCTGATTCTACCCTCGCATTGCTCTTGACTCTCGAGACCGATAGGAGCGGTCTACGACATGTTCAACTCAACTATCCTCGATGTAGCGATTGGCATGATCTTCATCTACCTTTTGCTCAGCCTGATGTGTACCGCCGCCAGTGAGATCATCGAATTAATGCTCAAGAAGCGAGCTATCGATCTCGAGCGGGGTATTCGCGAGCTTTTGGTTCCCGGCAGTAATTCCGGCAATCCAGACATCGTACGGGACTTCTATAACCACCCTTTGATAAACGGTCTGTTCGGGGGTCGTTATGAGAACTCACGTATAGCGACCAGGGTGCGCTGGGTGGCGCGCACCGCACTGCCTTCGTATATCCCAGCGCGCAACTTCTCCCTGGCGTTAATGGATCTCATACTTCCCGGCGTAACTCCAGGCGGCGCGGGTGGGCCATCCGGAGCAACTGGTGCGACGGTACCTTCGCCCTCTCCAGCGAGTCCTGCTGCAGTTGTCGTTAACGTTGCAGCGGGCGCCGCGCCGGCTGCAGTTCCACCCACCGCTCTGGCAGTTCCACCGGCCGCGCCGACAGCAGTTCCAACCACCGCTCCGGCAGTTCCACCGGCCGCGCCGGCAGCAGTTCCACCGGCCGCGCCGGCAGTAGTTCCACCCACCGCTCCGGCAGTTCCACCGGCCGCGCCGGCAGTAGTTTCAACACCGACCCCGGCCCCGACTGCTTCATTGAAAGCTCTGCGCGACGCCCTCCTTGATAACCCAGATATTGCCGAACAGATAAAGCGCGGACTAGTACCTCTGATCGATGCCGCTGGAAACGACATGGCAAGAGTGCGCGAAAACATCGAAGGTTGGTACAACGCTTCAATGGACCGGGTGTCTAGTTGGTACAAGCGGCGAGCTCAAGTAACCATTCTGATTCTCGGTTTATTTATCGCGATCACAGTCAATGTAGACACCCTTACAATTGCTAAGCGGCTGTCGACCGATAAGGCTCTGCGGGAATCACTGGTTGCAGCCTCCGATGCCTACGCGAAGGCCAACGCCACCGCGCCAGATGCGGCAGCGGAACCTCCAACCGAAACGACGGCTAAACCCGCGGAGTCGACGGCTTCACCTGGTGCCAAGCCGGTTGGTGAGCCTCCGGGTGGCACCCCGAGTACGCCCGCCGCCGGCACGATACCTTCACCATCAGCAGCGCCAACTGTGTCACCCTCAGGCGTTGACGCAACCGGATCATCCACTTCGACTTTACCTGCGCCCTGTGTTAGAGACGCAGACTCAGCCGCGTGCAACCGGGCAAATGATCTACAGAAGGCTTGTGAAGATAAAACCTCCACCGAGTGCCAACGTGCAAAGGACCTGCAGGAGGCTTGTAAGGACCAGGAAGACTCTCCCAAGTGCAAATACCTGGCCAACCTGCAGCAGATTCAGTCCCTGGGTTTGCCCATTGGGTGGGATTCCGCCACTGACCCGCGACGAACATGGCCGGGTTGGCATTGGAAGCGGGACGGAGGTTGGTGGGATCAGATTTATTGGCACGGGCTTGGTTGGTTGCTAACTGCCCTGGCGCTCTCCCTCGGGGCGCCATTCTGGTTTGATTTGTTGAACAAGTTCATCGTGATTCGCTCCGCCGTCAAACCACATGAGAAGAGCCCGGAAGAAGGATCAAAAGACTGAGCTTCAACGCACTCAGACTACAAATTGAGTTTATACAGCCTTGCCGCTGGACACTGCCTACATTAGAGGTCTTTGATTTGGGTCATCGGAGAGAAAGAACGGGAGGCAGCCCGTGGACTGAGGCATGCGGTCTCATGCCTACTTTAGTGACTCAAATCCATCATCAGTCGGAGGTCCTAAAATGTCTGCAAATAATCCTGCAGGGAATGCTAATCCTTCCGGTAATGTCGTCAAGGTAGGCGCAAAGAAGTGCAAACCATTTATCTTTGAAGTAATGGTCTATAGTCCCGAGGCCGGATACAAGGCGGAGATCGTGGTTGAGCGCGGATGCACCGCGACCAATGATTCTGTTTGGAAATTCGTCTTCGACCTTTACAAGAAACAAGCCGGCGGCGACGGTTTTGATCAACTCGTTCATGTGTCTTACCGGGCGCTGACTGCGCAAGAGAATGCCGCCGTAGTGGGCATGATAGATGGAATGACCGACGCCCAGGCAGACAAACTACCTGCCCTGCATGACGCTGCCAAGAATTTTCATGACACTCCCACCCCGGAAACCAAGACCGCAGTGTTGGGAGCTGCCAAAGGAGTGGTGACGGCGGAGAATTGATCAACCGCTGTTTTTGGTGGGTTGATCTTGCGGCGAAGGACCGGAGCGTTATGAATAGTCGACTGCGGGCTTTCCTTGTCCCAACAGTCTTGTGCCTGTTTCTCGCTGGGGTCTGGGTAAGCTCCGCCCGCGCCCAAGTCGAAAAGGGAGCGGGCTGCCAGGAGACTATTACCGCGAATGATGGATTCAAGATTCGCTCGGTGAAGGTTAAGGCACGGTATCTACCCGACCTCGCGATTCCCCTACCATCCTCTGGAACAGACTATTCACCGGACCTGCTGCTTCCGATTTTGGAAAGCGTTCACCAGGCGATGAGAAAGGAAGCCAACAGAGAAGGTCAAGAGGGCGAAACCGAACATAGGTTGCTCAAGACAGTGACCGTGGGAAAGGGAAAGGCCGAGGAGACGTCCCGTTCCGGGGGGGCGATTAGTCTCAAATTCGTTTCCTCGTGTACAAAAGTGATCGACGCGTCAGAGTGTAAGTCAGCTCTCGGAGAGGCAAACTCGAAATGTGTGGATGTGATTGTGCACGCCTTCTCCCTGCGGGTGGATACTGCGAATCCGGTGTCGAACCTTCTCAATATTCCTCGCTCCAATCAACCATCATTTTTGAGCCAGGTGCCGGGTCCGCTCCTTGCACTCAACCCTAAACTTGGCTTCAATCGGGACAGAAAATTCGGGAGCAGCGCAACATTTGAGATTTCCGCTAATCTTCTTGATCTTTCCAAAAACTTTGAGCGGAAACCGCTCAAAGAAAAGCGTAGTCGTCTGGATCTGGAACTTAAGGGAGAGCCATCTTTGGACGGCTCCTACTATAAGATGTCCTCGAAGATTTCCTTCTCACGCAGTATCTCAAAGAATATTGATAGGCTTGCAGTAGAAGCAGGCTTTACGGCTGACCGGGACCCTCTCAGCCTCAGCCAATATTTGCGGAACGCTGCGACTATAGGCGGTGCTATCAAACTGCGAACAGATCTCAAGCTCTTCGGTGATGTTGCACTTAGCGCTCGGTATCGCCGGTCGAGTAACAGGCTCACCAGCCGGACTGCTCTTCCATCAGAGTTTACTAATGAGAACGCCTTTGAGGGCACCGCTCTGCTCGATGGCCGGCTCTGGAAGGGCGTTAGTCGTCTGGCCGTCTACTGGATGCAAACTCGCCTAACAAGAACCGTGACAGCTATTACCGCGTCGCCGCACTTTGGGGTTACCAGAAGGAGTTTCTAGTTAAGCACAACCAAAGCGTCGGAGTGGAAGCGCTCGTCGGTGGCGGGCGCGCCTGGGGGACAGTCCCTCAGTACGCCGGTTTTTTCGGTGGCAACTCAGCGAAGAACTTTCTCTATGAAGCGAAGGATTCCTCTGTCGTAACCTCGTTTCCCGTTGGCCCCTTGCTGCGGAGTTTTGGCAGCGGGCAAGCTACGGTAAGCAACGGCCTTGCCCGAATAGGTGGTACTTCATACTGGAACCTGAGTCTCAACGTCAGTGTGCCCGTTCCCAAGTGGTCCAGCCCACTCGTACCTGACATCACGATTGAGATTCCGACTGGTGTTGCCGCTGATCAAAATCCGATCATGGAAGATCGTCCGCTCAGGGTGATTCTGAAAAATCAGGGTGAAAGCAGCCGGAAGGTACTCGAGAGGCTATTTGTGAAAGAGGGTCTGTCTCAACCCGAGGCACTGGCTAAGAGCCGCAGAGAGGTAAAGAGCATTAACTCTATACTTGGCTTTATTGCCGATGAAGCAAACATATATTCTGTGAAACCGCTCTTGATGTTTGATGCCGCCCGACTTAATGCGCCGGGCACAACCAATAACAAAACCCGATTTGCCTTCGGCGCGGGCGTGCAGCTCACTGTAGTCATCGCCAAGTTTGAGGCTGGCTATATGCGAACCTTGAATCCACTTCCGGGTGATGGTGAAGGAAACTTCGTGACGCGGTTGTTCTTCCAAAATCTGTTTTGAGCGTAGAGGCAGCGTCCCAAGGACCACTGATGCAAACCTCAGTCTCGCGGACAGGGCGCGTGTTGCCCGGACACATCATGCTGACGGCGCAGGCGGTCGAAGAATTCCAGGCCGCGCATGGTCTCACACCCGACGGAGTTGTCGGCCGCCGCGACACGTGGGGGCGCTCGGAGTCGTGTAGCGACTTTCATTGGGGGTTCGATATCCGCGGCCAAATTGCAAAAGAGATTGCTGCCTTGATCTTATGCGACGTGGAATCTCCCTAGACAAAGGTAGTGGTAACCAAACGCCTGGAGCTACAGCAATCTGGCGATGATCGGTGCGGAATCGATCGATACCTCGCGCGCGATCACCGAGGTCACAAATCGAACCAAGGTTGGAAAGCCGTTAAATCGAAACTGAGCACCAGGTGATTCGCAAACTGCTAGAGCAGGCTCAAGAGAAGTGGTTAAGTTTTCGGACTTACCAAATTTCCTCACTAGACGAGGATCCCAGCTAGAAGTTGATGGCGATTTTGATGATTCTTTGGCTTACGACTCAGTTGAAAGTTTGATGAATGATAGGAGCGAGAGACAATGGCTATTGGTACGGTGGTAATTGATCCTGGTCATGGCGGCACTGGCTCGATCGGCGGTTCTGATGGTAATCACGCCGTCAGCGCGAGCGGCGTCAAAGAAAAAGACCTGACTTTGATTTTGGCGAATCTGGTAAGGTCTGCGTTGCAAAGCGCGGCAGCGAGTGGCGGGCACACTCTGAACATCGTAATGACCCGGACCACTGATGTGAATCTCAGCCTCGCAGACAGGGCGCGTGTTGCCAGGACAAATAGCGCTGACAGGTTTTTGAGCATTCATCTCAATGGCTTCAACAAGGTTACTAGGGGCGTTGAAACATACGTGCGTCGTGCTCAGGATAATGTCAACCTTAATGACGATAAGCGTTTCGCGCGAAGGATTCAGAATGCCGTTTTCGACGTAGTTGAGGGCTTTGATACGGGCTCGAATGACCGAGGTGTCAAAGGAGAGAAATTCGGCGTCCTAAATGATGTGCAACTCGGCAATACTTCTGGAGGTAACTGCCGTGCGTGCTTGCTTGAGGTCGAGTTTCTCGACGTTCCCGCGGTAGACGTGCTATTGAATACTGGCCCAAATGCTAGTGCCGTGCGTAACGGTATTGCTCGGGCGATCGCCAACGCGATTATTGAGGATCTGGTAAACCCTTAGCCCGAACGAAAAGAGCTATAGGGCTCGGAATCCTTCAGTGCGTCCATCAAAGCTAATGGCGTGAGAAGCACCTCAACTACCTGTCATCTCTTGGAGCCAAGTCGTGAGCCATGCTTAAATCGCGTGGCACCGTGAACACACTGAATACGACCATGATTCACAATAAGATTCTGATTACCGCGTTGGCTTGCCTGCTGGTCTGTCCCGTCTTAAGTGTATCAGCAGCTTCAAATCGTGATCGCAGGTATTCCACGATTTACGCCCAGCAGTACAAGCCGACCGAAAAGTATCCGCGTAATACGCTGCAGGGCGACTTCCTGTGGGCTGCGGGGTCATCTAGTCTACGAACCGCCGCCGTTCACTGGAAAAACTTTCTTGTTAAGTATGGCGAAAGAGAACTAGATAGCGCGATTCAGCCTCAGCTCATCTCGATAGCTAAATACGAGTTAATGCGAGTCTATTTCTTACTCGGCAATATCAGAGCCGCGGATCAGATCTTAAAGGAGCTTGACCCGCTCAAGTTGCTTAGTGCCCTGCCGCAATCTCGAAGTCATGTCTCGATGAACTTTAGGTTGTCCCCCCGGAAAAGGCTATCGAGTATTTAATCGAAAGCACGAGAAGGAGACGGCAATGAACACGGCGTCGCAGAACAGGTTGAATAGGGTTCACCCCGAGTTGGCGAGAAGAGTAACGCTTCTTATCCAGGCACTTGCTAATAAGGGATACACAATTGAAGTGGTGCAGGGCCTGCGCACTTTCGCAGAGCAGGATGAGCTCTTCAAACAAGGCCGGAGCAAGCCGGGTCAGATTGTCACCAGGGCCAGGGGTGGGCAGTCAAATCACAACTACGGTTTGGCAGTTGATCTGTGCCCTTTTGTGAACGGCAAGCCGCAGTGGAACGATAACCCAGGGTTCATTCGGATCGGGGTTGAGGCAGCTAGACTGGGCCTCGAGTGGGGCGGTAGTTGGAAGAAGTTTATCGACAAACCACACGTGCAAATGCCCGGGCCCACTGTCGCGCAGTGTCTGGGGTACTACAACCATGGCGGCCTTGACAAGGTCTGGGCCAAAGTGCCACCGATTGTTTGAATTGAGGCTAAAGAAAGTGGTGGCAAGCTAAGAAAAAGAAGGTGTCGGGAGCGAGAAAGACTCGAGCCCTATTTCAAAAACAGTTGGCCATGCCCGCCGGATTTAATGCTGATGATTTGGGCGTCGTGACTTTACGAGATGTGGGGGATCCAAGTGTCCCGACTAAACACCTGTCGGAACTGACGCACGACTGGGGGCTGAATTGGTGGCCGAGCGTCTGGCGCTGCAGCCGAGTCTTGAGCTAGCCATGATCGAAGCGAGATTGATTGATAAGTCGCGCGCCATCGCCGAGGTAAAGAATCGAACCAAGGTTGGAAAGCTGCTGTGATAATCACAGACTAATCGCGGGAGCAATTCAACCTCTTTCAAAACCGTCCTCGCCCAACAACAAGGAGCATTTTATGGCAACCAAAAAATCCAGTAAAAAGGCTAGCAGTTCAGCAGAACGCTCAGCCTCAATCAGCTCGACAATCATCTTTACAGGTCTTTCCGACAAGCAGATCACCTCGCTACGCGCGGCAAAACAAGCTGCCGCTGAGCAGCTTCTACAGCCCGTGCAGACTATGGCATTCTCCGCCCTCGCAGCCTCAACCAGCCCCGAGCCGAGTACAAACCTCGTCGGAGTTGGTATCGGCGAACAAATCTCCGGGGGCAAACACACGGGAGTCATGGCAGTCAAATTTCTGGTGCGGATCAAGTATCCAGACAATCAGATTTCCGATAGCGATCGTTTGCCGCGTGAAGTTAACGGGTATCCAGTCGACGTAGAGCAAGTGGGCACTTTTCGTCGGTTTATGCCGCCCTCAAGCGGGGCCGCACCCGCGATGACGATGCCGGACCCGCGCAAGAAAATCCGACCGGCCCAGCCGGGCTGCTCAATCGGCTTCAAAGATCCAAACAATCAATTCATCATGGCAGGAACGTTTGGCGCGCTAGTTAGCAAAGGAACGAAGCGATTCATTCTCAGCAACAACCACGTAATCGCCGACGAGAACAACCTGCCGCTCGGCTCATCGATCTTTCAGCCGGGTTTTCTCGACGCCGGCAATCCGCCAAACAACGGACCGATTGCCAAGCTAACCAAGTTCATACCCCTAGTGCCCGGCACTGTGACGAACAAGGTAGACGGCGCTATCGCGGAGTTGAACAACAAAAACCTGGCGACCAACTCTGTGCTGTTTATCGGTCCACCAAAGGGCAAAACCGCTGGAGAGATAGACATGGTTGTGCATAAGTTCGGGCGCACCACAGGTTTTACGGTTGGCCGCATCACGAGTGTGGAGACCGATGTTAGTGTTCAGTATGACGCTGGCATTGTTAACTTTCAGGATCAGATCATCATCGTTGGCCTGGGCGCACAACCCTTCAGCGCTTCGGGCGACTCCGGATCACTGATTCTCGAACGCAGCACTAACAAGGCGGTCGCCTTGCTTTTCGCGGGGTCTTCAACTCATACTATCGCTAATCACATTAAGGACGTGCTTAGCGCCCTGAGCGTTACTTTGACTCTCTAGAGCGTCGCCATAGGAGGAAACGATCGCCACAAAACAGGAAATACGCGAACTAAAGCACCGCCACTCGGCACGCCTGCTAAGTCAGCCGGGCGTGTCGGGTGTTGGTGTCGAAAAGGATGATGAAGGTGAGTATGTCCTGGCGGTTCATCTCGATAACGTCGGTTCCGAAGCCCTCAAACTATTGCCTGATAAAATCGAAGGTTATAGCGTCAAGTACATAAAGAGCGGACCGTTTCGCAAGCTGTGAGCGAATAACGAAAATAGTGTGTTCCGAAAGAGCTGACTCTCTGTTCTTTTGATTCATTTATCGCGGGGTGTTTTGAGCGTTCCCCTCCGGCGCTCGAATCCGGCAATTTACATCACCGGCAAGCTTTCCTCTCGTTGATTAGCCGCATTGCTTGCTGCCCGTTATAATTCTCCTGTTGAGCTTGAGCCATTTTTTGGGTTGTGCCAGTGTTCGCCATCACAGCTCCAAAGAGTTGAGTGGCAGTATACGGTCGTTACCGCTCCTCGGTTCGGTAGTTGACTAGCTTCCAGCTGGTTGGGCCAACCTGCACCAGTATTCTGTCCTAATCCTCGTTGCTTGTACGCTCGCAAGGCCGTTATACTTCCCCGGTTTGAATAAAGCCGACGAAATAGCTTCCGCCCTGGTCGCACCCACCACGCGTTCAAAGAAAAGTTTGAGCGGCATCTTGCTTCCATTTACCACTCCTTTCAACCCAACTGAAGAACTTGATAAGGAAGGCCTTCGTCGCAATATCCGGAAATGGAATGCGACGGGAATTGTGGGCTACGTTGCCCTGGGCTCTACGGGTGAACGGGTTAACCTGGACGAACGCGAGTGCGCGCAAGTGATTCAGATCGCCCGGGACGAGATTCCGCAAAATCTGGAATTCATAGTCGGTGCAGGGCAGCAGTCCACCCGGGCGACGATCGCTGAGATTAAACAGGCCTCAGCCGCTGGAGCCGATGCCGTACTCGTAATCACCCCACACTTCTACCGGCCGGCCATTACTCAGGAGGCTTTAATTACTCACTTTAGGGCCGTCGCCGATGCCTCATCTGTGCCGGTGATTCTCTATAACATGCCTGATTTGACCGGCATCAGGATCGAGCCGGAAACGGTCGCGCAACTTAGTGCGCATCCGAACATCGTCGGAATCAAAGACAGCTCTGCCGACCTAGCCGGGTTCCATAAGACCGTGACCCTGGTCCCCAAAAAATTCGCAGTGTTGACCGGGAATGGAACCGTCCTTTGCAATGCGCTCGAGAATGGAGGGCGAGGCGCAATTCTGGCTGTCGGCTGTGTGGCTCCCGCGCTGTGCGTCGAGATCTATCGTTTGTTTGAGGTCGGTGAAGGTGACAAAGCCGCAGCTTTGCAGGAGAAACTGACTCCGCTTGCGCTGGCCGTGACGAAGCGCTACGGTATCGGCGGACTCAAAGCAGCGATGGACGTTACAGGATTCGCCGGGGGAGCTGTACGCGCTCCGCTAAAATCAGCGAGCGCAGAAGCTCAAGCGGAGATCGCCCAGCTGCTTGACGATCTGAGAAACGAATCGGCTTCAAAAACTGAAGCCAGGGGCGAACGGACCGAGTTTGCAGGAGTAGTGTCACCTTGAGCGCGACAGAATCCGCTTGTTTTAGCACACCTGAAGAGTCGGGTTTGCGAGTCGAGACTCTTTCGTTCGAACGCATTCCTCATCAATCACGCCTATTCCTGGACTATCTTCGCGATCCTCTTGCGCTACGCCGATTCTATCCGTCAGCAATTCGATTTCATCACGAACTGCCACTGCGAGCTCCGGAAGTGCTAGCAGCGCACACGACTGATCGCAAAGTCCTCTGCGACGCACTCTCCGAGATGAACGTCGCCTGGGGTGCCGGCGCGGAGACGGTAGCCAACATTGAATTGTTGCGCGAAGCGGACTGCGTGGCCGTGGTCTCCGGCCAGCAAGCGGGTCTGTTCACTGGTCCACTGTACACGATATACAAAGCGCTCTCGGCGGTGAAACTGGCAGGTTGCCTGAGGCAGCGCAACACCAAAGCCGTGCCTGTCTTCTGGATTGCCACGGAAGATCATGATTTTGCTGAAGTCGCGAAAGCTGAATTCATTGGCAAGGATTGCCGGCTGGCGAGTGTCACCGTACCATTGGAATCGCACCGGGAAGGACATCCGGTCGGAGATGTGGTGCTGGACGATTCCATCAACCGGGTGGTCGATCGCCTGGTTGAATTGCTACCCGTTTCTGAATTTACCCTTGACCTAGAAGCGCTATTGCGCGATGCCTGGAAGCCCGGTCGTGGGTATGGCGAAGCATTCGCTCGCATGATGACGTCACTTATAGGTCAACATGGCCTGATCTTCCTGGATCCCATGAATGTCACAATGAAGCGACTCGCGGCTCCTCTCTATGCCAGCGCGGCCAATCGGTCGCAGGAGATCGCCAAAGCGCTCGAAGCCCGGAGCCGGTTACTGGAGGAAGCCGGCTATCACGCGCAGGTGCTGGCATCCGCAAACTCTTTTCCGCTTTTCATGCACGATGCCAAAGGCGCACGCCAGGCGTTGACACGCACGGATGAGGGCAAATACAAGGTGAAGGCTTTGGATTCGTCCTACACAGCCCGGGAGCTCGCCGACCTGGCCGCCCTTGAGCCCGAACGCTTCAGTCCCAACGTAACACTTCGCGCCGTAGTCCAGGACTACCTGCTGCCAACCATTGCGTACCTGGGGGGCGCAGCCGAGATCGCCTACTTCGCGCAAACCACCGAAGTCTATCGCGTGCTCGAGCGGCCCGTCACACCTATCCTGCCGCGGTCGAGCCTGACGATGGTCGAACGCCCCACAAGTCGGGTGCTCGAGCGTTATGGACTGGACTTAGCGGATCTTTTCCCCGGGCCGGAGAGCGTTTTGTCCCGAGTTGTCGAAGAGCATCTGGGAGCGGATACGGCAAGGAGTTTTACCGAGACCGAAGCGAGTGTGAATCTGGACCTCGATAGGTTGAGAGAAAAACTGCGGGAAATTGATCCGACCCTGGCGGAAGCGCTGGAAACCGGCCGGCGGAAGATCAACTATCAACTCGAAGGCTTACGTTCCCGTTTTCATCGGGCCCAGATGTCCCGCGATGAGACGGCCCACCGGCAGTTGCAACGAGCTTTCGATCAGCTGTACCCCGAAAAGGATTTGCAGGAACGCCATATGAATGTCAGCTCTCTTTTAGCGCGCCATGGACGTTACGTAGTTGACTGGATCTATAACGCCATCAATCTCGGATCAGAAAAACACCAGATAGTGTATTTGTAATTTTAGATTTTAAATTTTAGATCTGCGATTGTCGGATTGAATCCAAGAAGCACTAAGCCAAAGGGCGAAGACCTGGAGTTTTCCATAATCGAAAATCATAAATCCAAAATCAAAAATGTCGAAAATCCGCCTCCTCCCAGATCACGTCTCCAACCAGATTGCCGCTGGCGAAGTTGTCGAACGGCCAGCATCGGTGGCGAAGGAACTAGTTGAAAATGCCATAGATGCGCGAGCAACGCGTATCGTTATAGATGTGGAGAGCGGCGGGCGGCGGCTTTTGAAAGTCTCCGACGACGGGGAGGGCATGGTGCGTGATGATGCGCTGTTGGCGTTTGAACGGCATGCCACTTCCAAGATCAGGACTGCGGAGGATCTCAATTCCATTGCCACGTTAGGGTTTCGCGGCGAAGCATTAGCGTCAATCGCCTCAGTGGCGCGCGTCGAGCTGATTAGTAAGACCGAAGATGCCGCCGCGGCGACTCGCGTAGTGATCGAAGGCGGGCGGATGCGCGACGTCAAAGATGCCGGGCATCCCCGCGGCACTACCCTCTCAGTGCGCGATCTTTTCTTCAACGTTCCGGCCCGCCGAAAATTCCTGCGCTCGGAAGCCACGGAAACTTTTCACCTGACGAATCTCGTCACCCACTACGCACTGGCCCATCCGGAAATAGCGTTTACTCTGACGAATAGTGGTCGTGAAGTGCTGCGAGTGGCCTCGGCAAAGGACTTGAGGGAGCGTGCTTATCAGATTTTCGGCCCGGAATTTCTGGACAACCTGCTCGAAGTCAGCGGCGGTCACAAGCACGTTGCGGTGGTGAGCGGCTACGTTTCCGCCCCTCGAGATCGACGCACTTCCCGTGATGCACAGTATTTGTTTGTTAACGGCCGGTTCGTCCGAGACCAGCTGATTGGCCGTGCCCTTTCCGAAGGCTACCGCTCAGTTTTGCCGCATGGAGTTTATCCCGCCGCGCTTTTGTTCATCCAGACGCCACTAGAGGAAGTGGACGTGAATGTTCATCCGGCCAAGACGGAGGTTCGTTTTCGCCGTGTGGCGGCCGTTGCGGATGCGGTGCGCGAAGCAGTGCGCTCCGCCCTTGCCAGCGCGGGCTATATGCTCCCTG
The DNA here is from genome assembly GCA_013811945.1 of Pyrinomonadaceae bacterium. Lineage (GTDB taxonomy): Bacteria > Acidobacteriota > Blastocatellia > Pyrinomonadales > Pyrinomonadaceae > PSRF01. The sequence continues at coordinate 1,263 of JACCUI010000172.1, read as the reverse complement.
AGGTGACCGGGTCGTCAACTGCCCTAGCCGATCAGCGTGAGGCGGATGATTTAGTTGCTGTCTTGGCGGCGGCCGCCTCCGATTATTCGCCCCTTGGCACTCCGAGTAGTGCGGCCAATAGTGCGGCGGCGGTTGGCGAGCAAAGAGCACCCATCGAGCCCGCCAGGCAGTCGCGAATCGAGTTTGCCTCTCCGCCAATCCAAGAAGATGAATTCCTTGCGGAAGGGCGTAGGGGACCTGATCGTGTGGCGTTGAAATCGGATACTGCTCGCGATCTCGACGCGATCAACCGGCGGCCACTCTCGGCGGAACGCAACTCCGTAGAATCGGCCAGCCAGTTTGTTGAGACCGCGAGTAAAGCCGAGTCGTTGATACTTGAAAGTGCATCAGCGGCTGACGGTAATACCAAAGCAATTTCACTGCCGCCCCTCGCGTCGGCGGATAAGTTTGCTCGCGAAGTCACAGTGGAAGAGTTATCTTCGAACATCCGACCGCTCGGTCAACTGGATGAAAGTTTCATAATTGCTACCGACGACGAAGGCTTGTTGTTAATTGACCAGCACGTGGCGCACGAGCGCATTCTGTTTGATAAGTACCGAGCGCTCGAATCTTCACGTCTGGCGGAATCGCAGAATCTGCTCATTCCGGAAACGTTTGACCTGACCCCGGCCCAGGCTGCGGCTTTCGATTATGTGGCGCCGGAACTTGAGAGCTATGGGTTTGAGCTAATGCGCCTGTCTGGCCGTACTGTGGCAATCAAAGCTACTCCCGCGGATTTGCCGGCGAATGAGGCGCGCAACATGCTCGCCGAGATTTTAGAAACAGTCGACGCAGAAAAGAAAGGCTCTGCGCGCGAGGCGATCAGAGATGACATCGCCGCATCGTTAGCCTGTCATGCGGCGATCAAAGTGAACATGCCTCTGGCCCTGGAGAAGATGCGGTGGCTCATCGATCGGCTGCTGCAAACTTCTTCACCGACAACCTGCCCGCACGGCCGGCCGGTCATCCTGCGCCTGGCGACGCGTGATATTTTGAAAGGGTTCCATCGAACCTGATGGACAGCAAGCCGAGGACTCTAAGATCCTGACCGTTCCTCATTCATGGAGAGACGGCGAAGGCAGTTACTTTCTAGGTGAGTATTACAATTTACGCTGAAAGCGTTGGCTAATTCCAGCCCAGGGTTGCTGCAACCCTGGGCTCTCTATATCCCACAGAATCGTAACGCTGAAAGCGCTGGCGAATGGCTGCTCAGGCGACCTCGCG
>JACCUI010000170.1 GCA_013811945.1 Pyrinomonadaceae bacterium | reverse complement strand
GGTGAAGGAAGTGACATTAGGGGCGTATGCACATCAGGACTTGCCCTTTGAGAAAGTGGTCGAGGAGCTGCAGCCGGAGCGGACTCTAAGTCAAAACCCGCTCTTTCAAGTGGTGTTCCAGTTGATGAACGCGCCACGTTCGTCGCTGAAGCTATCGGGCTTAACGCTCAGCTCACAGGGAGGTACTGAAAGCGGAACAGCTAAGTTTGATTTGAGTTTGTTTGTGTATGAAAGAGCCGAAGGCGAGGGGCTACCGTGCCTGCTCGAGTACAGCACGGACTTGTTTAATGCTTCTACGATTGAGCGGATGCTCGGGCATTTCCAAGTTTTATTAAAGGGTATCGTCGTCAACCCGAACCAACGCCTCTGCGAGTTGCCGCTCTTAAGTGAAGCGGAACGCCACCAACTACTGGTCGAGTGGAATGACACGGGGACCGAGTATGGGCGCGACCAGACTGTGGCGAAGTTATTCGAAGCACAAGTTGAACGAACACCTGATGCCATAGCAATCGTTTATGAAGGTGAGCAGTTGACGTACGGCGAGTTGAACCAGAGAGCAAACCAAGTAGCGCACTACCTGAGAGGGCGAGGTGTCAGAGCAGAAGTGCTGGTCGGCGTCATGATGGAGCGCTCGGTGGAGATGGTCATCGGGTTGCTGGGCATTCTCAAGGCCGGAGGAGCGTATGTGCCGCTGGATCCGGCGTACCCGCAGGAGCGACTGGCGTTCATACTTGCGGATGCTGCCGTCGCGATGTTGGTGACTGAAGCGAAGCTGGCGGAGCGTGTGCCGAAGAGTAGTGAAGCGGAGATGATCTGTCTGAACACTGAGTGGAAGGTGATCGCGCAAGAGAGCACGGAAAACTTGGAGAGTGGAGCAGCAGCGGAGAACCTCGCTTATGTGATCTACACCTCTGGGTCTACCGGCCAGCCAAAAGGCGTCGCCGTCCAGCATCGCAGCATTGTACGGTTGGTCAAAGAGACCAACTATGTTGTCCTCACTTCGGATCAAGTTTTTCTGCAGTTTGCTCCCGTCTCCTTTGATGCTTCAACCTTCGAGTTGTGGGGCTGTCTGCTCAACGGTGCACGCCTCATTGTGTTCCCCGCCGGCACGCCATCCTTGAAAGAACTTGGCGAAGTGTTGCGGCGCTCGCAGGTTACAACCTTGTGGCTGACGGCCGGGCTGTTTCACCAAATGGTGGATGACCACCTTGAGGACTTGCGAAGTGTGCGTCAGCTTCTGGCTGGTGGCGATGTGTTGTCAGTGCCGCACGTCGAGAAAGCGCTGCGCGAGCTGACGGACTGCCAGTTGATCAACGGCTATGGCCCCACCGAGAACACGACTTTCACGTGCTGTCATTCGATGGCAGCAGGAGTCCAACTCAATGGCAGTGTGCCGATTGGGCGACCGATAGCGAACACGCAGGTGTATGTGCTGGATCAACACATGGAGCCAGTGCCCATTGGTGTGGTGGGCGAACTCTACATTGGCGGCGATGGCTTAGCGCGCGGATATCTGAACCGAGCAGAATTGACTCGAGAGCGATTCATCGGGAATCCATTCAGCGCCCAGGCCGGAGCACGCCTGTACAAGACGGGTGATCGAGTGCGCTACCTGGCCGATGGCACGCTGGAGTTTTTGGGACGCTTTGACCATCAGGTGAAGGTGCGTGGCTACCGGATCGAGTTGGAGGAGATTGAGGCGGTGCTTTCGCAACATCGGGGAGTTGAGCAGGCGGTGGTATTGGCCAGAGAAGACGTGGTCGGCGACAGGCGCCTAGTGGCTTACGTCGTGCAGGACTCGCAGTATGAGGGTGAGGATGAGCAGTCAAGCGCTTCAGAGTTACAGGCCGAGCAGGTCGTGCACTGGCAGACGCTCTACGAAGACCTCTATAGCCAACAAGGGACGGCTGAAGAAGATCCGACCTTCAACATCAGGGGGTGGAACAGCAGCTATACGGGCGAGGCAATACCGGCGGTAGAGATGCGCGAATGGTTGGAGCACGCGGTAGAGCGGATGGTGCGTCAGCAACCGCAGCGGGTGCTGGAGATCGGGTGCGGCACCGGATTATTGTTGTTTCAGGTCGTCCCCTATTGCCAAACGTATGTGGGGACAGACTTCTCGCAGGCGGTGCTGGATCGTCTTCAACCACAGGTAGCGGCCGCCGGCTTCGAGCACGTCACGTTGTGGCAGCGCGAGGCGACCGACTTCGAAGGGCTTGGTCCAGCCAGCTTCGATACGGTGATCATCAATTCGGTAGTGCAGTACTTTCCGAGCATTGATTACTTGGTGCGGGTGCTGGAGGGAGCGGTGCGAGTGGTTAGACCCGGAGGCACAGTTTTCATCGGGGATGTGCGCAACTTCGAGTTGCTGGAAGCCTTTCATGCTTCGGTTGAATTGCATCGCGCGAGTCTTACGTCCTCCGTCGAGCAACTCCGCCAGCGCGTGCAAGAGCAGATCACAGAAGAGAACGAGTTGGTGGTCGCCCCAAGCTTCTTCACAGCGTTGAAGGAGCGAGTGCCTGAGATCAGTCGGGTGGAGGTGATGCCCAAGCGCGGGTATGCGGAGAACGAGTTGACACGCTTTCGCTACGACGTCGTGTTGCATGTCGGGGAAGAGCCAACTGAGAAAGCGCCGGAAGCGTCATGGATAGATTGGCAGAAGCGGCGGCTCAGCCTTGAGAGTGTGCGGCGGATGCTGGAGGACACACAACCGGAGGTCGTGGGATTGAGGCGCGTGCCGAATGGGCGGGTGCGGGCTGCGACGCAGATCATGGAGTTGGTTTCCAACGGGGAGAGTTTGCCGACCGTGGGTGAGTTGCGGCAGGCGCTGCAGGAGATCCAAGGAGACGGTGTCAATCCGGAGCAGTTATGGCGGCTTGGTCTAGAGGCGGGCTACGTGGTTGAAGTGAGTTGGACTAACAGTGGAAGAGATGGGCGCTTTGATGTGGTCTTGAGACGCCGCCGCGATGCAGAGGTGCAGGGACAATGCGGAGCGATCCGGTGGCCAGGAGCGGAGAAGGCGGCAGTGCGAGCGTGGAGCTACTATGCTAATGCGCCGCTGGCCCGAAGGATGTTTCGCACTCTGGTGCCGCAGTTGCGGGAGTACTTACAGGGGAAGCTGCCGGAGTACATGGTGCCGCAGGCGTTCGTGTTGTTGGGTGAGATGCCGTTGACGCCCAATGGAAAAGTGGATCGCCGGGCATTGCCTGCCCCGGATCGAAGCAGGCCTGAGCTGGAAGCCGAGTATGTGGCTCCGCGCAATGCCGTCGAGGAGAAGGTTGCCGGCATCTGGAGCGAGGTGCTGGATGTGGAACAGGTCGGAGTTCATGACAACTTTTTCGAGTTAGGCGGGCATTCGCTGAAGGCGACGCAGGTGGTGTCGCGCCTCAGAGAAGCGTTGCAGGTGGAGTTGCCGCTGCGCAGCCTTTTCGAAGCTCCCACTGTTGCTACTCTCTTCACTGCGATTGAGGCGGCTCGTCAGGCAGACGGGCCTCTGCAGGCTCCGCCGATAATGCCCGTCTCACGCGATGGCAATTTGCCGCTCTCGTTTGCCCAGCAGCGGTTGTGGTTTCTAGATCAGCTGGAGCCGAACAGCTCCTTCTACAACATGCCGCAAGCGATCCGCATGAGCGGCCCTCTGGATACGCAGGCGCTGCGGAAGACACTTACGGCGATCGCGGCGCGTCATGAATCGTTGCGCACCAGCTTCACGATGACGGATGGAGATCCAGTGCAGGTGATTGCGCCAGCTATGAGTGTGGAGTTGCCGGTGGTGGATCTGAGCGATTTGTCGGAGAGTGAGCGCGAAGCGGAAGCGCGGCGGCTGGCCACAGAAGAGGCGCGGCGGCCCTTCGATTTAGAGCATGGGCCGCTGCTGCGTGCCACTTTGCTGCGGCTCTTCGAAGAGGAGCACGTGCTGCTGCTCAACATGCACCACATCGTCAGCGACGGGTGGTCGATGGGGGTGCTGTTTCGTGAGCTTGGAACGCTATATCAAGCCTTCTCTATTGGGAATCCCTCACCCTTGCCGGAACTTCCTATCCAGTATGGCGACTATGCAGTATGGCAAAGAGAGTGGCTGGCAGGTGAGCGGTTAGAGCAGCAACTCTCGTATTGGAAAGAGCAACTGTCAGGTGCTCCTCCTATCTTGAATCTGCCGGCGGATCACCCGCGCCCGGCGGCGCAGAGCTACCGTGGCACCAGGCAGTCCGTGCGGCTGTCGAAGAAAGTGACCGAGCGGTTGAAGGCGCTCACCCAGCAGGAGGGCTCAACGCTATTTACGACGATGTTAGCGGCGTTTCAGACGTTGCTGATGCGCTACACGGGTCAGGAAGACATCGTGGTTGGCTCAGCCATTGCAGGACGTGGGCGAGCAGAGGTGGAGGGTTTAATCGGGTTCTTCGTCAACACGCTGGTGCTGCGGACGGACTTGTCGGGCGGGCCGAGCTTTCGCGAGTTAGTGGGGCGGGTGCGGGAGGTGACGTTAGGAGGGTATGAGCACCAGGACCTGCCGTTTGAGAAGCTGGTCGAGGAGTTGCAGCCCGAAAGGAGT
>JACCUI010000156.1 GCA_013811945.1 Pyrinomonadaceae bacterium | reverse complement strand
GGAGCTGGGCTGGGTCGGGACCCACACGGTCGTCGTGATTGTGGGGGATGGAGCCGAATGGATCTGGAATCGTGCCACGATGTTTGTGAACCGCTGCGAAATTCTCGATTTCTGGCATGCTCTGGAGCATGCCTGGGAGTTGTGTGCCGAGCATGTTCGGCAGTTTGGAAGTGAAAGTCTTCTACCCAACCTGGTGGAGGTGAAGGGTTAGCGAAGCGCAAGGGCGTCGTCGCGAGGCGGGGTCTGAAAGAAGCGTGGAGCAAACGCGTGAGCCGATGAATAATTCAGCGGATATGAGGCGTGAGCGTCAGACGAGCGGGCAACTCACCGCAAAGTCTATATCCATCAAAGACGCAGAGCGTAAATCCGACGGTTGTGCGCGGAAGGCTGTCGAGCTTACCTCGGGAGATCTGTCCTGTGTCGCGGATTCGCGACTGAGGGAGCCGCGAGGCGACCTGACCCTAGGGCAGAAGTCAGCAGAGGGCGTAGTAGTCACGCAAGTGGCGAAGGCCCGAACGGTTCCCCTGCCAAGGGGTAAAGGGAGTGGTGAGTAAGTAGCGGGACTCATGAGCGGAAAGCGGCAGAATCACCAGCTCAAACTGGCCTTTGCGGTAGAGAGTAGGAGTGAAACTCCGAGGGTAGCCGACAGAGGGACCGAAACGCTTGCGGCGAACCGAACCACCGAAAGCCCGGCCAAGACCGACACGCTGATGGCAGAAGTGCTGGAGAGAGAAAACCTGAAGGAGGCATTAAGGCGAGTCAAAGCCAACAAGGGAAGCGCGGGCATGGACGGGATGACCGTTCAGCAGTTGACGCGTTACCTGGTAAAGCACTGGCCAGAACATCGGGACCAACTGTTGAGTGGGACCTATCAGCCGCAGCCGGTGCGAAGGGTGGAAATCCCGAAGCCGGATGGAGGGATGCGGAAGCTTGGCATTCCTTCGGTGTTGGATCGGTTGATCCAACAAGCGCTGCTGCAGGTGCTGCAACCCATGTGGGACCCGACGTTTTCCGAGCACAGCTACGGATTCCGCCCTAACCGCTCCGCTCGTCAGGCGGTGGCCAAGGCGCAGCAGTATATCGCCGAAGGTTATCGTATTGTCGTTGATTTTGATCTCGAGAAATTTTTCGATCGGGTCAATCACGACAAACTGATGGGCCAAGTGGCCAAGCGGATTACCGACAAGCGAGTGCTGAAACTCATCCGGGCATTCTTGAATGCTGGGGTGATGGAAGGCGGGGTGGTCAGTCCGAGCGCGGAAGGGACTCCGCAAGGAGGTCCTCTTTCGCCCCTGCTCAGTAACCTCGTACTCGACGAACTGGACCGGGAGCTAGAGCGACGTGGCCACCGCTTCGTGCGGTATGCGGACGATAGCAATATCTACGTCCGTACCGAACGGGCAGGGCAGCGAGTGATGGAGAGCGTTACGCGATTCATTACCGAGAAACTCAAGCTGAAGGTGAACGGCGAGAAGAGTGCGGTGGCCAAACCGCAGGAACGGAAATTTCTGGGATTCAGCTTCACGGGACGGGCGGAACCGAAGCGGCGCATTGCGCCGAAGGCGGTGAAGCGTTTCAAGGAGCGGGTCCGAGAGATCACGCGAAGGCGTAAGGGGAACAGTATGGGGAAGCGCATCGAAGAACTGAAGCGTTACCTAACTGGATGGCGAGGCTATTTCGGCTTCTGTCAGACCCCGAGCGTGCTGGCGGAACTCGACTCGTGGGTTCGCCGACGGCTTCGCTGTATCTTCTGGATTCAATGGAAGACGCGGCGCAGGCGATTCGACGAACTCCATCGCCGGGGCGTGGAACGGCAGTTGGCGGCGAATACCGCGGGCAGCAACCATGGTCCCTGGCGGATGAGCGTCAGCAAAGCACTCAGTGCTGCGCTCTCCAATGCATTCTTTGATTCTCTCGGGCTTCCGAAATTAGCTGCCGGTCGCTAGCTCAACCCGCCGAACCGCCGTGTACGGACCCGTACGCACGGTGGTGTGACAGGGAAAGCGAGTGATCGCCTACCTATGTCGATTCTGATCCAGCGCCCAAAGTGCCTCTACATAATCGGCATCGAGTTCGAAAAGCTGTCGAATGAGTCGCTGCGGAATTTCAGCGGACGATAAATTCATCCGGTCCAAAGCCCGAAACAGGGCCAGCAAATCGAGTCTGGCTGCTTCCAGGCGAGCGCGAAGATCCGCTGGAATTTCCGCTGCCGCTGAACCGGCCATTAGCCCCAGCATGGCTGATGGCGAGGCAGCGGTCAACGGCGACGCAACCGGCACGCTCAGGCCAC
>JACCUI010000147.1 GCA_013811945.1 Pyrinomonadaceae bacterium | reverse complement strand
GCGTGAACCCGTATGGCGTCAACGTACCGCGATACACCAGCTTCTGTAAGATCAGAGTGGCATACGCGGGTGCGGGCATGTAACAAACCGCGATAATGATTAAGCTCAGGATTGAGCCGTATGTTATCTGGAGCAGGTATGCGGCGAAGGCCACTGACCAACTGATAAGGAATGTTAAGAGAATAAATTGTAGGACTTTTTTGCTCAGCATGTTCTAGGAAAGTCGCTCAAGGAGCGGCCTCTTTTCTAAACGAGTCTTTTGAGTCTTCACACGGTCCCTACCGCGAGGTGGTACTGACCTCATCGGACCTAACTATCGCAACTGACTGTTGGACCCAAACTGAATCAGTTCCGAATAAAGCAAGGCATTGCCTTTCTCTAAATATTGAGATATCAGTTGAGAATAGAGATTCAGATGATGATCGCGATCTGCATCGAAGGAGAGATGTCACATTCAGTGAATGCACCGGCAGAAATCCGGGTTGAGGAGTGGCGGGTTGACGCTTCTCGAGCTGCTTCCGTCGATGCCGAAATAGAGATGCTGGCCGAGGTCTTACGCGCCGTCGTACATGCGGGCGCGGGCGTAAGCTTCTTCACGCCCTTCTCCATCGACGATGCTCGCGCGTTCTGGGTGGACAAAGTTTTGCCCCAGGTGCGCGCCGGGCAACGTCGAGTCGTGGTAGCGCGTCTTGACGAGCGAAGTGAGTGCGGCGCGCGCATAGTGGGCACAGTGCAACTCGAACTGGAGATGCCGCCCAATCAGCAACACCGGGCGGCAGTCGCAAAACTGTTGGTCGACCCGGCCGCCCGGCGCCGCGGAATTGGAAAAGCGCTGATGATCGCTTTGGAAGAGATCGCCCGATCTGAGAGAAGGACGCTGCTGACCCTCGACACAGTAACTGGCAGCAGCGCCGAATTGCTGTACAGATCGCTTGACTTCATAGCGGCAGGCGTCATTCCACGCTATGCACGTGGTGCGCTGACACCCGAGCTCGAGAGCACGACGATCATGTACAAGGAACTCACGCCGGCCGGTGGTGCACTCGACTCTGTCCGAGGAAGGATCTTGTGAGGGTCGCCGCCTATCCGGCGGCTCGACGATCGTCGGTACGTCCCGCCAGCGCCGAAAAGCTCAGACTCGTCACAACTCAGACTGGGCATTGACTCGCCATCGGAATTGGGATAGAAGAGCCCCACCAATCCACGTATCGAAAGGAAATGACCATGCGAAAAATTCTTATCATCGCCGTGCTCTGCCTGTGCGCGACCTCCGCGTCCGCGCAGGAACCGACCCCGGCGCAGCCCGCCGCCCCGGACGCAAAGCAAGCCGAGCGCGACCGGAAGGAACGGGAGAAGCAGGACGCGAAGGCCGCCAACGACAAGGCCAAGCAAGACGCGACAGCGGCGAAAGAGGCGGAGCGCAAAGCCAAAGAGGACGCCAAGGCCGCCACGAGTCAGCCGGCAGGTGAGAAGGTGGCTCTCGGCAACGCCGACCAAGAGTTGACCGAACTCGACCGGGACTGGACGCAGGCCGGCGTCCGCGGTGACGCCTCCATCCTGGAGCGCGTCCTGGCCGACGACTACAGCGCCACCAACGCCCTCGGCAAGACGGCCACCAAGGCGGAGGCCATCGCCGACTTGAAGTCCGGCACCTCTAAGCTCGACTCCAACACCGCCGATAACTACAGCGTCCGAATGTTCGGGGACACGGCCGTGATGACGCACGACGGCGTGAGGGCAGGCCAGCGCGAGGGCAAAGCCTTCTCCGAGCGTTACCGCAGCCTGCACGTCTTCGTGAAGCGGGGCGGGAGGTGGCAGGTGGTCGCCTCGCAGAACATTACACTGCCTCAGCAGTGAGCACGATCCACTAGCCCGTCTGTTCCATTAAGACGACCGACACCGAAGCGCGTCAGAGGTTGACCTCCGCGCTTTCGTGCCGGAGTGGTTTGTTTTGTTGGGCTCCGCTCGCGAAGATCCGGCGGCCGCCGCTGCGGTGCTTACCGAGCTTCCGCCGGCGGCTGATTGTGCGATCGTTTCCTACCATTACTGTGTGACGGTTGTAGCCACCACCATTTCCCGGATAGCCTGCCAGGCGCGCTCGGCCTCCTCGCCGAAGAGCACCAATTCATTCTGGCGTTCGTCCAGATCCAGCCCTAGCCGAGATTTTATCTCGCGTTCGCCGGGACGGAAATGCGCACTGGTGATGTGATCTATATGGACCACAATCCTTCCGCCTTCGGGGTGGGCGACCTCGATGAATTTCATCTCATTGACTCCAAGAGGGAAAAGCCATGTCTATCTGCGGCCGGAAACTCTGTGTGAGGCATTCCCGACATGAATATGAGGGCCGGTAGCCACTCGCGGAATTGCACCTCGAAATGCCAGGTAGGGTATGCCTTCATTCCTCAGAAAGCTAATCAATGTTCTACCCTCCGGGCTGTCCGGATGCAGTGAGACATCCATCCCATTCCGATGATCAAGTCCCCAGCGAGTGTGCAGGTATGACTGGCCGAAAGCACCAAGAGGCAAGCCTCGACCAAATCTGTCCCGGAAGAAGCTCTCGACTTTGGCCGAGTCCGAGATGCTCCAGGTGCCCGACCCGAGTGAGGGATTGGTAAGCGAGATCGCTTTAGTGGCTGAGACTCTTTCCACGCGTGCTACGCTCGCTCGCTCAAGAAATGTCGAAACATTGCCCCGCTTGTACCAGAAGCCGTCGGCGAGCTCCATAACCTCATCTACCTGAATTCGCCTTCCACCGACCAGATGAACCCAGACAGTCGACTCCTCAGGCAATTCCGCCGCTGTGGTCCTAGTTCCACTGGTTTCCGCAGCATCACTCGGTGCGTTTGGCTGGGCACTGCCCGCGCCCTGAGGTCCGACCCTCTCACCCGTTTGACTCCAGCCGGAAGAAAAGGCTCCAGCGACCATTAGCACCGCGGCAAAGAACATTGTAATTGGTCGCATTTGGTTAACCTGAAAGTACTACTACGCACGAACGGGGCTGATAACACGAAACTTGAGTAGTGTTCTTAAATGAATTTACGGGCCTTTTCTGCGGCTTCGCTTGATTTCGTGGATCGCGTCTTTGCCAAGGTAAGGCGATTTACGACATATCACGAAACTCAAAAGCGCTTCTCTCTCTTAAGGAACGCGGCCAGCATGGTTGACCGCGTGTACGTTATTTTGGCGAAGCTTAGCCCTTCGGCGCGAAGTAGCCGATCCTCGTTTGCGGCCGGTAAGTGGAGTTCGTCGTCTCCACCCGGACGCGACGGAAGCCTCCATCGCGAGTCTTGTTCAGCGGCGTGAAATAAAGAGCGTACTGCTGCCGCAACTCGTCGGCCACCTCGGCGTACGTAGCTTCCAGCGCCTGAAAGCTTCGCGGTTTATATAACCGGCCGCCGCTTGCCGATGTAAGCTGTGCCAGACTTTGTTCGCTCTGATCCAGCACACGCAATCCCTCGCGCAGATCGTCAATGCGGAGTTGATTAAAACGCACAGTTGATTCTGATCCGTTAAGCAATGAGTCGAGCTCCGCGAGCTTGGTAGCACGAGCAATCTCAGTATTGCTTACAACATATACTACGACCTGTGCTTCGAGGAGGCCTCTAAAAGCACTTTCGAGTGAAGTTCCACGTCCGCTATCAATGCCATCAGATAAGACTATCACTGCCCGGCGCGATTTGCTCGAGCTAAACTGTTGCTTAGCAGCCAGCAGTAAGGCGTCGTAAAATCGTGTGAACATGCCAGGCTCGATTCGAGTCAGAGCGCGGCGGAGTTGAAAGCGACTGCGCGTCCAATCCTGAAGCAACTGAATACGGTCGTCGAATTTAAGAAGACTAACGCGATCATCGGTAGCCAGCCGGGCAGCGAATCCATCTGCGGCTCTCCGGAAGTCGTCAAGACTGCTCGCCACCGAAGACGAGGCGTCCACCATCAAAACGACGTCCACCGGAACCTGTCTTAAGGCTAGATCACTCAACGGCTGTTCGCGGCCATCTTCGAAAACGCGAAAATCCTCGCGCGTCAGCTCGCTGGCCAATCGGCCGTTTGCGTCGCGAACGCTTACCGGCAGCATCACTTCGGTGGTGTCAACAGAAATGACATCTCCCGGGTTAATTTCCAGCTCGACCTTTGGTGACGGTGAAGGTAGTGAAGGAGGAGGAGGGGGCTCACCCAGAGAATCAAAAACGGAGCGAGTGGGCGTGGGCTTGGGCTTGGGCGGCGATGTCTTTGAGCGCTGGGAAGCTGAACGAGTCTTTTGCCTTGGTTCTGACCTTTGCGCCGAAGCGATCAGTGAGCTGGGCGTCCACGGCGCCGTAAAAAGCACAATGCCTGTCAGCAACAGCATTACGGCTAACAGCCAGGGGACCAGCCAACTCCCTGATGTCTGGATTGTCCTATTCTTTCGGTGTGCCATTGGAACCGGGTGGGTTTTTTGTGGCGTCCGAGTCGTCGCCCATTGCAGACCTCATCGCTAGCAAAACCTTTTCGCTGACACGATGTCTGCGAAGTTCGTTTAGCTGAGTGGGAGAGAGATCGAATTCGACTGGTGATTGTTCAATGCGCCGGATGATCGTTCCTTCCGAGAAACCCGCCTCCACGAGCTCGATGACCGAAGCGTTTGTCAGGTTGGGTGTTTTTTCTAACTTCGGCGGGGTGTTTGCCTCCGCGGGAGGACGGATAATCTTCACCGTTGCGCTTCCGGTAGTAATCGTGTCGCCGGAAATCGAGCCGTTGCCGCCGCGGCTGCGCGTTTCCCCTTTAAGGCCCCCGCTGGAGCCGAAGATATCAGCACTCGCCCCATCGCCGGGCGTCTGGCTTTTCGCAGTACCGTTTCTACTGCTATCTCCGCCGGCGGTGAAGAACGGATCTGAGCTCCACGAATCATCTCCCAGATCCATCCCTTCCTGACGGGAAAGCATGGCTAGAATGACCTTTTCAGTGACCCCACTGCGCTTCAGCTCAATCATACGCTCAGGTGACAAATCGAAGCGCGACTGCCGGGCGCTGATGATAGAAATTATGGTCTTTTCTTTAAAGCCGGCTTTGACTAACTTCACTACCGAAGCGTTGGTGAGTGGATTGGAGTTAACAGAGGTTTGGCTGCGGGCTGAAAGACAGCCCAGAGTGACGGCAAGAAGAACGAGGAAAATTCGTCCGACAAAGAGATATTTCATAACTTACTGCTTTCTGGGCAATCACTGCGACAGTGGCGCCGGGGGTCCCATCACTTTTCTGAATGGGAGCTTTCCTGTTGGCCATAGCGCCGGGTAATCCGTTTAACATAGTCACGAGTTTCCCGGTAGGGCGGAACGGCACGGCCATATTTCATGACTGCCCCCTCGCCGGCATTATAACTCGCCAGCACTAGATCGACGCGCCCACCAAACATGATCATCAGCTCCTTTAAATAGCGCGACCCGCCCATGATATTTTGCGCCGGATCGAAAGAGTCGCGAACGCCTAACCTTCTGGCCGTACCGGGCATCAACTGCATCAGGCCCCGAGCTCCTTTGGGGCTCACGGCACGCTGACGAAAGTGCGACTCTTGCTCGATCACAAGAAAAACAAGATAAGGATCGAGACTGTAACGCTCGCCATTTGTTCTGATCAATCCATCTAGCCCCGCGTTGCCCGAACTCCAGTCGGATTTTCTCGATTTCCCAGGGATGCCGGGAATCTCCCGTTCAATCCGCGCGATGCGCTCGCGTTCCACAAATACGGAGAGATTACCCCGATTGTACCAGGCGCCGTCAGTAGTCTCCTGCACTTCATCAACTCTAAAGCGCGCACCGCCGTTGAGGTGGATCCAAACGGGAGTGTGATCAGTTTGCGGAGGCACTGGCTTCTGCGCAACCACATCTGCGACCTGAACGGTGCCGGCGGGCTTAGACGCGATCGCTTTAGTTATCGGTGTTATCGAACTGACCGGCTGATGCACACGTTGAGATATCTTGCCCTTGCGAAACCAGGTCTCGTCACCATCTTTCCACACTTCGTCCGCCTCAAAGGAATAGCCGTCCGACCGAGTAATACTGTATCCAATTACCTCGCCAGCCTCGCCGCTGGAGGCCCGAGACTCATCGGGTACTTGAATCTTCATCCCCTTCTTGATCCGAGCATTTTCGTTGAGTCCGTTCAGACGTATAAGCTCGGCGATGGGAACACCGAGGCGTTGCGCAATTTTATTAAGAGTGTCTCCGGCACGAGCGCGGATAGTGGCGCGCGCAGTGGCAGATGTATTCTGCGCAAAACCAGAGTTATTTGAGAGAGCACTACTCGCGTCGCGTGCTTTAGTTGCCGCCGCAGACAGGGGAAAAAGTAGAAGACTCAGAGTTATGTGCGTGCCGAGGCGAAGCATAGAAGTTAAAGAGCCACAGATGTAGATCGAATAACACAAATGAGCCGCAAAACCAAATGGATACTCAGACTCGACTCACGAACTCGCAAGAAATGACACTAACAACTCTTCGTGTTCGCTAGTGTGGTTTCGTGGATCGATTAGTTCAACAAAAACCTGATCGGTGCTTATCCGTACAAATCTGTGGCGTTTCCCAACCAGATCTACATGGTTGCTTGTGTGGTCTGAAACTGCTCGAACTCCGGTTTAAACCCGTGCGCTGTGCCGAAGTAATTTCCCCAGGCCAGGTCAACCAGTTCGGGCGTAAGTTGAAGCTTGCGACCTTCGAAGAGACAGATATCTGTCACCTTATTTAACAGATCGCGCGGCTCACATGCCTTCATCATGCGCTTCTCGAACGCATACTTGCTCAGAACGTGGTCCAGACATTTCTGATCGAGGACCACTCCCCGAGTGGTTACCAAACGCTTAAAGATCTCGACAAACGCTGAGGGCGTGGGCGGCTCGACACGGGCTCGGTAGCCCATGCGCCGCAGAAAAGCTTCATCAACCAGCTCCTTCTCCTCGAGATTGGTGGAGAAGACGACGAGCTGCTCGAAAGGTACTTCGATCTTTTTGCCGCTATGCAGCGTCAGAAAGTCGACGCGTCTTTCAAGGGGCAGAATCCAGCGGTTCAGCAGGTCCCGCGGCGCCACTCGTTGGCGGCCGAAGTCGTCGATTACCAAGGTTCCGCCGTTGGATTTCACCTGCAGCGGGGCTTCATAAAACTTTGCCGTCTCAGACCACGTCAAATCTGTATTGTCCAGGGTCAGTTCACCACCGACAATGATCGACGGTCTTTCTATTTCCACCCAGCGACGATCGTGGTCAGTGACCGAGCTCCTCTCAAGAACGGGATGATGGCAATGGGAATCAAAAATGCGAATGATCTGCCCGTCAATCTCTACTGCATATGGTATCCAAATGTTGCCAAACAGCGCTGCATTCATGCGCTCGGAAACCGCGGTCTTTCCGGTACCCGTCAGTCCTGTGAGAAAAAGCGAGGATCGCGAATTGATCACACAACCCAGGGTTTGCAGTAAAGAATCGGGCAGCACCAGATCTTGAAAAGCGACTCGCACCGTCTCGATCGTAGCCGATTGGGAGGGCACGGCCTGCAGCCGCATCATATGGGTATAGTCGGTGAGCGATACAGGCGCCGGACCGAGATAACCGCTGTGGGACTGCAATCGCGTCAGCCGTTCCCATCCGTGATCGAGCATCGCATAGCGCGTAGAGCCCACCGCACTTCGCAGCCGCATCTCGATAAACTTCTCGCGGTAAAGGCCGTAAAGCAGCTCCTCTGTCAGGGAGGAGGGAAGGTGCAGGCTGTCGGCGACAGCCTCTGTGGTGGGTTCCGGGAACGTTGCGACGTGTTTGAGGGCGAGTTCGCGGAGAAAGGCATCGGGTATTCCCGTATCACCCAACTCCTCAGGGGTTGGCGGACCGAGGGCCTCAATCTCAGCTCTAGTCAGAATGTTTAGATGGGCCATCTATACTCCCCAGGGTATTGTCAAGCTTCGAGGTTCGAGTTTCATTAAACCTCAATGCAGAACCGGGAGCGGTAGAGACCGGATGCGACACTCAAGTGGGAACGTAGTTCGTTAGGTGATCATCCTCAAGCGTCGGTTGAGTCTAAGATCCGGTCGCTACCGCTCCGGGTTCTGTATTGAGTGCCGCGTTCAAGCCACAGGGTCGCAGATGAACTTCTATTCCGAGTTCTGACACAGCCTCGTGGCGCCCGCCACAAACTCAACCCCTCCAGGCATGTTCATACTCACCATCGTTAGCGCGTTCGGCGTTTTGTTACGAAGCTGGGACGGAAGAAACTCTAATCACTATTGACTCTTGCCCGCTTTTGTTTGCTGGATAACGGCGTTCGCGCGCGATGCGCATCGCGGTGGCTTCATATGCAGCCAGGCCGGGACGTCGATTCGGCACAGAAGCATATTTGATACGTCCGTTCTCGACCTCCATTAGCACTGTGATCGCCTGAGAGTTGGGATTTGTTCTTTGACTAGCCTCAGCCTGCAATCTTGCAGCTTCGTAGTGCTTCCGCGCCTCTGCAGACCGACCCACAATCTCAAGTCGATTGGCAATGTTTAGGCGGCCCTTGATCTCGCCGCCTGCGCGAACGAAGTTCTTGGTAGCTTCATCAAACTTGCCCAGCTGGGATTGCGCCAGGGCCAGATTGTTGAGTACGAGCGGATCATCAGGCGCCAGGCGAACAGCCTTTTTAAGAAAAGTGAGCGCGCCCTTGTAGTCGCCATTACTCGAGAGTAGATACCCGAGATTATTAAGGGTTTGCAGATTGTTCTTATCAACCTTCAGAGCGGCTTGGAAGGATCTCCTGCCCATCTCGGGGAGGCCTTTCAATTGGTACGCAACGCCCAGGAGGTTATGAGCTTCTGAAAGCTTGAAATCGAGTGAGGCTGCGCGCGAGAGTTCGGCTATTGCTTCGTTTAGGTTTCCTCCATTGAGCAGGGCACGGCCGCGCTCAAGATGCGCCTGGGCGCTCCCCTGAATGTTTCGCGGATCCGATTCTGGGCCCACTTGTGCAACCGACGTCGCATCGCTAATCTGATTCACCGGCGTGCTTTCGAATCTCTTCGCATCGTTCTCAGATAGCCGTTGGAGTTTGTTGTCGCCTTTTCTTCCTCGGCCAAATAACCGACCGATCGCTTTAAAGGGAGCCTTCAGGGCATGCAGCAGATTATTCTCACGGCCTTGCGTTTGCTCATTGTTTGCGGCGGTAGCATCTGCTCTATTCATCGTCAGCAACTCTGCGTCAGTCATAAGAATACCGTGCACGCGTTGCTGCTGCTGTGCGCCTAGCATCAATGCGACCGCGAGTGAGATAACTATCAATGTGCGTTTCAACATAACGAGCCTCCCTTGAGTGACGCCGGCTGCAGCGCTATATCATTTGGAAAACAGATCAATTAGATTGAGAATTGCAGGACCAAGTATTACCAGAATGATTACCGGAAACAGAAAAGCCGTAAGCGGGAAAATTAGCTTCAAAGCCGCTTTTTGTGATGCCTGCTCGGCGCGTTGTCGGCGCTTGGTCCTGAGAGATTCTGCAAATATACGCACAGCCTTACCGATGGAGGAACCGAAGCGGTCCGCCTGGATCAGCAGGGCCACGAAGCTGCGGATGTCGTCAATACCGGTTCTTTCGGCGAGATTGCGCAACGCCTCCTCGCGGCTTCGGCCGACGCGAATTTCCAGATTGAGCAACTCCAGTTCGTGATGCATGTCGGGATGTACGTTCTTCAATTCTTCGCCCACGCGGTTCAACGCAGCGTTGAGTCCCAAACCTGACTCCACCGCAACCACCATCAAATCCATCGCGTCTGCCAAACCCCAGGTGATGCGTTGCTGCCGGCTCTTTGTCTTTTTTCGTAGGACGTAGCGCGGAAGGTAAAAGCCCACCGCAGCCCCGATCAATCCCCACACAAAAAAGTTGTTCAATGGCCGCCCGAGAATGAAGCAGATCGTGGTCACCAAACTTGGGAAAGCGACCACCAGCGTCAATTGAATGGCGCGAAAAGCCATGGCCGCATCGATCGAACGATAGCCGGCCTGGAGTAACTGCTTTTGCAGCTTCAGCGCATCAGTCGCCGAAATCGGAACCATCCGGTTGAGCGGCTCGGCGACACGTTTTGCCATCATCGTTAGGGGATTATTCTCGATGAGCTCCAGGCTGGGATCCATGCTCTCGAGTCGTGAAGTAACGACAGCCGCGGGACGCGCGAATATCCAGTAAACACCCATGACCGCGAGGACCAGGCAAGTGAATGTTAAGGCGACGATTAGAACTAACATATATTTACTTCCCTCATTAGAAAACGGTTCTCATATTCGCGTTCAGCGCGCGGCTTCAGACCTTGATGTTCAAAATTTTCCTGATTGCGAGCATGCCTGTGATCTGCATTAGGGTCGCCACGGCGATCACGTAATGGCCGCGCTGGTCATGAATTAGCACCGCCATGTATTCAGGATTGAGAGCGGTCAGAAGAAAAATGATAACAACCGGCAGACCACAAAGAATCCAGGCCGAACCGCGCGAACTCGTGGTCAGCGTGCGGAAGTCTTCCATGAGCTTGAAACGGTCGCGAATGGTTTGTGCAACCTTCTCAAGGATTTCAGCGAGGTTGCCACCTGTTTCCCGCTGTATATGCATTGCAGTGACGCAGAGGCGTAAATCCAGGAGCGGAACCCGCTCGGTCAAGCGATCTAGCGCCAGTTTGGTCGAGAGACCAAGTTTCTGCTCCTCGAATGTAATGCGAAATTCGGCGGCGATGGGGTCGGGCATTTCGATCGCGACCTGGTGTAGTGACTCAGAAAACGCGTGCCCGACCGCGAGCGAGCGGCTCAATAGGTCAAGGGTATCCGGCAACTGTGCGTTGAACTTTCGTAAACGCTTTTTGCGTTTCCAGGAAACCTGCAGTATGGGTAAAGCCGACGCTATAAAGAATGCCCCGCCAGCGAATAAGGCGTTGAATACTGTGTATGCCGCGAGAGCGGCTAAAAATCCCGCAACCAAACTGAAGCCAAGCAGACGGCTGACGGTAATCTGCAGATCGGCCTGCCTGATCATTTGATCAAGCTTCCTAATAAAATTCAGAGGGGCCAACAGCCGATTGATAGTTGGGGACCCACCAATCGAATCTTCCCGCGATATCTCAATAAATTCCTCTGGTGACTGCGAATCTTTCAGGGCGTCGGCAACGCGCTGCTGCAAACGCTCGTGACGGGCATCCGACTTGCGCGACGCGAGCATAAACAGCGCGTAGGTGAGAAACAAGAAGAAGAGAAATACGACGGTAGAAATCAACATCTTTAAGGCACCTCAAATTAAAAGAAATTCGGTAGTTGCATGCCATACTGCTTGAGCCGCTCGGCGAAACGTGGACGAATTCCCGTCGTGCGAAATCGTCCGATAACCTTCCCTGCGGCGTCGACGTCAGTCCGCTCGAATTGGAAGATCTCCTGCATGGTGATCGTCTCGCCCTCCATGCCGGTTATCTCAGAGATCGAAGTAATGCGGCGCGTGCCATCGGTGAGCCTGGCCACCTGGATGACCATGTTTACGGCTGATGCTATCTGCTGTCGCATCGCACGGTCGGAGAGTTTCATTCCCGTCATTTGGACCATCGTTTCCAGACGAGCGAGAGCGTCTCTTGGTGTATTGGCGTGGATCGTAGTAAGTGATCCGTCGTGGCCTGTGTTCATCGCCTGGAGCATGTCGATCGCCTCGCCGCCCCGGACCTCGCCAATGACTATACGGTCAGGACGCATGCGCAACGCGTTGCGGACCAAATCGCGCTGCGTAACTTCACCGCGTCCTTCTATGTTTGGCGGGCGAGTTTCCAGTCGCACCACGTGCGGTTGCTGCATCTGCAGCTCCGCCGAATCCTCAATCGTGACAATTCGTTCATCAGGCGGGATGTAAGCGGAGAGAGCGTTCAAAAGCGTCGTCTTCCCCGCGCCTGTTCCCCCGGAGATGATAATGTTCAAACGGGCACGTACACACATCTCAAAAAGGATGGCGATCTCTTTGGTAAGTGCTCCATTCTCAATCAGCTTGGGCATCCTCAAAGGTTCCGCGCCGAAGCGGCGGATTGAAAGGACTGGTCCGTCAAGGGCGAGTGGCGGGATGATGGCATTGACGCGTGAGCCATCGGGGAGGCGGGCATCTACCATCGGCTGCGCCTCATCTATCCGCCGTCCGACAGTCGAGACAATTCGCTCAATCACGCGTCTCAGGTGCTCATCGTCCTTGAAGCTAATACTGGTTTTTTCCAGCTTGCCGCGTCGCTCAATATAGATACTCGAGTAGGAGTTAACCAGGATGTCCGAGATGGTCGGGTCAGTAAGCAGTGGCTCCAACGGCCCCAGGCCGAAAAGCTCGTGATGCACCTCAGTAACCAGGCGGTCCCTCTCCAGAGTTGAAAGGGCGGCATTCTCAGCCAGTAGTAGATCTTCGGCTAATCGCGAGACTTCGCCCCGAACGCGATCCGGCGAAAGCCCGTTAAGCTTCACAAGGTCTAGCCGCGTGATGATCGCCCGATGAAGACGCGCCTTCATCTCCTGGAAGGTTTGGTTTCCGTAGATCGCTTCTTCGCCGGTTAGTAAGGAGCCGTCGCCGTTGTTATCCTTGATGTATCTTTCTCTCAAAGCCATGTTTTGTGTCCCTATTGCTTTTTTTTATTTCTTTTCAATATAAAACCCGAGAGTTCTGAAAGTTCCTGTATTCTCGCTTCTTCATGTTCACCAGGTCACGGGCGTCCATTGCCGTCGGTCACGCTGGATCCGGCATTTCCGAAAGCTCGAGTCCCGCGGTCGGCCTTTGTCGGTTAAACATCCCCCCAAGCAATTTCTTCCGAGGCAGCGCGGAAGTGGGGTGGCCGTTACCACCGACAAGCGCCGCAATGCGTTTAATCTCCGCAGTTATTTTCGATGAGGGATCAGCTTGCACCAACGGGCGACCCAGGTTAATGGAGTCCATCACCTTCCGGTAGTCATTTGGCACAAAACCGATGAGTTGCTCGCCCAGGTGCATCTCAACCTTCTGCAACTGCACATCAATATTCTTGCTCCAACGGTTGACTACGACGTGGACTTTCCGGCGCTGATAGTCCAGCCTATCGAAGACTTTAAGCGCGCGCTTGGTGCTGCGAATTCCGGGAATGTCGAGCGTCAAGACCACCAGAATCTCATCGGCCAGATCTAGAGCAGCGACGGTCACCGGATCGAAGGTATGTGGCAGGTCGAGAACAATGCATTCATACCTCTGGCCCAGGAGATGAAGAATCTCAACCACATCCTGTGGTTTGATGTCTTCCGCTTCGTGAGCTTCGAGCGGCGCAGCCAACACCGCGAGGTTCGCGGAGTGGGTCGTAACCAGACTCGTCATTAGCGAGTCGTCGAGTCGGGCCCGATTGTTGACGAAGTCGGTAAGCGAGTATTTCGTGTCGAGGCCGAGAAAGAAGGCCGCATCTCCCGCTTGCAGGTTGAGGTCGATAAGTAACGTCGAAACCCCCATCGCTGCGGCAAGGTTTGTACCGAAGAAAGAGACGCCGGCCCCGCCCTTGCCAGAAAAAACGGCAATGACGCGTCCGTTCTTCCTGGATGAGTTTTCTACGCCGGCGCAGAACTCCACAACCCGATCAATTACTGTCCGGAATTCGTCGGCGATGATTGGAAGTTGGATAAACTCACGCGCACCGGAACGCATGCTCCCCAGAATCAGAGCCGGCGACGCATCACGCGCTGCGGAGATAATTGCCGTCTCGGGGCAGGTTGCGGCAAGCTGCTTAATCAGGACAAACTCTTTTTCCAAATTTTCTAATTCTAATATGATGATTACCGCCGAGGGCCGCAGGCGTAGGACATCGGCAAGCAACTGATCCGGATCGTCGCAGTCTGCCAGCAGGCGCGCGCGCGCGTTGCCGACCAGTGCGTCCCTGATCTCTTTCGAAGCTTCCGGCTTACTACCCATCGTTATAAATGTTAATGCTTGCATGATCTAAATCTTCGTTTCTTTTTGGTTTTCCTGCCTTATGAATAACCTAGGGACACGTGACCGAAACTGTTCCCGCGCTCTCCCCGGTCACGGTGGTCCGGTAAGGCGGCATTGTGATCTGCCGACTAATTCCGGGAATCACGAGATTGTAGTTATAGCCCGTGACGCTCACGGAAACCGCACCGGTGCCGACCCCGAAGCTCACATACTGTATTGAGATGTTGGCCGGTTCCAGGGTGCTCATCAGCTTCGGTCCGGTACCAGCCGCGTTGCCGTAAATCGCGTAATTCCTGATTTTGGTCACACTGGGGCCCACGTTCGTGCCCGTCGTGAGCGTACCCGGCGTACTACTGGCCGCCTGGGTGGCCGCAAAGCGGGCGCCGCGGCGAGTCGCCTCAACCAGCGCATTGTGTGTGAAGTAGAGGTTCGCGCCGGAAGTGATTGCCAGCAGCATCATAAAGAAGGTTGACGCGACAAACGTAAACTCCAAAAGAGTGCCGCCAAGCTCACCTTGTATATTTATGCACCTCGTTCTCATAATTATTCGCCGTCTCCGACTTCTAGTCCAGCATGTAGCGCATTCTCGTTTGCGGTGTAAGCGTGTAATTAAGGGACAGATTTTGAACACCAGTCATCGCGCCCAGATCAAACACCAAGGGGGTATAGTCGTATGTGATTTTGGCTGTGACGTACCGCACGTTGATCGTGGTGCCGTCTGGCTTAACGACCGCGACTGTGGAGAGGGAGGGGTCGTCAATTTTTGAAGCGTCGAATCCACTGACTATTGGCGTGAGGCCACTACAACTATTTGCCACTCCGCAAATCATCAAATTCTTTGCAATATTCTTGTCCGCAGCGGAGTAACCGCTTACGCCTACGGGCGACGTTGGCGAGGAGAGGTACCGCGCTCCGACCATCGTCGACTTGGCCAGGGTGGTATAAGTGTAGAACATGCGGCCGAGTTCAACAGACCCAGCAAACATCAGCAACAAGAACGGCAGCGCGATCGCAAATTCAATCAGTTGCGTCCCGTCTTCGCACACTGCGAGCAGGCGCAGGCGTCGCTTGAGTTTTCCCCATGCGGTTGTGCGTCTCCTCACTGGTATAGCACCGCCTTCTTCAAAGCTGTGCACGCGCCACTAGGATCGTAGAACCCGCGCCCTATTACAAAATCGTCACCGAGATATTCTACGTGGACGTGACCGCACGGATTGGGGATATCTTTGCATTTCGACGGATTAGGATTCGTAACCTTTCGCAGGAAGAGAAACGCGCCGAAAGACCTAACGGTAACGGAGCCGGAAATAGGGCCCACCTCAACGATTGGCATGACGACGATGCGACGGTTGTCGGAGGCGTACGGTCGATTTGCGATTCTTGGTAACAGAGTCGGCGATCCTGACTTATAATTCTCCCAGTTAAAATTTGCGAAGTTCGCGGCCTGGTAAACGTTATTATCCGGCCCGGCATCAGACGCCTTCATCCCATTCGAGTACTGATCCATCCTTGCGTTCATGCCGACCTCGATTTGAGTAGGCCCGTTGTTGCTTTCAGCGCTCTGGGAGGTCGAGGTAATTATTGACGAGCCGATGGTCGTGCAGATAGGAGTTACGCCCGCCACCGCATCTCGGGTTTTATTCGCGCCTTCCGAACCGTCCGTTTGAAGGACGATAAGGTTCTGATTGACCAAGTTGGTTGATTTCGCGGATACGAATTGAAACATTAATTCTGTGCCCGTGGGGAAAGGTGTCAGAGGGTTGGTCTTGGCGACCGCGAGCGGCACGTAGTCGCAAACGGTGTTCAGTCCGGGCGACATTCCGGCTGTTGCCTTCTCCTGCACGCTAAAAGGGGTGCCGGTAGGCGTGAGGACTCTTCCGGCTAATAGCATGGTGAGCGACGTGGCTTGCGTTGTCACGCGGACGTAGCGGATCGCACTCACGGATCCCGCAGGGACGGCCGCAGCGCCCACGTACCATGGTGGGGCATTGCTGGTTGAGAACTCAACCGATGTAATCACCACCGACGGTGCGGCAAACCCCTGGCGGTTGAAACCATATTTGTTTGCGTTCAAACCTGCTGCTTGGGCCTGCGTCACGGCGTCATTAAGGCCCGTCGTGCCAGAGTTCAGTTCTCGCGCCGCTGCCAGCGCAGCGGCATTCGCTGCATTCTGTAATCCTGCCCGCATCATATAGATACGGGACACGTCTATGCTCAATCCCATGACAAGGACGAGGCCGAGCATGAGAACGGCTGTCATAACAGTGACGGAACCGCGTTCTCCGCTCCATTTCGTGCTTGGCTGCCATGTCATTAAGAACACTTCTCAACTCCTTTGCGATTGTTCGTCAAACCTGTCCTGATTCAGTCCCCCCTAGAACTTCGGTGTTGTCTTCGCTCCCTCCGAGGTGGGCGGGGGAAGATTGGCCGAGACGCTCGGCGCTGTCGCCTTGTTGGAAAGGTCTGTTGTAGCCGGCACGACGGGAGTCGATGCCTTAGTAGGCGCAGACGATGATGCGGCTGGCGTTGTAGTAGGGTTACCAGTCGCGCCGGGGTTGACGATGAAGCCCGTCGGGCCATCGATCGCCCCGCTCTTGGGTTCGAGACCAAGTAACGATCCCTTCTTCAAGCTGTCCACATTCGGCAGCGCCGGCAGGTCATCGCGATTTACAGGCTTGACCAACTGGGCCGTCACGATAAACATCAACTCGCTCTCGTTCTTCTGGAACTGTGTTGATTTGAATAGATTTCCCAGAATTGGTATGTCACCGAGGCCCGGCACTTTCGAAAGCGATCTAGTTTCGCTATTGTCGAGCAAACCCGCGAGTGCGAAGCTCTGGCCATCGCGCAGCTCGACGCTCGTCTTTGCACGGCGCACGCGCAAAGCCGGAATTAGAAAGCCGTCAAACTTCACACCGTTGACGAAGTCCAATGTGGAAACTTCAGGCTCAAGCTCCAGGCGGATGTGATCTTCGTCAACGATCGTAGGCTTGAAGTTGAGACGCACGCCATATTCCTTAAACACGATGGATACCGTGCTGCGGTCGCCGCCACCCTGAACAATGGGCACAGGATATTCGCCGCCCGCGAGGAAACTCGCCGGCTGACCGTCCATCGCGATCAAGTTAGGCTCGGCAAGAGCGCGCAGGGCGCCCTGTGTCTGTAGCGCGCGGATCATGGTCGTCATGTTGCCACCTAAGATAAGGAGATTAAGCGGACTGAATGTGCCGCCTAATATGCCGCCGGCAACGTTGGAAACGTTGCCGGGCCCACCACCGTTCGCGAAGCCACCCACACCGGGGCTCGCCTGATAAGCATAGGAAGAGCCGAGGTCGCGCATGCGGCTGCGGTTCACTTCGGCAACGCGTACTTGAAGCTGTACCTGTGCAAGGTCCTTGACCGGCGATTGCAGCAAGTTCACAGTCTTAAAGCCCGCCGCCTGGACAACTGCCTCCGCCTGCGTCGCAATCTTAGGATCGCTGACGGTACCCGACATCACCACCGATCCATTGGCCTGGCTCAGGCGGATGTCGTCTTTTGGGAAGAGGGCGCGGATCTGTGAATCGATCAGCGAGAGGTTGGTGCGCACGTAAACGTCAAAGACGACGAAGTGCCCGGTACCTTTCTCCCAGGCGATGAAGTTGACCTGGCCAAAGGCTTTGCCATTAACCACCACCTGATTCGAAGCGACCAGTACGGCCTCGGCGATTTCTGGATTAGAAACCGAGAAACGTTCAATCGGCTGGTCAAAACTAATCACCTTTGACTGGCCCACCAGCACGTTTACAGGGATTGCTTCTTTTGTTCCCGTTGAAAAGGAGGCGTTCGTGCTCTGGTCTTGCGCCGCAAGGGGGAAAGAGCAGAGCAAGAGGGTTCCGAGAAGGGCAATGAAGTTGCTAATGGAAGAACGGGGCTGCATGATCATTTCGACTCCTTAACTGTTTAGAAACTTTTGTTTGGAAACGGAGCGGTTTTTCTTCTGCCGCCAGTGGGTCGGCAGCCAGTCCTACGGGATTTCGACTTCGCGCCTTTTCGCGCCCTCAATCAACTCTATGGAGTTTCGCGAGACAGGTTGCATGGCCGGTTTTACTTCCCTGGGCATCGTAGTGATACGTTTGACTAGTTGTTTGACATGCGTGGCCCTGGGTTGCTCAGCTTGTTCGCTTTTCGGCTCCGGCTGCGGTGCATACGACTCGCCCGATAACAGGGAATTCTTGTTGGCTCCCTGTGTTTGGGTATCTTCCAGGTCGCCGTAATTGCGCATTACCAGCTGCAGTTTTCCTTCGTTGGCAGCGAGCACCAGCTTTTCTGCCTGCTCGGGCGTAACCTGGAGCGTCACGGCTTTCACGCTGGTTGGTTCTCGTTGGTTGTCGGGAGAATCGATCTTAGGTCCGCTCGCGAGCACCTTTATGTTCTGGAGCACGATTTTGGATATCGGGCCCTTCCCCTCGTTCCCTTGCTGGGCGAGCGGAACAATGATGGCCACTACATCGACGAACGAGCCTGGCATGATGAAACCTGAGACGCCCACCACATCGTCAACCTTGACGGTCATGGCGCGGTAGCCTTCCGGGATCACCGCCGACAGCCCCGCGCCAACCCCTGCGGGCGCGAGCTTCATATTCGTGATTGTCTCGCGGACGCCGATGGGCGTGATCACTACACGACCGACCAGTTGATCAAGCTTTCGAAAGGCGCCTTCGGGGACAGAACCGTTCGGAAGCGACGCGAACGCCAAGTGCTCGGCTGTAATCTTCTCTCCGAGCTGAATTTCCGTTTTGGCGACGACCACGTTTCCGAGGTCTTTAGTAAAAGCCTGTACGCTCGCGAGGTAACGCGTTATCAACATGACACCGAGGAGACCGCAAAGGACGGCTCCCGTAAGCGCGATAATGAGACGTTTATTTCGCATGACTCAATTCTCCATTACTGAACTGCCCGTTACTGAAGTAAATGCGGATTGTGAAGTGGATTCCATCAGATGCTTCAGGCGCGGAAGAGAAAAAAAGCAATTAGGCTGCCGGCACAGATCGCCACGCCATAGGGAAGCGTGTAGCTGCGGTCGACGGGCACCTCGAAGCGCGGAACTCTCTGTCCGGGTAGCAGGCCGTAAAAAAACTGGAGTACTCCAAACACTGTTGTCCTCGTGCGCCGCTTATAGATCATCTTGCTGAGCGCAAGCATACCGCCTGTGATTGACACGATCAGAAATGCCTGCAATACCAATGGGCTACCGATGGCCGCGCCAATCGCAGCAAAGAGCTTTACGTCGCCGGCGCCCATAGTGCCGAACGCGTGAAATATGAACATCAACGCGAAGGCGAGGACGCATCCGCCCAAACTCTCAAGCAAGCCAGCTCGTCCGCCGAAGAAAGTATTTATTGCCAGGCCACCGACCAGTGTGATCAGTACCAACTTATTTGGAATGCGGCGGTAACGCACATCCATGTAAGCGATGCCTATTGCCATGGGGATCAACATTGCTCCCATAGCAATATTTTGTTCGAGGGACATTTACGGGTCTCCGAATAAGGGAAATAGAAGAGGCCACATTCTTTAAAAGCGAATGCGGTGGGCCCTGGCCGTTCAATGCAGCCCCAAAGCCCACCTTCGCTATCTGACGCTTACTGTGGAATCGCAGGTCCAGCGGTCGTAGCCTCATTCAGTCTGGTTTCAAGTGCGTCACCCCAAGGGCTCAAGTAAACGGCGACCGCAACGATAGCGATGAGGCCGGCGATGAGCGCGTACTCGAGAGTTTCTACACCAGTTTCGTCCTTGAAGAAGTTCCTAATTGTGTCCATTTCGTTTGCTCCTTAGTTTGGTGAAAGGGTTTAAGGTTCGGGTCCAGACTTTCGCACTGTGTCTGGGCAGAAGAGGTTGACAAGAAGTGCAGGCGTCATCTCAGGAAACCTGAGTGATCGCTCCCTGCCGATCACGGCAACATTTCGAGTGCGGGGTTCCTCAGAGCAACGGTTGTGCCACGGATGCGGACAGCATCATTCTCTTCCAGGCCGCGCTGGTCTGGTACGACAAGTCACACCTTTACTTCACTTAGAAAGTGCGAAGAAGAAGTGCGTGTGAACCGGAAAATAACGAACAGGTGTTGTTTGAGTTAAACACTGCTCGCAGGCGAGCAGTTGAGGCAGAACGAACGCTAACTCACCCGATCAACTATCCGCAAACTAAATCGCTTTCACCAACGAAGGACCGGTTTCTCCACGAAAAATAAGAAAGGGTGGTCCAAGTAACAGAGAGGATTACGGCCGTCACTTAACTGGCGGAGCGAACCAGGCAGAGCTTGCGGATGGAGCCTCGATTCCATTCCTGCAGTAATAAAGAAGTTATTAGGAAGCCGCTTATAACGAAAAAATATCGACACCGAGAAAGCCTACGGGCATGAGATTATGATAAATATGATGTACGGGGACGAGTAGGATTGATATCCTGCGTATTCCGTCAAGCTCGGGCCAGTAACTAACTATTTGAAGTGGATTACGGATCCTTTTCAATATGCATTGCATCGCCAGATGAGAATATTACAGGGCAGTCTTGTTACCAGCGCTGAGAAAACGAAGTGGAAATGGTGCGCTGCAGCTTCCGCGGCGATCATGCTGCTGGCCCTAATACCTCAGATCCATCTCTGGTTCGTGCGCGGCAGGGATTGGAACGGAGCTTACGCGACTCTTCAGGGGGACGAGTTCCTTTGTTCAGCCTATATAAATGCACTGATTGATGGACGGCCGCGTCGCAATGATCCGTTTGCGGGCCAGGATAATAGGCCGGTGTCGCCATTGCCTGAATCAAGCTTTTCAATTTAATTCATGCCCGCCTACTGGATCGCAGTTCCGGCGCGAGTGTTTGGAGTTTCAGCATCAACCGCTTTCATTTCATACCGTAGTTGCAGACCATCGAGCTGTTCCTCTTGCAAAAACCTAACTGCCATCACACCGTATTGCTCTAGTTAGCAGGGCCGTCTTCGTCCCGTCGAATTCTCGTGCAAATCCGTATAAAGTAAAAACAGAGAGTATGTAGAACAAGCCTGACAGGCTTCTGACTGCCCGCTCTCCTGTTCAAAACAGGCGTATCCACGCATGGAGAATCTGAAAGTAGAGCGGAGGATGAACGTCGGCTTTCAACGCCGCCATTTTTGAACTGTAGTTCAGGCCGGCTGCTTTGACGCTCCAGACCTCATCGGGAGTGTAGGCGCTGTTTGAGTTGTATAAAGCGCGAAGAATGACGAGCACAGCAGCAGCAGGAGTAGGCTGGCTCTGTTTACAGTGCGAGGGCCTTCCTCGGCATCCTGAAAGTGATGGTTTGAAGTCAAGACCTGTCTACTTGCGCGCAATTAGTCACTGGTCCATTGATGGCAGGACCAACCGAGCCGTGATGGCGACCAGGATACGGTGCAATCAATTATCAGACCAATCCTCAATTTCCCTAGCGACTTAAAAGAGTTGCCTCATGTTTTCTCTGTGAAATGATCATGTTAGCCCCTTCCGTGCCAACTCAGACTTCGCTTGTATTTGTTGCTTTTTAGATAGAGCGGGAGTTCATGGTCTGTAAGTTCTGCTCCGAACGGAGTGAGAGGCTCTGGCGAACTGCGCGCCGGTGCTCGCTAGCGAGCAGTCGTCGCTCATTCGCTCACCCATAGCACTTAACTAATGCGACTAAACCCCTGAT
Organism: Pyrinomonadaceae bacterium; assembly: GCA_013811945.1. GTDB lineage: Bacteria > Acidobacteriota > Blastocatellia > Pyrinomonadales > Pyrinomonadaceae > PSRF01. The sequence goes on along the minus strand of JACCUI010000147.1, from coordinate 13,405 downwards.
TCCGCGGAATTATTTGCCTGTCGTCGGTTGGCATATTTGTTGCTCACAAGTCGGACCTAAAGGTTTGCTCGCGATCTGGAAGGCACATTCATGAAATGCAAACATTCGTTCCTCGTGGCAGCTTTTCTTTTGGGAAGTTGTTCGTTGGCTCTAGCCCAAGACGCGGCACCCCGAACACCTATTCGGGTTCTGCGCAACAGCGACGTCCTCCGCATGCATAGAGCCGGCGTCAAGCCGGGTGAGATCGTCACAACGATATGGGTTTCCGAGTGCCACTTCGACATATTTCCTCCGGTCCTGCGGGACTTGAAGATGCGTGGTGTCCCGCCCACTGTGTTGAAAGCCATGACGATTGCTCCGTACGGTCCTCCCGCTACCGCCCAACTTGCCTCCCCAGAGCCTGCGCCTCAAACGGCTAACGTGCAAATCCCCGCCGGAACAGTTATCGAGGTCGAAACTGCTACCCCAATCTCAACTGCTAATATCGATAATGGGGCGCCGTTGATCTTTTTCGTCTCCCGTCAGGTCTTTGTTGATAACCTGCTCGTAATAGCGCGAGGCGCGGTCGCCCGGGGCCGCGTTATAGAGAGCAAACGATCGGGAGCCTGGGGCCGAGGTGGCACCCTCAATTGGACAATGGAAGATGTGGCTGCCGTTGACGGAACACGAGTTCCAATCCGATTCTCGGGCGCGGTGAAAGGAACCAATCGCAGTATTGCGGTCGTCGCGGCCGCGATCATCACAGGGGCAGTCATTTTTCCTTACACCCCGCCGGTAGGGCTGGTCTGGGGGCTCAAGAAAGGTGAGGACGCAGTCCTCTACCAAAGCCAGAGGTCGAGCGCCATTGTCGGCGCCAAGACAGAAGTCGCAGGTTTGGTGCCTGAGGAGAAAAAGGTGATCTACCATTCAGTAGACAAACTCAAAACCGCTGAGCCTCAAACCGATGCGAAACTTCCCGCCTTCAACAACAGCTTCCGAGCAACCCCGCTTGGCCGACACTAGACAGGTACGAGCTCATAGCTATTCAAGCTGACCGGTAGACGCAGCTACGCGTTCCATGACCCAGAAACACCCCGCTCAGAGATGAGATAGAATTGCGTCAAGGCAGCAACCAAATGAAGTGAGAACGCTGAGGGGCCTCATGCTCATAACACAATCCCTAATACATCTGGCCTTGTTGGAAAATTAGGGCGTCGCGACGTCCGCGGGTGAGGGTTTGGGCCGCGCGGGTTCGGTGATCGCCTGAACGCGATCATGCTCGACGAACGAGACCAGTCCGCCTTGCCTGTACCAAATACCTTGCTGGTCTTCCCAAGTAGCGTCAGCTTCTACCGAAGCACCGTCTTTCAATCTAATAACAGTTCGTCCTCGTTTTTCGGCCTGTTTGCCGCCCGTCGAAATCGGACCACTGTTCAGAGAGTTCTGGGCTCTTTCAGGCGCACCAGCGGAAATTGAATCTGCCGGCGGCGAGGACGGAGCTGCAGTTGATTCATCCTCGCTTTCTTTCACTTCCGGTTCATCAACAGTAGAAGCTGTCTCTACTGGCCGCAGGGTCGACGCCACCTGAGCAGCTCTAGCTGGAGGGAGCTGCTCCCCAGAACTCGATTTATCCAGGCTGATTGACTTTCTATCCGGTGTCGGGGCCAACGTAACCGCGTAAGTAATCGCAGAGATAATGACGCCAATAAGAATGCCAATCGTCACCGTAATCCACACGTTTGAGGAAAAGACATCGGTTTGCCGTGTGAATTGCGTCTGATCATCGGTGGCGGCTTCGCACTGCTGTTCGGCTCGGAGCAATGTGTTCGCGTCGATTAGCGGAGTGCCATCTATATCGCAGAAGTTTTGCTCCCCCTCGAAGCCTTCGTAACATTCAGGACACTGTCTCATCTTGTTCTCGCCATAAATCCGATTCTTAAGCAGTTGGCCTTTTAAACAGAAGTTGACTCCTTAATGTCCCACGTTCGCAATTGCAAACCCTCTTGTTCTTCCTGCAAAAATTTGACCGCCATCACGCCATATTCCTTGAGGCGTCGATAGAGCTTACTGCGGTCAATTCCCAACGCGGCGGCCGTCCTCACCTGGTTTCCTCCAAATTGCTGGAGCACCGAAAGAATGTAGCGCTTCTCGATCTCCGCGAGCGGAATGCTGTCGCTCATGTAGGCATGGAGTAGCTGCTTTAGATCGTCGGCGTGCGTTTGAGTCTGGAAGTGCGAAAGTTCGAGCGGTAAGTCTTCAATTCCCAGCTCTTCTCCCGCTCCAATGGCGAGGGCATACTCAACCGCGTTCTCCAGCTCTCGGACGTTTCCGGGCCAGGGATATTCCGTGAGCGCCCGCATCGCTTCAGCGGTAAAGCGTTTGGGAGCTTGACCGTACCTCTCCGCCTTGAGACACAGGAAGTGATCCACAAGTAATTTGACATCCCCCATACGAGAGCAAAGTTCGGGTAGATGCAAAGGTAATACGCGTAGCCGGTAGTAGAGATCAGGACGAAAACGTCCGGCGGCTACAGCCTGGGCCAGATCGCAGTTACTTGCCGAAATAATACGCACGTCGATAGCAACGTTGACCCGTGCTCCCACGCGGCGGACAGTGCGCTCCTGCAAGACGCGCAACAGTTTTGCCTGGGCGGAAAGGTTCAGCGCATCTACTTCATCGAGAAACAGCGTGCCCCCGTGAGCCTGTTCAAACAGGCCACACCGGCTTTCATGCGCGCCGGTGAACGTACCGCGTTGGTGGCCAAAAAGTTCGGCTTCGATAAGTGTTTCCGGAATTGCGGAGCAATTGACATCGACGAAGGCAGCGTCGCGGCGTGGGCTCTTATCATGGATGGCCTGCGCAACTAATTCCTTGCCTGTGCCGGTGGCTCCTGTGAGCAGGACGGAGGCGTCGCTGGGAGCTATCCGCTCGATGACTGCGAAAAGCTTCTTCATCACCGCCGATTGACCCACAAGCGTCGGGCGTAGCTCAGGTTTAGCCGGAGAGGCTTCCCGTTCTGGCCGTTTCTTTATCTGTCCAGCCGAAGGGCCGACCGGTTGCCAGGAGGCGGGAGCACTGAGGGGGGTTTGGGACATTAACAGTATAAACTCCTAACGTTTGAATGTGCGGCACTCTCTGTGCAAGAAAATAATCCGGAGTTTTGGGAGCAACTCCTTCAAATTCGATGCAATGTGTTTTCCGGAATTGACCCTCAGCCTCTGAGAGACTGCTGGCTAAGTGCCGTCTAACGGGCTAGTGCTGACCCTGTCGGTGGATCAACAAGCCTTAATACAACTTAACTAGAAGATAAGGAGGGTTCGACTGGGAATGCTCTATTGTCGCCGGCCAACAAGCTACCGAAAAAGCTACTTGTAGGTAAGAAAGGCTTCCGGGTTCCTTATTTCTTCTTACTGACCAAGGATCCCTCGATAGGGCAACCTTGGATGGACGCGAAACTCTGGACAAGGCCCCGCTGATTTATTTGACTTCGCCTCAGCAATTAAGGGGCCACGATAATGAAGAGATTACAAATCCAAAATTGACTGCAATAGCCGTTGTCATCATGAAAATTTTCAGTGCTGCGTCTGATATCTGGACTTTGCTTCTAGAATACGGACACGCTTTTGTCATAGAGCCGCGTGAGCTTAGCCAATCCACGAACTCATGATCGTAAAATCTCATCAACTTTGGATCTTAGTACGACAGGATCCAACGGCTTAGTCAGATAACCTATGCATCCCTCAGCCGCCGCTTCGGCGCGAAGATCATAGGAATCATAAGCAGAGACGATCACAACTGGCACCTCGGCAAGCTCGGGACGACCACGCAGGCGCCATACGGAGGTCAACCCATCTTCCCCGGGCATCCCGATGTCCATCAACACCAAGTCCGGGGTTTGAACGAGCGCTAACTCTTCGGCCTCCCTGCCGCTGGCAGCCTCCGTGACGCAGTATCCTTCGTCGCGAAGGATTTGTGCCATCAGGAAGCGAATGTCGTCGTCGTCATCGACAACCAAGACATGCAGCTTGCGCGCTTGCAATTGTTCGGTGCTGGTTATCATCACTGCCTATACTTAACACAGAGACCGTTCGTCCTTTCGTGGTCTTCTGTTGAGCGTCGCCGAGTTACATCGGCAGATCTGAACACGGCATCGATAGTGAGCGTGTGGGAAGTTCCTCCGACATCGCGTTCTGCAGAACTTCTCCCAACAACGCCTCGGTTACCCCAAGGATAGTAAGTAACGGCCGTAAATCATTGTGCGCAGACTGGTTGACGTAACGCCTCGCAACGTCCTGGGCTAAAGCCAAGGCAACGTAAGCGTGACCCAATTTGCGGCCATAGACCGCGTCAGGAAACAGTTCGCTCATCGTGTCTGCCTTAATAGTTTCGAAGCCTCTGGAATTCTCTTCCCCGGGTCTTCACAGAGGCAATTTCTCAGAGGCTAAACAGAGAGATTGCCACCAGGGCAAAACCCATCACCACTCCCGAGATCGTGAAGGACCACTCGATCGCCGGACTAGGCCCTCCAAATACCCTACGGAAAATCACCATGCCGCTTTTCCAGCCGTCCTGTTGGTACAAAGGGAAAACATTCGCGAGGGCCAGTACCAGATTGAGGGTACCGAACAAGGATCCCCATGCAATCGCGGCAAGGACGAAATTCACGGCAATGCCTGCCAGCAGCACGAACAACTGTTGGCTGAGGGGGCGTCTCTGCAAGCCGTCCATGTCCATTCGGACGTAAGCGCCCAAGGGTAGTAGGCGAATCTGATAGTCAACACCCTGGATTCGTGCTCCGAGAAGAATAGGCCCCCACCCAAGACCAGCCTCAGTTACCCGAATTTTGCAGGCACGAGCAGCCAGCATGTGGCCAATCTCGTGAAGCACAAGAGCACCCAGAAGGCTTAGGACAAGATTGAGCGGAAAAGCGTTCATCTATGCGAAGATTTGCTGGAACTTAACTTGCTAAAAATGTTGAAACCCGCGCCTCAAGTAATCTCAGGGACTGTAGCTCTTCCTTTATATCAAGAATCAGATACAGCAAAGGGCACACTATGACGATGCTCTCTAACAACCCTATACCTGAGGTGACAACGGTGCCGAGCAAAAACGTTAGTGTGAGCCCGGCGATATAAAGTCTGATCACAAACATGGACCCTCCTATCACACAATAGAGACTAGACGGGTAATTTGCTTTGGATTCCATTCCTTGATTTGTGCGGTGCGACTTCAAGCGCCATTTAAGCTTCAGGTGCAGGAGATCGAAATGCTCTGCGGGTCACCTTAAGCGCGCTTAGAGAAACCGAACTCAGCCCGGAACACGTCATGGAGCTGACGGGTCGCACGGATCCGCAGACTTGCCTGCGATACGTGCGGGCTACGGATGCAGTGAACGACGTGTTGAGTTTGCCTTAAGACAGTTTCTGAGTTAGTGGGATACTTCTATGCGGTCACCTGGATTCAGTAGAGGATCCGCGACCTTGCCCGCCTTGATCTCTTTCAATTTGAATGTGGTGGTAGCTAATAGCCCATTCTGGCCTTCGCGCCATAAATCGATACGGTTATCACTCTGTCGCCGGAACCCACCGGCCGCAAGAATCGCTTGCAGGAGAGTTACGCCCGGCTCGAACACCTTCTGCCCTGGATAGTTGATGCCACCGGCGATGAAATAGAACTCCTGAAGACGTGCGGTAACGCTAATCGTGTCGCCGGGCCGCATGATTAAGTTGAGCGCCGCCGGATCGCTCAGATCCACGGTCGTTCCCGCACTGCCGGGACGGATTATTGTGATCCTCCCGGCGTCTAGTCGCGCTTGAGCTTCGGCCATGATGACATAGAGGGGAACTGCTTCTCGTCTGAGAATCTTGGAACCTGGATGGTGAACCAAGCCAGTGATGACGACGCTGTGACTCGCGTAGTGCCGCACTCCCACCGAAACGCGGGCACCTTCTTCAACCGCTCGGCGTTTGAGTTCGGAAGCGACGCGAGCTCGGATCTCGTCGACCGTAAGACCTCCTACCGCTATTGGCCCCCCTGCGATGGGAAGGTCGATCAAGCCACCATCAATTACCGTGTACAGTGTCGATCTGGAGATAGCTGAATTGAGCAAACGTATATCGAGCACGTCACCGACGCCAATCCTATAGATGTCAGTCAGCGCCACTTCCTTCGGAGGAGCGGGATTGGCGGAAGATGACGATGGCGCGTTATTTGCCGAACGTTCGGTCGCGGTGGAATCTTCGTTCCTCTTGGCCCGTCCTGAATCTGAAATAGTGGGACTTTCCTTTGTCGCAGAGCTACCTTCCGGCTCGACACTCGTTAGGTTGGATCCTCCCGTGCCCGATACTGGGACAGCTTGATCGAGTTTTCCCAGCTCATCTAGAACAGCGGCTGAACTGTGAGCGTTTAACGAACCAGTAGTTTTCCGACCCAGCTCGAGTGAGGCCACGTTGATGTGGGCTGCGCTCTTCGCGAAAGTGGTTTCTTGAGGTGGTTGCGCCAAGCGCAAAAGACTCAAGATCCCTTGGGAGAGAGGGTTAAAGGCCGGCTTTTCCTTAAGAGCCCTAACCTCCAATGGAGAGCGCGAACTCGCTTTCTCGTCACCATCGGGCGCGTTGGCTTGGAGAGGCTTTGTATCCTTGTTCTTTAAAGATGCCATAGTCTCGAGCGCATAAGGTTGGGGGTTTGTTCGGATGGCTTTAGCAGTAGCTCTTATCCTAAGGCTCTTAGCCTCGTCATGTGATTTCGCGGGAGCGACGATTGCAGATGCCAGTGCACCGGCTGCGGGCGGAAGCGGTAGCCTCTGTTGAGGATTTCTGATTAGGATTTCCGGCATTCTTCTTTCTTGAAGAGTCAGTGGTGTAGCGTTGACGCTTTGCTCAATCCTGTAAACTCCAATGGCTGGCGTCAAGGGATTGCGCGTGGGTTGAGCGCCTTGCGCTTCTGCTCCGGGTTGACCTCCCTTATCTCTTGCGGGTTGCAGGCTTGGCACCATATTTGGTTTATTATTTGCAGAGTTTTGTGGCGTCAAGACTGACCATGGCCCTTTGATATTAATTGCATTTTTCAATGACGCCCTTTCCATACCTGAGCCTCTGGGCTGTTGGGCAGATATGTCCTTTACCCATTGCATGAACACCGAGGGGTCGGCCTTCGGATCCATCCAGTTGTAAACTGAGGCGATATTTGCCCCAACTGTAACGGATAGCCCGATCTCACCGGTCGGTTTAATTATGACAATTTTCGCACTCCTAATAGAGAGGCCAGATCTGTATGCAGCGTGTATGTAGTCCCGCGCAATTTTGCGGGCACGGACTTCAGGATGAGCTTGGTCGATAATCGTGAAACGGGCCTCGATATTTCCGCTGTTGTTAATAACTCTTCCCTCTACTTCTTCGGGAAATAAAGACTCCAGGTAGTCCGTCAGACTGTTGATCGTTGGTGGCATCTGCGGGTTTTGAGCAGCAACATAGTAGGGGTTAGACAGTGAAAGAATAATAAGCAAGACAACCAGTCGTGGACTTTGAGAGGCGGATGACATAAGAACCCCGTTACCTGATCGAGTCACCGTTTAAACACTGTGAAAAACAGCTCGTCCTCACCCCGGGCAGCGCGCATTTCATAATCTGGTTATGGGAAGCACGCCAGTGCTTGATGTCCGGATCACTCTTTCTAGTTAAGGCTTTTGCTGCGAACGTTACCGCTCTGCCCCAGGGCAGACCATGCGACCAGTGTAGGCAAGCAACTAGGGGGATGATGCGTCTCATTAGGACCGCAATGGACAAGGGGCTTTAGACCGTGTGTCGGGCAAAACAGAAGAGTACAAGAGGCTTTCAAAAAGCAATTAACGTGCCTCGCTTTAACGCCGAGAATTATTGGGAATTGGGTTAGGCTTAGTGCGCGCCCGCGAGCACTTGCGACAAAACAAAGCCTAAGAAGGAGATATTTCCCACTCTTAATCGGCATAGTCTGAGTTACCACCAGGTTTAAAGCCCCAGGAATCCTTTAATAAACTGGTTTCTCCCAGATCTCTCTAGTTGAGTTGACTGTATCAGGTTGCGGTACTGCCTCTGCCTGCAAGGTTGGCGACCACAAGCAGAAACTCAGCAGGCTCAACTGGCTTTGAGAGATGCACCTGGTAGCCCGCTGCTAACGACCGAACCCGATCTTCTGCCTTGGCATACGCCGTCAGCGCGAGTGCGGGCGTCGCTATGTCGTTTTGTGCTGCTTCCATATCTCTAACTTTCTTAATCAATTCGTACCCGTCCTGATGCGGCATTCCGAGATCACTGACTAGCACGTCCGGCTTCTGTCGCGCGATCTCCTGCAGTGCTTCGGCGGCAGAGGCAACAGTGGCAACTTCAGCCTCGCACTGTGTCAGTACCGCCTCGAGCAGCTGACGAGTGTCAAGGTCATCGTCCACGATGAGCACACGCACCCCGTCGAGCTTCGGCGAGCGTTCTATCCTCAGTCCCTCTTTGACTATTGCATCTGTCAGTGCGGAAACTCCCGCTGAGTTTGCGCTGCTCGCACCAATATGGATACCGAGGATGGGCAGTCGCAGGCTGAACAGAGCTCCCCGTCCCAGCCCATCGCTATGAGCTTTAACTGTGCCGCCGTGCAGCTCCACCAGATGGCGCACAATTGCTAATCCAAGCCCTAGCCCGCCATGCTTCCTAGTCGTTGTGCCGTCTGCCTGACGGAAGCGTTCAAAGACGTAGGGCAAAAAGTCCGGGTGTATGCCTTCGCCGGAATCGCGCACGGAGATTTCGATCTGTGAATCTACTTTTCGGAGCGCCACGTCGACATGCCCGTTTCTAGGTGTGAACTTAGCGGCGTTGGAAAGTAAATTCCAGACGACCTGTTGCAAGCGGTTTGCGTCACCCAGCACCGGCCCAGCCTCCAGGTCAAAGCTTGTTTCAATCGTGATGTTTTTGGCCTCTGCCGCGGGTCGAACGGTGTTCACGGCGTCGTTTACGACGTAAGCCATCTCGATGGGCCGGCGATCCAGGTTTAGCTTGCCCGTAATGATGCGCGAGATGTCCAGGAGGTCCTCAATCAACTTGGTCTGCAGATGTGCATTTCGCTCGATGGCCTCCAGCGCGCGCGCACTAGTTTCCTGGTCCAGCTTTCCACCGCGTAGCATCCGCGACCACCCGACTACGGCGTTGAGCGGCGTACGCAATTCGTGTGAAGCTGTAGCGAGAAACTCATCCTTGAGGCGATTGGCTTGTTCCGCTTCCAGTTGCGCCGATTGCGCGCTCGCGAGAAGCCGCTCGCGCTCCACTTCGGACCGCTTGCGTTCCGTTATGTCACGAAAGACCAGCACTGCGCCAATGACGATGCCGCCATGATCCGTGATCGGTGCGCCGCTCTCATCAATCAGAATCTCCCGTTCGTCCTTCGCAATCAACACAGTATGATTCGGCAGCCCGACAATTTTCCCTTCGCGTACAACACATTCCACGAGGTTCTCGATCGGCTGGTGAGTTTGCCCATTGATGATGTTGAATACGGTTGTCAGCGGCTTACCCTTGGCATCCTCTTGTTTCCACCCGGTCAGGTTTTGGGCCACGGCGTTCAGGTAGCTAACGTTCCCGTTGGCATCTGTTGTAAGGACCGCATCGCCGATACTGGCGAGTGTGACCCGGTGCAACTCGGCTTGTTGACGAAACTGTTCTGCCGCCTTCCTGCGGTCAATATACTGTGCCATTCCATCGGCCAGCGGGGCGAGTTCGGTTAAGACACTTTCGGTGAGCGGGTGGCGAGCGAACATTGCGACGACACCGACCATCCGATATTCGACGATTAACGGATATCCGGCGAAGGCAATCATTCCTTCACGCTTCGCCCACTCCGGATTGCTCACATTAGGGTCATCCGGGACGGCGTTGGTTAAATACGGTTTACGTGTGCTTGCGACGCGCCCGATGTTGCCCTGGCCCACTGGCATCCGACTCGGCGGCCCGCTCAAAGTTGTGTTCAAACCTGCACTTGCCTGCAATTCCAGCTCATCATCTACATCGTCCAGCGTCCAGATGCCGGAGAACGCCACGTCCAAATGTCGGAGGACCGCGTCACAACACTGTTGCAGTGCGGTGAGTGTCGCCTGGCCCGAGGCCAGGGCAGTGCTCACGTCGGCCCGCAGCGCGACCAGCCGGGTCCGTTCCGCTTGGGCAACCTCCTCTCGCTTACGTTCCGTGATGTCCCGGAACACCAGCACGACACCGGCCACTTCGCTTTGCTCGTTCCGAATCGGAGCGGCACTGTCGTCGATGGGCCACTCCGTGCCATCCCTGGCAATGAGGATGGTGTGGTTCGCCAGGCCCACAATAGTCCCCTCCTGCAACGCCCGGAGGGCGGGGTTCTCGACCGGTTGGCGGCTTTGCTCGTTAACGATGTGGAAAACATCTGACAGCGAATGCCCCAGTGCCTCGCTTTCGGTCCAAGCAGTTAGGGACTCGGCCACGCCGTTCATAAACGTCACTCGACCATCCGCGTCGGTGCTGATCACGGCGTCGCCGATGCTGGAGAGGGTAACCCGCAGCCAGTCCGACTGCTTGCGTAACGCCTCTTCGGCGCGCCGACGAGCATGGTTAATGCTCTGGGCATTCTGCAGGGCAACGGCGCGAAGTTGTTCCTCCTCCTCTTCGTCTTTCGTAACCATCAGCCGCCTCCCAGAATGTTGGACGCGAGAGCGGTCCCGGCCACGCGGACCCGAATCTTTTCAAACGCTGTATCGCGGGTCGTTGAGGTGTCGTCGCAGAACGGCGAGAAGCCGCAATCATCCGTAGTGCCCAATTGCGAGACCGGAATGTATTCGGCCGCCTCAAGGACCCGATCCCGGACTTCCTCCGCCGTCTCGATGCGCGGATCGATGGGTGCGATGACCCCGACGAACACTCGTTGATCCGCCTTCATGTAGTCGCGAATGATTTTCAGGACACGAACGCGGTCCGTTTCGCCTGTCAACGCAACGTAAAAGTTCCCAGCCATCAACTCAAATAGGCTGGGCAGCAGCTTGGCATAATCAACATCCGCACTGTGAGTCGAGTCGATGTCGCCGCCAGGGCATGTATGCACGCCAATGCGCTTACGGTCCTCGGCGGAAAATCGTGCAAGCGCCAGGTTGTTCAAGTCGATAAAGCTCTGGAGCAGATTTCCGGAAGGGTCGATCTTGACCGCCAGCCGCCCTTCCGTGAAGTCGATCTGGACCTTGTGTGCCCCCTTCTTCAGGCAGGCGCGGACCTCGCTCTCATGCTCGCGAAGCAGGTCGTCAATGAACTGCTCACGGGGGTAGCCAGGGATCTCGTCGGGCGGGTACATGAGGCTTAGCGCCGAGGGTGAGATAACCGCTTGCTTCACCGGCACGTGAGCGTAGCGCAGTGCCACGTCCAGATAGCTGTCCGCATGTCTCTGGTAACGGAAGGGACCACCTGTCAGCCGCGGCATCCGGCGCGTGTGACCAGCCGCGAATGGAATCTTGAAGCCATCGGGAGCCGTATTCGCTAGTCCGTGCACGGAGTACGTCCAAAAATTGTGATACTTTCTTTGCTCGCCGTCCGTGATCACCGGCGAGCCCGTAGCCTCGAATCGCTCGATAGTGTCGCGAATGGCCTCATCGTAGAGTGGCGCCAATGCCGGATCAGTACCGTCTATTTTGGCGACAGCTTCGATCAGGTCAAGAGGTCTTGGGATACTTCCGACAGGCTCCGTTGGGATGGTTATAAGCAGGTCGCTCTCCTATTTCGTGACGGCGGACAGTAATCTACATTCCGAGCTCTCTCGCTTTGTCAGTGCGAGATTTATATCATCGGGACACTTGTGTTGAAAAGCTGGCACAATGGTATGTCTCATACCGCGCACAGGTCCTTAATTGTCACCTGTTGGGGCACCTCGCGGCTGTGACAAAGTGATGATGTTTGAGGTCATGTCTCCTCAACTCGACAAAACATGGTGGAAGAATCGAGCGAGACTGCAGAAGACATTTCGACAAGAGGAACTGTTGGGTTGGGCTGTCACCGTTGCAAAGGCTGCGGAAAAACTATGACCGATCCACGAAATTGCACGAAACGGCACGAACAGAGTTCTTAGTTCGAGTCATTTCGTGTGATTTCGTGGATCGTCTTCTTCTTCCTTAGAGAAACCACCCTTTTTCAGGGGTTTTGACGTCATCGCGCGCACCGATGTAAACCTACGCGAGATGCAGTTGGCGGTCCGCGAGTTCAGCCGCAAGATTCATAACGGTTCGATCGGTCTCTTTTACTACGCCGGCCACGGAATGCAGTCCGGTGGCCGAAATTTCTTGATTCCCATCGGGGCGCAGATCGAAGCCGAAGGCGACGTGGTGCTGGAAGCGCTGGATTTGAGCTCAGTTCTGGAGCAGATGGGACAAGCACAGAATCGGCTCAATATCGTGATTCTGGACGCTTGCCGCAACAATCCTTTCGCGCGCAGTTTCCGCAGCTACTCGCAAGGCCTGGCTCAAGTGAATGCTCCTGCCGGGACATTCATCGCTTACGCCACCGCGCCCGGCCAAACGGCCAGCGACGGGAAGGGCCAGAACGGGCTCTACACTCAAGAGTTGATGGCAACATGCGCTCGCCTGCCCTGCCGATCGAGGAAGTTTTCAAAGGTGTGCGCGTGCAGGTCAGACAAAAGAGCAACGGCGTGCAGATACCTTGGGACGCGTCCTCGCTCGAAGGCTCGTTCTATTTCGTTCCCGGTACAGCGACCGCTTCCGGGCCGCCACCCGCCACTGCTCAGCCGCCCGTCGCCACACAACCCCCGACGACGATGCTTTCAACTCTCGCTCGTTCCACCGTCAACCTCGATCTGATTGAAAGTAACTTCAAAAGCAATCTGCTTGACGAAGTAATCAAAGATGGTGAGTCGTTCCTGGCAAGCCAGCCCGATCACGCGCGCGCCAATTTACGCGTGGGCCAGAGTTACTTTCGTAAGAATCAGTACGCCGAGGCGATGCCATATCTGGAGAAAGCTTTCCTGGCTGGTGAATCGATCAGCCTGCCCGTGAAGCGACATCGCAAGCAGTTGGGCATCTTCGATGCGCTGGAAGATGGCAGCATTAACGTTACCCCCGCGGGCCTCCAAATGCAGTTCGGCAGCGACACCTATAACGCCCAATTCGCGCTGATAGAAAGATTGGAAGCGCAAACCGATCCGCTCCGGGGGATGTTGATTTACTTAAAGGCGCCGTCGTCAACAAGAGTTCCAAGACCGAGAACAAGGACTACAAACTCTTCGCCCCGAGCGCCGTAATTGTACCGACCCGGGATAACGCCGGTAACCAGGTTCCGGTGGCCGTATGCAAGGGTTGCGAATCGTGGACGACGGAAGTCGTCAAGTTCATCAATCGCAGCAAGGCTTCTGGACCGGTCAAGCAGGTGCCAAGCCAAACTCAGACCCC
>JACCUI010000121.1 GCA_013811945.1 Pyrinomonadaceae bacterium | reverse complement strand
CCCGAACTCCCAGCGCGAGTGACCGGCGGGGCCAAGCCCACGCCGCGAAGCCAACTCCGGCGGCAAAGCCGAAGCCCCTGGTACTTCGTCACTTTTGGGGCAAGGCCGCGCAGGTCAGCCCATGTGTGGCATCGAGAGGAGATTATTCTGAATGAGCGTAAGCGCTCCTTTGAGGCTGGGCCGCACCTCAAAGGCCGACCGCCTGATGGCGACTCCGTGCGAACGTGGCGCCAGCAAACTACGTCTCGTCTCCTCGACGATGATCGGTTCGATCAATCCCCACCCCTTCGTGATCTCACCGCCGATGACGACTACCTCAGGATCCAGTCCATTGATCAGGCCTGTGATGCCTATGCCGAGGTAACGAGCCGTCTCTCGCACGGCCTCAATCGCCGCAGGATCACCCGACTCGACAAATTCCATGAGCTTGCGCATCGTCGGAGCACGCTTCGCCGCACCGCCGCGCATGGTCTGATATCGTTTGATAGTCGCTTTATCCGAGGCGTAAATGTCCCAGCAGCCACGCTGGCCGCAGCGGCACTCGGGGCCGTTTAGATCAATCGCAATGTGGCCGAACTGTCCGGCAGTATTATTTCCACCGCGGTAGAGGCCACCATCAATAACCACACCGCATGCCAATCCTGTGCTGACGCTAACGTAGAGCAGGTCGCGGACATGTGCGTACTGTGCCTTCCCATGCCAGATTTCGGCGAGAGCAGAACAGCGCGCGGAATTATCGATAATGACCAGGAGGCCGGTCGCCTTTTCTAATAACTGAACCACAGGAACATCGCGCCATGGGAGCACCACCGAGAGGAGAAATTTCCCGCTACGATTATCGACCAGACCGGGAAGGCTGACGCCGATGCCGGGAAATTCGATGAAGCTGTCATGTTTGGAGCGGAGTCTCGTGATCTCCTTGCCGATCTTTGTCAAAAAGACGCCTGGGTTGGCGCCGGTTTCGAAGCTTACCCGGGCGACCAGGCGATTATTGAAGTCGCTCAGCGCCAGGATCGTTTCGTCGGCACGAATATCCACGCCGAACAACCCGAAACGCCTACTATTAAGGCGTAGCGGCGTAGGCGGCTTGCCGCCGATGGGAGTGGTTCTTCCCAAACCGTCTTCGATGATGCACGAGTCTTTCAGCAACTCGCCTGTGATGGTTGAGATGGTTGCTTTATTGAGACCGCTTATTTTTGCTATTTCAGCGCGCGAGATTGGTTGCTTATCAGAAAGAATATTGAGCAAGATACGCCGATTGACCAACCGGAGCATATCGTGGCTCGCAGCTTTTACATCACTCAAGTTTGGCTTACGTGAGTAACCCGCCCGAGAAGGGTTCGCCGTTGTCATGGTCCAATTATACTTTTGATACTTCTCCGGCAATATTCACCTGCCGGATCAGGAGTTGTTCCAGCCCATGCAAAAAGAGTGGAGGAAAACGCGAGGTGTGTCGAAACTTCTTGACGTTACTTCGACACACCTGCGCCAACTTGCGGACTAAAAAGTAAAGCGTAATTTCACGCGAACGGACCGCCGATTATCAATCCCCTCCTGGCTGAAGCTAAGGTTGGTCCGGCCAAAGTCCGCGTCCGGGATAATGTCCTCAGGCAGGATGACGGGCCGCCGCTGAGGGTCGAGGCTGATGAAGAATTCGCCGAGCCGGCCAATCTCGTTGGTAGCCACCGGCGATTGCAGCGGGTGATTGAAGACGTTATTGAAGTCGGCGCCGATCTCCAGCTTTGTGTTTTCGGTGAAGCGAAAGAACTTGCGCACGCCTAAGTTGACACCCCAGGTACCGGGGCCGACCAGGAAGTTGCGCTTGGCGACATCCGGGTTGTCGAAGACGTCGGGGCCCGTCGTCGGCACAGTAAAGGCAGCCGAGTTGAAAAACTGGTCGCCGGAAACCCCGGCATACGGATCGCCGATGACCCGAGGGCGAAAGCCGGAGCCGCTGAAGTCGCCGATGGCATCAGTGAATTCGCTGCCGATGTTTCCGGGAAAGATCGGGTCGCAGTTGGAGCAGGTCCAAAACGGTGTGAACCCTGTACCCGACTTCGCGAACATGTTCCAGGAGAGTTGCCAGCCGCCCGCGACAGCGTCGGCCCAGGACCCGATTTTATTGCCGAAGTCGCGGCCTTTGCCGAACGGGAGATCAAACGCTCCATAGGAAATGAAGCGGTGGCGGGAGACGAACGAATCGAGAGAAAGATCATTGTCGGGATTGAACTGATTGTAGATCGTCCCGCCTAAGGTCGAGTTCCCAGTGTCGACGCCGCTCGATTTCTGGTCGAGAAGAGTGTAAGAAGCGTTAAAGCTGAGCCCGCGGGCAAAGCGACGGTTGACCTCGACCTGCAAGGCGTGTGACTTGCCCCTGCCGATGTTCCCGTAGCTGGCAAGGAAACTGCCGAGCCGCGGGAAAGGTCGGCGGGCAGCGTCTCCAGGCGAGACCACGCAGTCGCCCTCGCCAAGATCACAGGGATCTCCCTCGTCATTGAGTACGCCAAATGGAATGTTGCTAGGGGGCAGCATATTGAGGTCGATTCCGCCGATCAAGCCATGCTGGCGCGTACCGACGTAAGAGACGCGCAGTGCCGCGTTCAAGCCAACCTCCCGCTCGTAGGTGACATTGAACTGTTCGAACCGAGGACTCTGGAGATCAGACGGGATGGCGTTGGCAGCCAGGGCTGTGAAGTCGGTCGGGTCACCTAGAGTAATTGTGCCGCCGCTGAATGGGGTGATGCCGCGGGGATTAATACCGCCCGGCAGGCCCTGCGTTCCTCTCTTTTGAACTGCCTGATTGAAACCGTTTGTGGCCAGGGCGTCACGCATGCCCTGGGCCGCGGAGGTCGGATAGTAGACGCCGTACCCGCCACGCAGTACGTCCCGGTCGCTAAGTCGCCACGCGATGCCGAGGCGCGGCGCCAGGTTATTCTTGTCGGTGTTGACGAGCCCGCGACCGACGCCGGCCTCCTCGGCCGTCACCACACCATAGTTAACGAACCTCGGGTCCAAGCGCGGGAAGGCCTTCTCGCTTGGAACGATGAATCGGCCCTGAAACCCAGGGTTCTTCGAAGTATTCGGGTCGAAGTTGATCATCAGGTCGTCCTTATCCACGAACGGTGTGATGATCTCGTACCGCACGCCGAGGTTGAGCGTCACCTTGGGATGGATCTGCCAGTTGTCCTGAAAGAAGAACCCGTTCTCCCAGTTGGAAACGTTCATGTCACCACGCCTGGTGCTACCCACGTAAGTGACGACGGTCGGTGGAAGACCAATGAGGAAGCGAGCGTAGGCATCAAAATTGTTCGCGAGTGGCTGATAGTTGACGAGGCCGCGAGGGTTCCCGCGATTGGCAGTAAAGCTGTCGACCGCTTGGTTGTAGACAAAATCCGCCCCGAACCTAAGCGTGTGATTGCCCGCGTTCCAGCTCAGTGTATCCCCGAAAGTGTAGAGCTTCTGGTCTAGGTTGCGATTCGTGTTACGCCCGCCGTTGGCGATGTTGAGGAAAGGCGAAATGGTGAAGGCGGTGTGCCCGCCTGTCTCGAGGACATCTTCACCTAAGACAGCGCCGATGGCCGAGATCTCATCCGGGTTGAAGCCGACGCCCGTCAGGAAATCTCTTTCAGTCTGATTGGCTCTCCTGAAAAGGAATTGATAGTTGAAGCCGCCGCGCAGTTCGTTGACTACTGCGTTGGAGAAGAGGTGTGTGTGGGAGAGCGACAGAGTATGGTTATTCTGGTGCTGTGCGAGCAGACCGAAGGCCGGGAACGGGTTCAACACCGGAGACCGGTTACCGTTCCGGATCTGATAGTTGTACACGGCGTAAAACTTGTCGCTGTTAGAAAAATCATGGTCCACGCGGAGCGTCGCGAGGTCTCGGGTCAACAATCCAGGGATGTTTCGAACGAAATTAACCAACCGTCCGTTCGCGTTGCTGAATGGGGTGGCGGGGTTAGTGCGTGGGTAGTAACCCATGACGCCTAGCGCGATCGGATTCAACAGGCGTTGCGGGATGGTAATGAACCGACGTGTAGTTCCCACGAGGAGCGTGTTGGAAGCTAACTCCCCCGCCGTCAAGAGTGGTAAAACGGCAGCCGGAACGGCAGGCCTGCTCGAGTTGCGGATTCCCGTAAAATCGCCCGACAAGAGCGGCGTCGAGGGTATGTTAGTTGCCCGGATTTGGCGGGGCGCCAAATCCCAGCGACGCTCGTAGGAAAGGAGAAAGAAGGTCTTCTTACCACCGAACGGGACGGGACCGCCCACTGAGCCCCCCGCTTCGTTGAGGTTAAAAAACGGTTCCGGGAACGCGGGCGTGTCCGGAGTCGCGAGGAAAGAAGCCTGGGCGTTCTTGTCCTGAACGGACCACGCAGCGAGCGCCGAGTTCTTATTGTTGTAGAAAAGCGAGCCGTGGTAGTCCTTCGTTCCGCGTTTAGTTTCGATGCGGATGTTGGCGATGCCGGAGTACTCGGCCGTAAAATTCTTCGACAGGACGGTCAGCTCGCCGATCGTCTCCAGCGAAGGCTGGCTCTGGGTCGGTTCGCCGAAGATGCCGCCGTTTGAGCGCTGGCCGTCAAGAGAGAAGGCCGCCCCGTAACTCTGCGCTCCGATGAACTTGAACGTGCCGTCGCCGCCCGCTCCCTGCGTGATGTCCGGATTCAGGTAAAGGAACTCATAGATGTCGCGACTGTCTCGCGGCACTTCGAGCAACTGCCGGTTATTGAGAGTGCTGGCGAGTACGGGCTGGTCCCTTTCGATTAGTCCTGACTCTGCGCCGCTGACACTAACGGTCTCACTCGGAGCACCAATTTCGGTCTTAACATCAGCGCGAACAGTATCGGAACCTTTGACAACCACCTCTTTAACCGTGGTTTTAAAACCGGCGGCAGCGACGGTCACCGTATAGTTTCCTGGCTTAAGCGCTGCAACTTCGTAGTTTCCCTCGCTGTCGGTGGTTAGATCTCGTGAGATGCCTGTCGCCTGATCGGTCACCTGCACGGCAGCGTTCGGTATCACGGCTCCATTGGGATCACTGACCGCCCCCCGAATTGCCCCCAGGTTGGTGCCCTGCGAATAGCCTGGGCTCGCAAGGCAGAGGATAGAGCCGGTCACGAGCAATCTGGCGATAATTGTGCGTAGGTTTCTCATATAGACTCCTTAACCAAGAGAGATTATTTGCCTAGGGACCGGTGCTTTCACTTGTCTTCCGTTTGCTGAGGTTAGTCAGCGTTTCAGACGAACTACGTACCGAATCGAGGTGGACGGAAATTCTTCAACGGAATGGTTCGTCCTTTATCGGGAAACGTTCGATTTGCTAGTTGTTGTTAATTGCAGGCTTGAATACCTGGTCGTCGTACACGCGACGGAAAACTGAAACTGGACCCATTAATTCGCCGCGGATGGGTTAGTTTGCGTTTAAAACTAACTTTGACGCGAAGCTTATAGCACCCCTCGATAGCCGATTGCAAGAAGTTTTACGCTCAAACCTTTACCGGGCGGGAGAATTCAAGTCGAGCAAATTTGCAAGTTGGGAAGGGGGCAGTCGTTAGTTTGAAGGTTCGGCAAATTCAACGCGCCCCCGCGAGACGTTGAATGCCAGCCATTATCCCGATCACTCGAGCGTTCTCCTCCAACTGCATTGACAGATTGATTCGTTGATGAAGCCTGCGAGACTTGAGCGGGGGCGCGTTGAGTTTACTGAAACTTCAAACTAACGACTGCCCCCTTCCCAACCTGAAAAACCTCAGCTTGAATTGTTCTTCGCTTACCTCGGAATGACCGGCAGAGTTAGTGACGAACTGTATTTGCTGTCGTGATAGATCGTTTGCCGGGCGTTTACAAACCGAGAAGCCCCGAGCATTGCTTCACCCGTGTTGGTGTTGCGATTGAACCTGGGGAAGTTACTGCTCGAGACGTAGAGTCGCACCCTGTGCCCGGACTTGAATACGTTGCTCGTCGCCCACAGGTCGATGGTGTATCTATATACCTGGCCGGGAACAATCTCTTCCGGTCGCTCCGTGGTATTGCGATAGCGCGCGCGTATCACGCCATCGGTGAGAAATCGGGCATACCCGCTGGGGTCTACGTCAGCGAGCAAGGCTGTAAAATCCGTATCTTTGGCCGACGTGGCGGCGTAGATATCCACGCTCACCAACCCAGTCACCTCGAGGTCTCTTGTGAGGGGTGGCGTGGAGAAGATGAGCACGTCTGGCCGTGACTCGTTTGGGCGCTGATCGAATGGCCCAGGCGGCAGAGCGACACCGCAGCAGAGTCGCCCACCGATGGTAGGGACGGGATTTTTCGGATCGTAGTCGAACTGATCAGGTCGTTCTACCCCGAACGCGGCAACACTCAACTCTCCGTCCCCCTTCAGTCCATTTGGACCAGGGCGGGAGTGCAGATAGTACTTGGTGTAGCGGGTGCGCGCCAAAGGAAACTCCTGCTCGTCACGCCAGATGTTGTTGCCCATGACGAAGAGACGTACAGGCGGCTTGATCGCATACTCGTTCTGTATCCCCTTTAGCGTGTAGTCGAACCATTTGAGGGCCGTACCTGTCATGTCCAGCACCGCACTCTTTCCAAATACAACATCACCCACTTTCCCATCGGTGGATGTGGGTGCATGCGCCCACGGCCCAATGATCAAACGCTGGCCGGCGCGCACCTCCGGCGCCGCAGCTTCGGTCTGCAGTCCCGAGTAGTTCTTGATCGAACCCTTGAGAAAAAGATCGTGCCAGCCCGCACCATGTAGACCCTTCACGTTCATTTCACGGTAGTGGTCCGAGACACGCCAGCGCTGCCAGTAAGCATCGCTTCGCTCGTGCGCGATCCAGTCGTGGAAATAGGGCGCGAGACCCGAAGGATGAGGCACGCTTAAGATCGGGTAACTTTCGACGGGCAGGCTCGCCACCCATTCTTTCGTCCGCAAGCTTGTTTCCGTCTGCTTGCGTAGCGTGTCGACTGCCAGAATTGAGGTCTATGAACTAGTGAACCACTGCATCAGTACGCCGCTCTGGTAGGTCCAGCCGTCGTAATACTCGGAACCTGTCAGGTAAGGAAAGATCGCGACGAGGTGAGGCGGCCGGGCCAGAGCAGCGAGCATTTGGGTGGCCCCGACATAAGATCCTCCGAACATTCCGACCTTGCCATCAGCATAATCCAACTTCGCCGCCCACTCGACGGTGTCGAAACCGTCCTGGCTTTCATCCCGGAAAGGATAGAAGTCGCCGCCCGACTCGTAACGCCCACGAGTGTCTTGCAGTACAACGACATATCCGTGACTGGATAACTCGTAGGCCATGCTCCGCCCATCCTTGCGGTCATGAGGTGTACGTTCAAGCAATACTGGAAATTTGTCTTCTCCTTTGGGCCTGTATATGTCTGCGACCAGCGACACGCCGTCACGCATTTTAACGCGGACACCGTTTTCGCTGATGACGTGATACCGGGCCTCGGCCGATGCTGCTCTTACCGAAGGTGCCGCAACTAGTGCAACTGCCGTGCAGGTTGAGACGAGAAACGCTAATGCCAAAAAGATCTGCGCAGAAAAGTGCCACTTGCTGTCCATATGCCCCCTTTATTCTGCCACTCAGCCAATCGCTGGTCTTGGTCCAGTTCCATTTTGGCCGCGATATGGCTTCGGTGAATCAGCAGAGTTCTTCACTCCTACGGAGTGAGATGTTTATAGACTGGAACCTAATAAAAACCGTGCGCCGTTCGGAGGAGCGGAACTCAACTGGACCCGTACTCGTCTAGACACCTTCCGCTCCTCCAAACGCACCGGAGAGGTATTGGCTCGCGAGCTATAAACATCTCACTCCTACGGAGTGAAGAACCTGGTAGTCTATGAGAATCCAGACTAACCAGTTCCTCTCAGCGTATTTGCGGCGCGCTCGATGAAACAGTTATCGCACCCATGTCATACCAGCCGTCAGGGTCGCGGCCTTTGATGGCGAAACGCACAGCGGGCTGGTTCGTGCGGGGGTCGAGGAGCGCGAGTCGTAATCGATAGGCCCCTGGCCTAAGCGTGTCCGGCACATAGACTAATTGGTCCACTACGGCATCGCCGGGCAACCATTTCCTCACGTCGGCGCTCAGGGTGACATTCTGGCTCTCGCCAGGCGAGGCCGGCTGAAACTGTAGCGCCAGCGTGTAGTCACGATAGACCGGCGCGACGCCAGCGTTCAGCCACCACATGTGGACCGGCATCATCTCTCCGGGTTTGACCGAGCGCGAGTACTCAAGCCGCTTGAGGACGAACCTGTAACCCAGGCGTTTTTGAAACTCATTGAACTTACTCTGCCATTCGGAAGGAATGGGAGACGATTTTACGTTCACAGAAGTAACGTGCCAACGGAGTGCCTGACTGAGAATGTAGTCTACGTCCCAGGCCTTTTCCTTCCAGTACCCCGGCACCCAGCATGTTTCGAGAGAAATCGGGCTGCGCTGCCAAACATCCTGCACCCCCATGCGCGCGATTTGCTGCGGATAAAAATCAAGCATGTGAGAGAACGTTGGTCTATCCTTCCACTGCCGGCCCATGTCGCCAAGGCAGTCGAGCCGCCAGCCGGCGCCCCGCTTTGTTCCATATGCGAGCGCGTCCGGCTCGTCGAAATTCATCAAGAGCGGCGTGCGTTTGAAGGCGTCGAAATAGATGTCAATGAGGGCCTTCTGAAACTGGAATGCCGGCATGTAATTGCTCCAGCCTTCTCCCCAGTAGCCGACAGACGAGATGTCCACACTGTCGAGGAAAGGATGGCCATCGAAGCGGGCGCCTGCCCCTGCGACGAGCGCGTTCCAGTATTTCATGTAGAGCGGATCGCTGAAGTCGGGTTGCCAGATTGCGCCGTCTTTGTCGGTTGCCTTGTTGGCTCGCCGCGCGCCTGAGTTGCGATACCAATCCGGCAATGGATGCTCTTCGTCGTACGGCATCATGCGGATCGCGAGGGTTTGACGATGTCGCCGCGCTTCTTCCAGGGCCGTATCAATGATCTCCCAACGGATTCGATCTGCTGCAGGCTGAAGTTCGTTCCAGAACCAGCGACAGTAAGCGATAGATGTGTCGGGAAAATCCGATCTGATAGGAACATCCGCTTGTTTCGCTGTCGGTCCTTCCTCCGACCAGCGAAGTCCTTGATTTAACGGCTGACCGTTGAACCGCTGGAAGGTTGTGATGCCCATGCCGGGATTCACGAGCACCTCATTGCTCTCTTCCGGCCTGACGACGATCATTTCCGTCTGCGCCAATGCGTGGACACAAGCAGCGACCGCAAACACCAATAGCAAACATATTCTGCGAAGCATAGTTTTGTTTCTTAGCCCACAACAAAGAATTGCCGTGCTGGTTCAGTTTGGAGCTCAAGCGTTTTGAATCGGCAACGGCAGGGCCCCCAGCGCTGCAGCCCCACCGAGTCTGTCGGAAAAAGGGAACCGATCAGGGCGAATTGGTTGATGCTACGTTGTAAGGGGAACATGGTTTATTGATTACCAGGTTCTTCACTCCGTAGGAGTAACTCCGTAGGAGTGAGATGTTTATAGCTCGCAAGCCAATACCCCTCCGGCGCCGTTCGGAGGAGCGGAAGGTGTCTAGACGAGTACGGGTCCAGTTGAGTTCCGCTCCTCCGAACAGCGCATGGTTTTTGTTATGTTCCGGCCTATAAACATCTCACTCCTACGGAGTGAAGAACTCTGCTGATCCACCGAAGCCATATCGCGGCCAAAATGAACCGGAACCAATACCAGCGATTGGTTGCCATGTTCCGGCAGCCCCACTGGGTGCTAGTCTAAAGGTTGAACGCTAACCTCCGGCCTCAAGTGAATCAGTGCCAGAATTGAGAATGTGAGCCTCCGACGCCATACGTCTTGAACGCCGTCTAGCTGCTCCCGCGTGCTGCATGAAATAGATGAGTTGGCTTGAGAACTGAAAGGCCCAGTTGAAGGTTCGCGGCGGGCGGTTGACGTCCAGGGTGACCGCCAACGGGAAAAGCTTGTCGAAACGTTTTCGGTAAATAGATAGCCGTTTTGGATCATCAGTGAAGTACGCACCAAGCGCGAAGGTGTAAGCCATCTCCAGATTGTGCATCTCCATATCGGGGCCGAGCGCGCTGGGCTGTTCTTTCGGATCAAGTGCAGCAAAGCAATTGATCACGTAGTAAGCCTTCGATCCGTCCGGCACCATTCCCTGCCGGTCGAGAAAATCGCACCACTTGATCACCATCTCCGGCACGCGATGGTCGCCTGTCAGCGTCCAGTAATGAAAAAGCGGATCGAGCAGCAGTGCCATCATCCACGCGGAAGTAGCGCCCTTGAAGGTGGCTTCGTTAGGATCATAAAGACCCCAGTCTTGCCTTAAAGAGCCGTCCGGCGGGCGCCCATCCGGTGGTTGACGCTGGTGCTTGTAATAGGCATCAACACATTCTCGCGCCTTTGCCCAGTACGCGCGATCGCCGGTCAACTCCCACCCGTGTAGGATGCCCAGCAGCCCGTAGCCCTGGTGCCTGAGAGTCCAGAAGTTTCGACCGCGTTCAGGATCCGCTCCGAGCGGGCTGGGCGTGATGCTCGACGGCTGATATACAGGGTGCTGATTCTTAAGGCAATACTGGGCCATGATCTTACCGGTTTCGCGCATTCTTTCGTCGCCCGTGAGCAAGTAATGAATGTGCATCGCGCGCGGGTAAACGTATTTGAGGTCCGGCCCCTTCAACGTAAAGATGCCCGCATCGGGCCCATCCGTCTTCGTGTGTAGTCGGACGAAGTGTGCCGCGTGATATGCCGCTTCGAGGAATTTGCGCTCGCCGCTGCGGACGTACATCTTGTAATAGGCGGTGGTCCGATCAAACAGCCAATCGGCATACGCCTGACTGTTGAGATAGGCGAGCGACCCTGGAAAATTTCTTTCGACGAATTGGTCGTAGGGCCGATACGGCCCTGATTCTGCTACCGGCGTCTGCGGGCCCACGACCAGCGAATCGCACAACCAACGGGCAGGCAACAACGCCAGAACACGCGGTCCTTTTAACCCATCCTCCTCGAGCAAGGTTTCTGCGACCGGAACAAAACTGCTCCCGTTCTTTCGTCGCTTTTGCTGAAAGACGATCTTAATTCTCTGGGTTCGCTCCCGGCTGAAGTCCGACGTGAACTGAATGAGCAGCGAGTGAATGCTTCCTTCCCTGCCTCCAATCCGCCATGGCTCAAGCGCACGAACTGCCGCACTGATTTCTTGTGCGTTTGCGGTTACTACTCGCACGTGACGCGGGTTTGAGAGAAAGCCTGGCGGCAGCGGTAAGCCGAAGCTGACCAGTTCCCGGCCCAAATTCCCGGCCCGCCCCACGAGCGTCACTTCGACTTCCTGCACGCGAGGGGAGACGCCTCTCGGGTCGGACGCAACCATCGTCCGGGCCGCCAGCAAAAACATGAGACCGGATTGAACAAACGATCTTCGTGAAACGCTTGAGTCCAACATTGTGCCGCCTTCAATTGGAAGGCTCTACTCGCGCTGAAGCGCTCGTTGCTAGTATTGGTCCCAGTTCATTCTGGCCGCGATATGATGATCCACCGAAGCCACAGCAGAGTTCTTCACTCCGTAGGAGTGAGATGTTTATAGACCGGAACATAACAAAAATCATGCGCCGTTCGGAGGAGCGGAACTCAACTGGACCGGTACTCGTCTAGACACCTTCCGCTCCTC
>JACCUI010000101.1 GCA_013811945.1 Pyrinomonadaceae bacterium | reverse complement strand
CCCTCCACTGATTGCGTGGCTGATGGTCACGAGAGGCTGGCGCGAGACCTTTTACGTAACGTCAGTTCTCGGTCTGTTGATGGCCTTCTTATGGTGGCGGTACGCCACCGATCAGCCTGAAAAACATGCGAAGGTCAGCCAGGCGGAGCTAACGCTCATCAATACAGGCAAGAATGCGGGCAAGACTGGAGGGGCACAGGCACGATACGCTTCGTGGTGGGGGCTGCTGCGCAATCGCAACTTGGGGCTGATCTGCCTGAGCTATTTTCTCGACAGCTTCGTGCTCTTCATTTTCATTTTCTGGTTTTATCTCTACCTCGTTAGTGAGCGCGGCTTCAGCCTGCTCAAAGGCGGCATTTTCAACAGTCTGCCCTATGTCTTTGGGATGGTGATGATTCCAGCGAGCGGGCGTTTATGCGATTACCTCTCGGTGCGGCTGGGGCGCAATCAAGGCCGTCGCCTTCTCGCCATTGGCTGTCTCACATTTTCGGCGGTCTTGCTAATGGTCGGAGCGAAAGCAGCCGAACCGTACCTGGCGATTGTCTGTCTGTCACTGAGCGTCGGTTTTCTGATGAGCACCGAAGGGCCGTTCTGGGCGAGTTCGATTGACGTGGCCGGGCCACACGCGGGCACGGCCGGCGGAATCATGAATACCGCCGGGAACGCGGGCGGCGTGGTCTCGACGGCCATTGCTCCGATTCTGGTGCAGCAGTTTGGATGGTTCGCCACATTCGCCTTCTGTTCTGCACTGGCCGTTCTCGCCGGATTGATCTGGCTATTCATTCGCGTGGATCAGACCCGATGAAAATGTCGCGGACCGCCTGGAGGGATTGAACGCGAGTGCAAGCAGTGAAACAGGCAGGTAAGATTCGACATCCATGCGTTCCATATCAGATTTTTACAGGATGGGGTTCTGCCATTAGATGTTCTTGAGATGAAGATGAACGAATCGGTCGAGAAGCAAAGATAGATAGTTCCTAGTCTGTCTAGTTACGGTTTACAATTCCCCAATTCAGGAGGTAACCCTAATGAAACACGGTTTATTGATTACGGTGGCGCTACTTTTCTTAAGTTCGTTCGGCTCTCCGATTAACGCTTTGTCCGCGCAAGACGACTTAGAGCGTTCGGTTGAGCTGATGGGGAGAATCGGTTTTGCTACTTCTCCGAGTTTTTCGCCTGACGGAAAAACGCTGGCGTTCGTTTCAAATTTGAACGGCATTCCGCAAGTTTGGACGATGCCCACAAGTGGAGGCTTCCCAAAATTAGTAACGGCGTTTGATGACCCGGTTGGATTTGTCACTTGGTCTCCCGACGGCAATTGGCTTGCCTTTTACGTCGCTCCGGGCGGCGGTTTTAACGAGCAGATTTGCGTGGCGCGTCCCGACGGCAGCGAGCTACGGCGTTTGACCGAAGGCGGCAAGGAAAACAATTTTTTGGGCGATTGGACTCACGACGGCAAACATATTTTCTTCTCGTCAAATCGGCGCAATCCAGCCTCAACCGATTCGTATTTGCTCGACGTAAAAACGGCCCAGATGCGCATGGTTGCCGAAAACAAAGGCACGGGTGGCATCAACGAAATCAGCCGCGACAATCGCCACGCAATCGTCAGCCGTTTGCTCAATCGCGGCGACAACAACCTTTATTTGATTGAGGTCGCAACCGGCAAAGAGGCATTGCTCACGCCGCACGAAGGACCCGGAAGTTTTAGCGGAGCGCAGTTCACGCCCGACGGACGCACGATTTATTTTGCTTCAAACAAAGACCGCGATTTGCTCGCGCTCGCCCGCGTCAAAATTGGCGAAAACGGACAGCCCGGCGCAATCGAAGTCGTAGCCGCGAGAGACGACGGCGAATTTTCGGGCGGAGTGATGAGCGACGACGGCGCCATGATGGTTTTGGTTTGGAACATCGCCGGGCGCAGCGAACTTGCGTTTTACGATTTGAGAAATGATCGGATGACGGCCGGACCGAAACTGCCGGCAGAGATTGTTGGTGGTTTTGATTTCACAGATGACGGCGGACGTTTGGCGATGGTTCTTTCGGGTGCGGCATTGCCCGCCGACGTTTGGACGCTGGACTTGCGGACAAAGCAATTCACAAAATTGACCCACAGCCAGCACGCCGGAGTTGATTTGACCAAAATGGTGCGTCCGGAGCTTGTCGGATATACGGCGCACGATGGCTTGAAGTTGAGCGGCTGGCTTTACAAACCTCACGGCGCGAAAGGCGCTATGCCGGTTGTGCTCAGCTTTCACGGCGGACCCGAAGGTCAAGAGCGACCCGGTTTCAACTCAACTTATCAGGCGCTGCTGATGCGCGGCATCGCGGTCTTGGCGCCGAACGTGCGGGGTTCGTCCGGCTTCGGCAAAAAGTTTGTCAATCTCGACAACGGCGAGTTGCGCGAAAACGGCGTCAAAGACATCAACGCGTCAGTTGATTTTGGCGTGAAGAGCGGAATTGCCGACCCGAAACGTATCGGCATTATGGGCGGTAGCTACGGCGGCTATATGGTGATGGCTGGGCTGACTGAATATCCTGAATTGTTCGCCGCCGGAGCAAATCTTTTCGGCATCACGAACTTTGAAACTTTCTTCAAACACACGCAGCCGTGGATGGCGGCTATCTCGAAAATCGAATACGGCAATCCCGAAACCGAAGCCGTGATGCTCCGACGGCTTTCGCCGATTCATCGCATCGACCGAATCAATGCCCCGATAATTGTTCTGCACGGCGCGAACGACACAAATGTTCCGGTCATCGAAGCCGAACAAGTTGTCGAAAATCTGAAGCGGCGCAATGTGCCGGTTGAATATGTTTTGTTCGCGGACGAAGGACACGGCTGGCGAAAAACGCCGAATCGCATCCGCTCGGTGGTGTCAATCGTCAAGTTTTTCGAGACTCATCTCAAGGGCAATTGAACAACGGAATGAGATTGGCGGCGCGAGCATGATCCTTACACTTCACTTCGGGTCACGTTTCGGCACCAGTACACGGCGGCGAAGTGTGAGTACCACTTCTTCACGCTGATTGCGTGCCCGCGTCTCGACGTAGACGATCCCGCGATCGGGTTTCTCTTTCGATTCCCGCTTATCGAGCACCTCGGTCTCAGCATAGATTGTGTCGCCATGAAAAGTCGGCGCCACATGCTTAACGTTCTCGTATTCAAGGTTGGCGATGCACCGCCCACTTACATCCGCGACCGACATGCCGACCGCGAGGCTGAAGATGAACGTGCCGTTGACCAGCCGCCGTCCGTGCTGCGTGCTTTGCGCGTAGTGCTCATCAATGTGCAGCGGGTGTTGGTTCATGGTCATCAAACTGAACCACGTGTCGTCGAACTCCGTGACCGTGCGCCCCGGCCAATGTTTGTAGACGTCACCCACTTCAAACTCTTCGTAGTATCTGCCGTAACCCATCGCTGCTCATTCTCCTCTCTCAGTACGAGCGCGGCATACCCAGCACGTGCTGGCCGAGATAGGCCAGGATCAGGTTGTTGGCCACCGGCGCCGTCAGGTAGAGCCTCGTCTCGCGAAACTTCCGTTCGATATCGTAATCCTTAGCGAACCCGTATCCGCCGTGGGCATCCATGGAAGCGTTCGCAGCTTGCCAGGAAGCCTCTGACGAGAGAAGCTTGGCCAGATTAGCCTCGGCCCCACACTTCTGCCCGGCATCGAAGAGGACTGCGGCTTGCAAACGCACTAGATCTGCTGCCGCGATGGCGGCATAGGCTCGCGCGATCGGAAACTGCACCCCCTGATATTTACCAATGGGACTGCCGAAGACCACGCGCTCGGATGAATACTGCACCGCGCGCTCGATAAAGAACCGGCCATCGCCGATACACTCAGCGGCAATCAGGATGCGTTCGGCATTCATGCCATCGAGAATGTAGCGAAAGCCGCGCCCCTCTTCACCAATCAGATTCTCGACTGGAACTTCGAGATCGTGGAAGAACACTTCATTGGTCTCGTGATTCATCATGGTGTGAATCGGACGAACTTCGATCATCCCGGGAGCTGCCTGGCGCAGATCTACCAGGATGGTCGAAAGGCCAAACGTCTTATCGCCTTCCTCAGCCTGAGCCGAGGTTCGCGCCAGTAGGAGGAGCAAGTCAGAGTGCTGGACGCGCGAAGTCCAGACCTTCTGCCCGTTGATGACATAACGGTCGCCTTGACGCACCGCCATGGTTCGGATCTTTGTCGTATCACTGCCGGCAGTTGGCTCGGTTACCGCGAAGGCTTGCAGGCGCAACGCGCCGGACGCGATCTCGGGAAGATAACGCCGCTTCTGTTCTGCGCTTCCGTGACGAAGGACCGTCCCCATAATGTACATCTGAGCATGACAGGCGGCGGCATTCCCACCTGAGCGGTTAATCTCTTCGAGGATGATGCCGGCCTCGGTGATGCCCAATCCGGCGCCGCCAAACTCCTCGGGAATCAAAGCCGCCAGATATCCAGCGTCCGTCAGAGTCTTGACGAAATCGTCGGGGTATCCTTCCTGCGCATCCAGTTCGCGCCAGTACGAATTAGGAAACCGAGAGCACAGGTCCCGCACGGCTCTGCGCAGCGTCTCTTGTTCCTCATTGAGTTGAAGGCCAATGGCGGGCTGGGTTGATAGCGTCATAGTTGAATCCTGGTGTTCACCGAGTCTATTGTTTCGTGACCTGATTCGGACGCCACACCCTGAGAAATCAGTTCGGAAATCTCCGCATCGCTCTTACCGATCTCGCGCAGCACCGTCCTCGTGTGCTGGCCGCTGACCGGCACCCCGTCGTAGCGCATCCGCTCTCCGGATAAGCAGATCGGATTTGCAATCGCCGGAATGGGGCCGCGTAGCGAAGGCGCTTCAACGAAGGCTCCAAGCTCACGCAGTTGCGGGTGATTAAGTGTCTCGGCGAGATTGCGCACTTGACCGCACGGGATATCCAGTTCGGCGAGACGTTGGAGCCAGTAACGCTGTGAACGCGTGCGGATGGTCTCGGCGATCATTGCTTCCAGCTCATCCCGATGGCGGACGCGCAGCTCGTTGTTAAGGAAGCGTGGATCATCAACCCACGATGGATGACTCAGTGCCTGCTCGCAGAAAAGCCGCCAGGCAGACTGGCTCAGCACGGCAACATTAACGAACTTTTCATCGGAGCATTGATAAGGCCCGTAGGGCGTAAGGAGGTGATGCCTGGCGCCAATGCGCTCGGGTGCTTCGCCTCGAAACCAGTAAAAATATGGATAATACCCCAGCCACGAGACCAGGCAGTGCAACATCGAGATGTCGATCTCCTGGCCGGGACCAGTGCGGTCGCGCTGGATCAAGGCCAGCAGGATTGCCTGATTGGCATACATCGCCGCCGAAATATCTGCGATTGAAATCGGCACCTTACAAATCTCGCCGGGAGTGCCGTTCATCGACAGGACGCCACCCTCTCCCTGCACCAACAGGTCGAAAGCTTTTTGGTCGCGATACGGGCCTCGTTGGCCATACCCAGAAATGTGGCAATACACGACTCTTGGATTCGAGCGGGACACATCGTCATAACCCAGACCCATCCGCGAGATTGTGCCTGGCGAGAAGCTTTCGATGATTACGTCGGCGCGGGCAGCCAGCGTGCCGGCAATCTCCCGGCCGCGAGAGTCCTTCAGATTAAGCGCTACGCTTTCTTTGTTGCGGGCATTCCAAACGTATGCGGAGCTCAGGCCGTGAACGACGCTGTCCCATTCAGTAGTCAACTCTCCACCGATCCGCTCAATTTTGATGACCCGCGCGCCAGCATCAGCCAGCATCGCAGCCGCCATCGGCCCAGAGACGCTCATACTAAGATCAAGTACGAAAATCCCACTCAAAATGCCGCCCATCCGTCATGCTCCCTTCAGCCGTGTCGTGTGTCTCTTAACCAAGCGTGAATGGATCGCGCGTTTGGCCCTCGAGTTCGACCCAGACTGCCTTCACCTGCGTATATTCATGCAGTGCCTCCAAGCCGTTTTCCCGGCCGATCCCACTCATCTTATAGCCACCAAACGGGACGTTGAAAGAGAGGACTCGGTACGCATTGATCCAGATTGTTCCGGCCCGGATGGCGTGCGCCACTCGATGGGCTCGTTGACCGTCCCGGGTCCAAACGCCGGCGGCGAGACCGTACTGCGTATCGTTTGCTTGCGCTATGACCTCTGCCTCCGTGCTGAAGCTGAAGACCGAAAGGACCGGTCCAAAGATTTCCTCCCGGGCCACCCGCATACTGTTATCCACTTGCGTCAGAATGGTTGGCTCAATGAAGTAGCCGTCCCGAAGGCTGGGATCCGCGGGCTGCTTTCCCCCGCAGACGAGCTGCGCGCCTTCCTGTTGGCTAATGTCAATGTAGCTTTTGATCTTCGCCAACTGCTCCTTGAAGGCGACCGGACCCATCTCCGTGGCCGGATCCAGTGGATCACCCAGCTTAATGGTGCGCGCCCGCTCTGCCAACCGGCTCACGAGCGCGTCGGGGATTGACTCATGGACAAAGAGTCGGGATCCTGCAATACAGGTCTGACCGGTTGCCGCGAAGATGCCGGCGATCACTCCATTGGTCGTAGCGTTCAGATCGGCATCGTCAAACACGATGTTGGGCGACTTGCCACCGAGTTCGAGGGTTACTCGGGCCAGATGATCGGCCGCTCCCTTCATCACTTCTTTGCCGGTCTCTGTGGATCCGGTGAAGGCCACTTTATCTACTCTCGGATGCCGGACCAAAGTTCGTCCGGTTGTCGGGCCGAACCCCGTGATCACGTTGAAGACACCGGGAGGAAAGCCAGCCTCGGTAAAAAGTCGGGCGAACTCCAGGGTGGAGGCTGGCGTTTGCTCGGCAGGCTTGATGACGAAGGTACAGCCAGCCGCCAGCGCCGGAGCCAGCTTGAAGGCGAGCAGGAGGAGCGGCGAGTTCCAGGGCAGGATTGCGCCCACCACACCAATCGGCTCTCGACGGGTATAAATGAAGAAGTTCGGCTTGTCTGAAGGGATCGTTTCGCCATGGATCTTGTCGGCGGCGCCGGCAAAGTAGTAAAACCACTCCGGGATGGCCTTCAGCTGCCCATTCATCTCGCGCCGGAGCTTGCCATTGTCGGTGCTCTCAATCGTGGCTAGGTGCTCGGCATTCTCCGCAATTAGATCGGCCAACCGGCGCATTAGCCGCGCTCGCTCGGTCCCGGTCATCCGGCCCCATGGCCCTTCATCGAAGGCCGTACGGGCCGCTTGCACAGCGACGTCCACGTCCTCGTCTCCTGCTTCGGGAACCACCGCCCAGACGCGACCGGTGTAGGGATTGATGCTCTCGAGAGTTTTGCCGGAGCGAGCCTCCACCAATTTCCCGTTGATGAGCATTCGATATTGGCGAATCTCTCCGGCGCCAGGCGCCTCAATCAACTGACTAATCATAGTGTGATGCTCCTCCATCAGACCGGCACCGCTGGGCTGCGCGCCGAAAGAATTTGAACGTTCAAGCAGGCGGGCCGATTGGCGGAGAGACTCGCTGAAAGCGCATCGCGCAGCGACGCGACATCGGTGACGTGAAAGCCAGCGGCGCCAAGACCACAGGCTACCTGGTCGTATCGTGCCGGTAGCAGATTCGTCTCGAAGGTGCGTTCCAAACCGTAGCGACTGGCTTGCAGATGCCATTCAGCTCCCCAGCGGGCATCGTTGCCGACGATGGCGACGAAGGGGATGGCGTAACGAACGGCAGTCTCGAATTCGCTGGCGTGATAGCCTGCCGCACCATCCCCCAGGAAAGCGAGCGTGCGTCCTGGATGTCCGGTCGCGGCAATCCCTAGCGCCATCGGAATGCTCCCGCCGATTCCTCCAAGCTTGCTATTCCACAACATCCGATTGGGCAGATCGCGCAGTCCCAGGCGAATCCACTGACAGAACTCGCCGCCATCGAGCACAACGATGTCTTCAGGCTCGAGCAGTTCGCGCACATGTTTGGCAACCTCCAGCGGATGTAAGCCCTCGGATGACGACTCGGCCGGCGTCTCACGGGCGGGCGGAAACGACCAGAGATGTGACCATTCAGCGAGGTGCGGACGATGACCGGCAATCGCTTCCACGAGGTACAAGAGCGCGATCTCAGCAGAAACTTGGGTATGCAACTTCACGACGCGCCGTGGTCGCGGGTCGCCCGGAACATCGATATGCAAGACACTGCCCGCGGAAGCGATGACCGACTCCGCCAGGAAGCCGACCGCGAAATCAGCCGGAGCGACAACGAGCGCGCAGTCGCTGTCCCGGTAATGCCGGATGACCTCACGATATTTGAGATCATTCGTGCCGCGCGGACATTCCGTGATGACCGGCTGAATGCCAAGCTGCCGCGCCAGCACACGCAGCGCCTTTCCTGCCGCTCCACGTCCGGCAGACGGGCGGGCGATCATGAGCGGACGCTGTGCTTGCCTGAGCCGCTGCGCCATCGCCTTGAGGATGGGTTCATCAGCAGGGACATCCCCCGCGGCTGGCGGCTGGCTTTCGCTGCGGGTTCCTTTGCACGACACGCCAACGAGCACATCCGCCGGCAGACTGACGTGAACCGGTCCGGGAACGCCGTCTTGAGCGAGTTGCCACGCGCGGGCCAATGTGGAGCCAATCTGCTCGACCGATGAAACCTCCATCGCCGCCTTGCAAATCGCGCGTGAGACGCCGCATTGATCAAGGTCCTGGAAGCCGCCAGCGCCCCCATCAATCGTGGCGCACGCTCCGCTCAGAAAGAGCAACGGCAACTCCAGACTCCTGGCCGTGGCGACTCCGGTTAACGCCGCCAGGAAGCCGGGGCCGGCGGAAACGAGCAGCACTCCCGGCCGGTCGGTCAGCTCAGCTCAAGCGGCGGCGGCATAGGCGGCAGCCGACTCATGCCGCATATGAATAAGGCGCAGACCGAAGTCTGCGGCGGCATCGTAGATCGACAAAATCTGATTGCCCGACACCGAGAAGATCGTGTCGGCTCCTAGTTCCCGCAGCGTTTCGGCAACAATCTGTCCTCCGGTCATCTGCCCTCTGGTCATCATCCTTAGATTGAACTCTTCTGAGATTGCGTGGCGCCGCGTGGACCGGGCTTGGCCCGCATCCTATTCGACTCCGCTAACTCTACTGATCTTTGTCTGCACCTAACTGTATCGGGACTTTAGTGTGTGTGATTCAGCGCGTCTTGTCTTGACGAAAGGTTTTTGTCTAAGATTAAGCTCGTCGGAAGGCGATGATGAATTTGAGGCGGTGCAGGCCTTGGAACTGAAGCATCCTCCCGGATACCTTTATGGAGAGCAACTAAGAAGCTGTCGAGTTGCCGATTTCACCCTAGCGGAGAGCTTCTATCCGCTAGGGTTGAAGACTCCCATTCATAGACATGAGCACGCCCTGCTCTGCCTGATCAGGCGAGGTGCTTATACCGAAACCTGTCGGACGGGAATCCGCACGCATCAACAGTCAACGGTTTTCTTCTTGCCGCCCGAAGAAGAGCACCTGAGCAATTTTCACAGTACGGAAGTGCGCATCTTTCGGGTCGAGGTTGATCCGCAGCGGCTTGAGTGTATCCGTGAGCATTCGAAGATTCTGGACCGTCCGGCCAACTTCAATGGCGGTTTGTTGACCAGGCTAGCGACCAGACTCTACCGCGAATTCCTACAGATAGATGAAACTTCACCACTCGCCATCGAAGGTCTTGTGCTTGAAATCATCGCTGAGGCTTCCCGTTCGCGCCCGACCTCGGGGCGTCAAGCCCCATGCTGGCTCAAACAAGCGAGAGAGCTGATTCATGCTCGATTCTCAGAGAAGCTAACTCTGGCCGAAATCGCCCAATCGGTGGGGGTGCATCCCATCTATCTGGCCAGTGAGTTTCGCCGCTGTTACCTGTGCACCGTCGGTGAATATGTGCGTCAGATGCGGATCGAATATGCTTGTCGTGAACTTTCGACTTCAGATAGTTCTCTCGTGGACATTGCTTTGCAGGCGGGATTTGCCGACCAGAGCCATTTCTCCAAAGTCTTCAAGCGGCTCACGAGCCTGACCCCTTCTCAATACCAGGCAAGCTTTCGCTCTTAAGGAAGAATGCAAACACGCTGGCAAGACCCGCGCGATGGCGCGCGAATGTGGCTGAAGCGGCCCGCCTTGATGTTGATGACCGTTGTCTTGATCGGCGCGCTCGGCAGCTCTCTTGTGCCGCCAACAACGGGAGCCCGCCGCACTTTGAACATCTCTTTCGTTGATGTAGAAGGCGGCGCGGCCACCCTCATCGTCACGCCTGCCGGCGAGTCCGTGCTGCTGGACGCGGGCTGGGACGGCTTTGAAGGTCGCGACGCACGCCGCATACAACAGGCCGGCGTGACGGCGATAGATCATCTGGTAGCGTCGCATTACCACAGAGATCATTACGGCGGCGTCCCTGAATTGAGCCGGCTCATGACCATCCGGAATTTTTACGATCACGGGCCGATGACGGCGCTCGCGGAAGACCCGCAGTTTGCCGCACGGTACGCCGCTTATCAGGCAGCGGCAAAAGGGCGCAGCACGACCTTGAAACCGGGCGACACGATTCCGTTGAAAACGGCAGCCGGCACGCCATCGCTCAAGCTTTTGTGCGTGGCCGCCAAGGCCGAAGTGATTCGTGGCAAATCGCCCGCCAATGCGGAGTGCGCTGGATTGACAGAGCCGGAAGCGGATACGAGCGAGAACGGGCGCAGCGTCGCGTTGCGATTGAGTTGGGGCGGCTTTGAATTCCTCAACCTGGCTGACCTGACCTGGCCCATCAGCCAGCGCCTGGTCTGCCCGGCCAACCAGCTCGGGGAGCTTGAGCTTTATCAAGTGGCGCATCACGGCGGCAACCTCAGCAACAATCGTCCTCCTGCGCACCCTGCGCCCGGCGGTGGCGTTGACGATCAACGGCCCGCGCAAGGGCGACACCCCGATACGATTAAGTGGTTGCGCGAGGCGCCTTCGTTCAAGGCGCTCTATCAACTCCACCGCAATGTCCGGACCTCTGCCGAGCAGAACGCGCTTGCGGAATTCATCGCTAACCTGGACGAGCAGCCCGATGCGGCAATGATGATCACGGTGTCGGTTGACGCCACGAAACGGACGTTCAGCGTGACGAACGGGCGGACGAAGGAGAGCCGGGACATCGCGTACGTTTTCATAGGAGGATTTTGAAACTCGCTGATCCGCAAACATCACTTTAGGGAAACGGGGGTAAGCAGGATAACCCTTCTCCATCTTATTAGGCCGCGAGCCCAATGTCCCGCAGCAGCGTAGTGAATCGTGGGTCCGCGCGGAGACGGTCGAGTTTCGGCTCTACCCGGAGGTACATCAACTGCCAGGCTCGATCCTCAAAGGCCTTCCGCAACCAGACCAGCGCCCGCTCTCTCTCATCGAGGCCCACGTAGACCAGCGCAGTCTCATATGGGGAGACATACTGCCGCTGTGACTTCACCTCCAACTGATGGACAATCTCCCGCGCTTTTGCTTTCTGTCCTGAAATGGCATAAACGTGTCCTAGTTCGGCTAACATCCGCGAGTCGCCATCAGTGAGTGAGACCGCCTTTTGAAAGGTAGCGACGGCCTGAGCAAACATCCCCTTCTGCACATAGCCCCAGCCGAGAAACCAGTGGGCTGGAACGAAGTTCGGATCCATTTCGAGAGTCTTCTCGCATTGCCTGATAGTTTCATCAAAGTCATGCCCGAAGTAGCCGATGTATCCTTCCGCCGCACTGACGATCAGCGACAGCGGGTCGATCTCGCCGGCTCGCCTGATTTCGGCCATGGCTTCCGGTTGCCGCCCCATCGCAGCTAAGTATTCGGCGTACCACTGATGAGCGGTCGCGTAGTTGGGGTTGAGTTCGAGAGCGCGTTTATATTCCCGCTCCGCGGAGGCCCAGTCCCAGTCGAAGGCCATTGATGCCAGGGCCAGCGAGGTGTGCGCTTCGGCGAGCGACTCATCAATCTCCAGCGCCCTGGTGGCCGCCGCTTTGGCTTTCGGGAAGGAATCCTTCGGCGAGAGAATGCTGTAGTAACTGAGCAGGTTGTAGCAGTCGGCCAGCCCGGCGTAGGCCAGCGCGTAGCCTGGGTCGCGTTCAATGGCCCGCTGAAAATATTGGCTGGCTTTCTGCAAGCCTTCGGCAGACCGTTTGTTCCAGAAGTAGCGCCCCTTCAGGTAAAGCTGGAAGGCCTCGGTATTCTCGGTGTAGCGTTTGGTCAGTTGCTCCCGCTCTTCGCTGCTCAGCTTCAGCGCCAGAGCAAGCGCGACCTGCTCGGAGATAGAGTCCTGCACGGCGAAGATGTTGGTAAACTGCTCGTCGAACTTTTCAGACCAGAGCGGCTTCCCGTCGCTCACCCTGATGAGCTGCACCGTCACGCGAATCCGGTCGTCCAATTTCTGAATCCGCCCATCAATCAACGCATCCACTGCCAGCTCTCGTCCGGCGGCCAGCGGATCAGTGCTTGATCGTGAGTATTTGAGCACAGAGCTCGTCGGGCGGGTAATCACCTGCCTGAGGTTGCCGAGCCTGGTGATCAGAGCGTCGGCCATTCCCAGACTGAGATATTCATCGCTGCTCTCCCCACCCAGGTTTCTGAATGGAAGAACCGCGATAGTTCTGACCGGTGTTTCAGTTTCGGCCGGGGTTGATCTGTTGGAAAGGAAGAGATAAGTGAGGGCGGAGATGAGAATCAGGAGTAGCAGGCTGACCAATATCACTTTCCGCCCTGAAGTTTGGAGTGGGGGTAAGACGGCAGAACGATGAAATTGGCTTTCCTCGCTCCTCAGCACATCCGATCCGTTGACTGGTTCCAGCACCCGCTTGATGACGGGATTGCCGGGCGGAACCGCAACCTGATCGTTGCTATCGCCGAGGATTTCCCTGACCTCCGCGACGAAGCTGTAGCCTCGTCCGGGGATCGTCACAATGTAGCGGTGCTCTTGCGGCTTCTCATGCAAGGCTTTTCTCAGAGCCGAGATGATCACGGTGAGGTTGTTTTCCTCAACCACCGTGTCCGACCAGAGATCCTTCATCAGTTCGTCTTTGCTGAGGACGGTCCCCCGGTGTTGGATCAACACCAGCAGCATATTCAAGGTTCGCGGCGTGAGAGTCACCACGTCTCCAGCGTGGAGCAGCAGTCGTCTGCCGACATCCACGCGGAAGTCTTCGAACTCGTAAAAGTGCTTGGCCGGGCTGCTTACTATCTCCATAGGGAAAAATAAGAAAAAAGAGCGCGATGATAATGACTTGTAGCCGCATTCTGTGATTCATCTGGGCTTAATTCGGCGAGTCATCACACAGCAATTTCAGGTTCAAAAAGTTTAGCAAAAAGCGTTGAGGGCAGCAATCAAGATGCCCACTAAACCATCAGACGTGAACTGAGATGAGCAGAGGGGAAACAATTGGGATGGTTCTGATGGGCACTGGAAAGCCGACATCCGTTCACCGACAGATTCTTGCCCTCCTGGCGGGGTTCAGTCTAGTCAGCTATGTGCTGCGGACGAACATCTCGGTTGTTGCAAAGTTCATGATGCCGGAACTTGGCTTGAGCGAAATCCAGATTGGATGGGTCTTCAGTTCGTTCATGCTCGGTTATGCCATTTTTCAAATACCGGCAGGACTGCTCGGCGACCGCAAAGGACCACGACTGGTGCTGGCCTCAGCCGCATTGTTGTGGAGCGCAACTACTCTGCTCACAGGACTGATTCCGGGTTTGATCCTGACATCCGGTATTGGCGCGCT
>JACCUI010000100.1 GCA_013811945.1 Pyrinomonadaceae bacterium | reverse complement strand
CGCATCCTGGAAGGACTTTCGCGAGAACGCGAAGCCGATCTTTGAGCTATGGAAAAAAGAAGGCATCGTGACGGATTACAAGATCTTCCAGAATCCGCTCAAGGATCGCCCGGACGATTGGGACGTTATGCTGTCTATTGGGTACCCAAATTATGCGGCGCTCGATATGCTGGAAGCAAAAGTGGGCGCTATTTATAACAAGCACTATGGCTCGCCGGAAGCAACAGCGGCAGCTGTAAAGAAACGAGCTGATTCCCGCGAAGTGATTGCAATTCGTTTGGTGCGTGAGGTCTCGTTAAAGTAGTGCATTTAGGAGAAATCAATCATGAAACGCCGAGACTTTTTGCGGAATGCTGCCATGATTGCTGCCGGCATTACGGTCCTCTCCGGTGAAAAGCGGCCGGTTCTGCGCAAAAACAGAATGCCGGCTGTAGTAAGATTCACTACGATGTTCACGGCAACCGCAGAGGCAAACCCCTGTTCCTCGGTTTCCCCATGATGGCGTCCTACGGCAAGATCTTCGGCCCAGCCAAAGCGCCAGTGCTGAGCGGCTTCCTCGATAACAAATAGCAAGTTGCTGCTACAGGTCCCGTAGGGCCCCAATGTTTATAGACCACGGTGCCAAATGGAATTCTTGGTAGCTCCAGCGGAGCGAAATGTCTTCCTTGCACGCACCCGTAAGAACATTTCGCTCCGTTGGAGCTGGAGCCATATCTTCGGGCCAACGTTCTATAAACATTCCGTCCCTACGGGATTGGGGTTGCGGATGATGCATCGAAGTAAAGTCGATCGAATCTCAAAAGATACAGTCAATGGCCCGATCAATGTTGGGACAGTAGTAATCTTGTTTATGAGATTCCGGCAAGTTTCTAGACGCGGTGTCGTGAGTCTGCGACGGCAAGTGGTAAGACTTTCTTCCAAAGACAGACAATGCCACTACACATTGAAACTCCGCTTATTGAGTCTCGAGCTCTGAGCCTTTGTGCTGGTCGCTCAATTTGGTTGAAGCTTGAGGCGATGCAGCCGCCGGGTTCCTTCAAGATTCGCGGCATTGGCACAGCCTGTGAAGAGTATGTTCGTCGCGGGGCACGTCGTTTCATTTCCTCTTCCGGCGGCAACGCAGGTATTGCGGTCGCCTACGCTGGTCGTTGCCTATCAGTACCCGTCGCGGTTGCAGTCCCCGAAACCACCTCCGAAAGAGCCAAAGATCTGATACGGCAGGAAGGTGCCCAAGTCATTGTCCATGGTGGCTCATGGCAGGAGGCGAATACGCTGGCTCAGGCGATGGTCGGCGAGTCCGATGCATTTCTGCACCCGTTCGATGATCCGCTTCTTTGGCAAGGTCATGCCACCTTGATTGACGAAGTCGCGCGCTCAGGTCCGACGCCAGATGCTGTCGTTCTCTCTGTAGGCGGCGGTGGTCTGTTGTCCGGCATCGTCGAAGGGCTTCGTCGTAACGGCTGGGCCGATGTGCCAATTATCGCTGTAGAGACAGAGGGGGCCTCGTCGTTTGCCCAGTCTATCCGGGCCGGTTATCGGGTTACATTGGAGAAGATCACAAGCATCGCAACCTCTCTTGGCGCCAAGCAGGTTTGTGAACAAGCCTTTGCATACTCCAAAGAGTACCCGATTCGCAGCGTGGTAGTTTCTGACAAGGCTGCGGTATTAGCGTGCGAGCGTTTTCTCTCTGATCAACGGATTTTGGTCGAACCGGCGTGTGGCGCTGCGCTTGCACTCGCTTATGATAGCGCCCCTGAAATCACAGAGTTCAAGACGGTCATGTTTGTCGTCTGCGGCGGGGTGACCGCAACCGTCGAGCAGTTGAGTCTTGGTCGTGCCGCGAAAACTCGACCCAGAGCGGCGAAAAACAATCTGCGGAGGTAACATGAGCAAAGCACTATTGGGGACACTGTTCGTTGCGACGCTGCTCGTTGCAAATGCTACGGCGCAGAGCCAGAACAACGAGGCCGGACCGGTTTGGAGAATGGTTTACTACCGGATCAAGCCGGGACAGGAAGGCGCATCCTGGAAGGACTTTCAGGAGAATGCGAAGCCGATCTTTGAGCAATGGAAAAAAGAAGGCATTGTGACGGATTACAAGATATTCCAGAATCCGCTCAAGGATCGCCCGGACGACTGGGATGTCGTCCTATTGCTGGCGCACCCAAACTACGCGGCGCTCGATCAAGAAGCAAAAGTGGGCGCTGCCTATCTCAAGCATTACGGTTCGCCGGAGGCGGCCGCGGCAGCAGCAAAGAAACGAAGTGAGCTACGCGAAGTGATCACCACTCGTTTGGTGCGCGAGGTCTTGTTAAAATGATAAGGAAAGCGATGAACCGCCCAGTCACACCTTTCGTCCTGACGATGACGCTTCTTTCCATCGTCGCGGTTTCCGCCAAGAAGCCGGCAAGTAAGGATAAGAGTAACAAGGCAATTTCCTCCGCGTCTTGAAGCAGGTAACTGGACGCTAGTGTTGTAGATGGATCCGATGCAAATCACCGAGGCGGAACGCAGCACGTATGAGCGCGACGGCGTCGTTTGCGTAAGAGACGCCTTTTCGCCCTCCTGGCTTGCGTTTCTGGCAGACGCAGTGGAAGAAGCCATAGCCTCGCCGGGGCCTCACCTCGACGACGTTACGCGCGGAGGTTCGGGCCGGTTCTTTGATGACATCGAGCTCTCATTGCGATTATCCAAGTTTCGGCGCTTTGCGCTCGAATCGCCTGCGGGCCAGATCGCAGGACGGATCATGGGCGCCTCGCGCGTGAACTTCTTCTACGATCAATTGCTGGTCAAGGAGCCCGGGACCTCTGAGCGCACACCGTGGCACCAGGACCAACCATACTGGGCGGTCAGCGGCTATCAGGTCTGCTCGATTTGGTTGCCACTTGATCCGGTCCCTGAGGAGGTGAGCGTCGAGTACGTCTGTGGCAGCCACCAGTGGCCCGAGTTCAGCCGCTATCACTTTGTCGATGGAAGCCCATACGCGGGCACCGGGTTGCCACCGCCGCCCGACATCGAAACCAATCGGCATAAGTACAAGATCACCCGATTTGCCATGCAGCCAGGTGACTGCCTGGTGTTCCAGGCAATGATCGTTCACGGAGCGCCCGGCAACACAGGACGCCACCGACGGCGGGCGCTCGCGACGCGATGGGCTGGGGACGACGCTCGTTACTGCCGACGTCCTGGTGAGGTCGCCATTCCAACTGAGGACCCTGGATTGATTCACGGAGAGCGGCTCGATTGCGAACGGTTCCCACTCGTTTGGACACTCGATGAAGGCGCCCAACCCGTATTGCCGAATCAGAAGCGCAAAGAACCGGCCTTCTGAAAAATCAGGTTTAATGGGCGCCGCTTAGCTCCGGTGCTAAGGCCTGGAAACAAGAACAACAAATAACGGGCAACAGACAGATGACGAAACCGAATTTTATTCCGCTCACCTCCTATCGTGAATACCTCCCGGAGGAAATGAGGCAACGCGCGCACTCTTTTCGCGCCGACATGGAGAGGCGGCGCACGGTCCGTTATTTTTCGAACCGGCCCGTGCCACGGGAAGTGATCGAGAATTGTCTGCTGGTAGCTGGCAGCGCTCCGAGCGGCGCAAATCTCCAGCCGTGGCACTTTGCAGTGGTCAGTGATCCAGCGATCAAACGACAGATTCGAGAGATGGCTGAAAAGGAGGAATATGAGTTTTACCACGGGCGCGCCCCGCAGGAGTGGCTGGAGGCGCTCGCGCCGCTGGGGACAGATGAGCATAAGCCGTATCTGGAGACCGCTCCTTACCTAATCGTGGTCTTCGCCGAGAGCTACGGGCTGCTGCCGGACGGGCGCAAGGTTAAGCACTATTACGTCGCGGAATCGGTCGGCATTGCCACCGGGATGCTGATTACTGCCATTCACCATGCCGGTTTGGTCTCGCTGACCCACACGCCCAGTCCGATGGGCTTTCTGAATCAAATCCTGGCGCGGCCAAGCCACGAAAGATGTTTCTTAATCCTGGTAGTTGGTTACCCGGCGGAGAATGCTGTGGTCCCGGATATCAGCAAGAAACCGCTGGAAGAGATCGCCACCTTTTGGTGATGCGCACGTTGGGGCGCTGATCATCTGGCCACCATAAGACGACAAAACAAGCGCTGAGTGGAGACAAAGAGATGAAAATTAGGACAAGAGTAATTCATGCCGGTCTTGCTCCGCCCGCGCAAGGTGAACCTTTTTCAGCCGGAGTGACTTTTGCCGGAACTTATCACGCTTCCGGCGAGACATCTGCCAGTCCCTATACTTACGGGCGTTATCACAATCCGACGTGGACACAATTTGAACGTGCGTTGAGCGAGTTGGAAGGCAGTATTGCAATCTCGTTTGCTTCGGGCATGGCAGCAGTAGCGGCGGTTTTTGGAACCACCTTAAGAGCCGACGACGTTTTGGTGATGCCCTCCGACTGCTACTACACGGCGCGGCTTCTGGCTGACGGATTGTTTGCAGAAATCGGAGTGCAAGTACGCAAAGCTCCAACCGCAGGAGATGGATTAAATCAACTGTTGGACGGTGCGAAATTGCTGTGGCTTGAAACTCCGGCTAATCCAGGGTTGGACGTTTGCGACATCGCCTCACTCGTTCATGCAGCGCACAAAAAAGATGTGCTGGTTGCGGTTGATAACACCACGCCGACGGTGCTTGGTCAATCTCCACTCGAACTTGGCGCAGATTTCTCGATTGCATCCGACACCAAAGTGCTTACTGGACATTCCGACCTGATCCTCGGTCACGTCGCCGTGCGAGACTCGGCTCGGGCGGAAAAGCTGCTCTCGTGGCGCACTCAAATCGGTGCGGTTCCTGGACCGATGGAAGTGTGGCTGGCGCATCGTTCTCTTGCCACGCTGGAAATGCGTTTGGAAAGACAATGCCGCAATGCCCTGACAATTGCCGAGTATCTGATGACTCGTTCCGATGTGACCGGGTTGCGCTATCCGGGATTACCAAACGATTCGTCGCACGAAATAGCCACGCGACAAATGCGCTATTACGGCTCGATAATCAGCTTTGTGTTGGCTCACCGAGCGTGTGCCGAGCAATTTTTGCAGTCGTGCAAGTTAATCATTGAAGCGACAAGTTTCGGCGGCGTGCATACTACCGCCGAACGGCGAGCGCGGTGGGGAGGCGACGAGATACCCGAAGGATTTATCCGTTTGAGCGTCGGGTGCGAGGACAGTCAGGACATAGTCGATGATATTGCTCAGGCTTTAGCTGCTATGTGAACAAGCCGCCCAACAAATCGTGCTCGGCCCAACTCTGCGCTCCAGGGGTTACGCCGCAAGCGGCGCACCCCCGAGCTTCCACGTTAATCTTGAGAGGATGAGTCAAAAATGAAGATCACAAGCACACTTTTCATGCTCGCGGTGGTCCTTCTTTCTCCTATCGCACTTTCCGGTCAGAAGCCGGCAAGTAAGGATACACATAACAAGGAAATTGAGCGGCGAGCCGGGGAGCTTCACCGCAAGGCACTGGTGATTGACACGCACATGGACACGCTCCAGCGGGTGCTCGTTCGCGGCGTGGATCTCGGCCAACGGTCAACGGATGGACAAGCCGATCTGCCGCGCTTCAAAGAAGGCGGCGTAGACGCTCAGTTTTTCGCCCTCTGGCCCGATCCCATCTACGCGCCGCATCACGCCGCGCGGCGCACGCTCCAGTTGATTGATGCCATGTACAACGTGCTCGGGAAGTATCCAGACCGGGTCGAACTGGCGCGCAACGCTGCCGACGTCGAGCGCCTCGTTGCTTTGGGAAAACTCGCCGCGCTAATGGGCATCGAAGGCGGGCACGCGATCCAGAATGATCTGGCGCTACTGCGGATGTTTCACCATCTCGGCGTGACTTACATGACGCTGACGCACGCGAACACCAACGACTGGGCCGACTCTTCGACCGACACGCCGCGCTGGGGCGGCCTCAACGACTTCGGGCGGGAGGTGGTGCGCGAGATGAACCGCATCGGGATGATCGTGGACGTGTCGCACGTCTCCGAGGAGACGGTCAAGGATGTGCTGGAAGCCACTACCAAACCAGTCATTGCCTCGCACTCTTCCTGCCTCGCGCTGTCGGATCATCCGCGCAATCTTTCAGACGAC
Source organism: Pyrinomonadaceae bacterium (assembly GCA_013811945.1). Classification (GTDB taxonomy): domain Bacteria; phylum Acidobacteriota; class Blastocatellia; order Pyrinomonadales; family Pyrinomonadaceae; genus PSRF01. The sequence continues at coordinate 5,619 of JACCUI010000100.1, read as the reverse complement.
GCGCTGCGCGCCATTGCTCGCAATGGCGGGGTCGTCGGCATCAATTTCTACTCGGAGTTTCTTGATCAGACGTATCACAACCTGATGAAGGTGATGCGCAAGGACGTGCTCAGTGAAATCAACAAACCGCAGCAAGTGACCCCGGAGAAGTTGGACGAGTTGGCCGCGCGGCGACTGAGTCTGCTGGGTGATCCGGGCATCCCACATCCGCCTTTCGAGCGCATCCTCGATCACATTGATCACGCGGTGAAAGTAGCTGGGATTGATCACGTCGGGATCGGCAGCGACCTGGATGTGATTCCAACGCCGGAGGGGATGAAGGATGTGACAGATTTGCCGAAGATCACGCGGGGTTTGCTTGAGAGAGGCTACAAGGAGGAAGAGATTCGCAAGATCCTTGGTGGCAACTTCCTCCGCGTCTTGAAGCAGGTGACGGGGCGCTAGATTTATCGGGGGATTCCATCAATGAAGAGACGACAAAGACTGTTGCTGATAATTATCGCCGCCCTGCTCGTCAGCGTCGCGGCGGCTGTCATCCCGCGCATGAGCGATGAGGCTTCGGCGCAATCAGCAACGAACAAACCTGAATCAGCTAGCGAATCAAAGGGGCTTCATACTCTTTTCGACAGTTACTTTGAGGAATTTCTCCGTCTCAATCCGCTCTTCGCCACATCCGTAGGCGACCATCGCTTTGACGACCGACTTACTATCGGTCCCAGTGATGAGTACCGGAGCAAAATGAAAGCCCTGTACACAAAATACTTAAATGACATTCCAAGAATCGACCGAAACCCGTTCAATCAAGAGGATAGGTTGAGCTGCGAAGTTTTCAAGCGGAGCATAGAGTCGAGCTTGGAAAGGTTAAGGTTCGATGATCACCTCACCCCAATCAGCCAGTTCGAAGGTCTTCACATACTGTTCCCACTGCTGGGCTCAGGTAGAGGCGGACACCCTTTTAAGACTGTGGAGAACTACGAGAATTTCCTCGGACGCATAGGTGGCTTCCAAGTTTGGTCGGAGAATGCTATTGCCGATATGCGCAAAGGGATGACTGTAGGGATAGTTCAACCCAGAGTTCTGATGGAAAAAGCGCTGCCGCAGCTCGAATCAATGATTGTCGCAGACGTCAAACAGTCCATCTTTTATCAACCGGTAGCAAATATACCCGCTCACTTCAGCCCTCAAGTCAAGGTGCGATTAACGGAAGCATATACGGAGGCCATCACTGAGCAAGTCATTCCCACTTTCCAGAGGCTTCACAACTTTATCAGAACAGAATACCTGCCGCGTGCGCGCAGTACCGTAGGACTTTCTGCTTTACCCAAAGGCAAGGAAGAGTATGAGTACCTCGTCAAGTTTTATACGACTACTAATCTAACATCTGAGGAAATCTTCCAGATTGGGTTAAATGAGGTCCGCCGCATCAAAGGCGAGATGGAAGGAGTTAAAGGCCAAGTAGGATTCAAAGGGGATTTGAAGGCATTCTTCGAGCACTTACGGACAGACCCCAAATTCTACCCGTTCACAAGTGATCAGGAGGTGCTAGACGCTTACCGGGCTATCGAAGCCAGGATGCAGCCCCGTCTGCCGAAGCTCTTTAACATGGTGCCCAAGGCGAAGTTTGAGGTTAGGTTAACAGAAAAGTTCCGCGCGGCCACAGCTAGCCATTCATATACGGGCGCTGCTCCCGATGGGTCCCGCCCAGGCATCTTCCATGTGCCGGTGGTGGATGCTAAAAAGTATAGTAGTTACCGCATGGAGTCGGTATTCCTGCACGAGGCTATTCCGGGGCATCACTATCAGATCTCGCTCCAGCAGGAGCGGAAGAACCTGCCGAAGTTCAGGCAACACGGCGGCTACGGCGCCTACACTGAAGGGTGGGGGTTGTATGCAGAGAGCTTAGGGAAAGAGTTAGGCTTATACACTGACCCGTACCAATATTTCGGCAGATTGGAAGCTGAGATGCACAGGGCGATACGTTTAGTCGTGGATGTGGGTATTCATGCTAAGGGGTGGAGCCGAGAGCAGGCGATTGCTTATTCCCTGGAGAATAATTCCATCAGTGACGCGCGAGCAACTTCTGAAGTGGAGCGTTACATAGCACTCCCCGGACAAGCGCTCTCATACAAAATAGGAGAGCTTAAAATTCAAGAACTCCGCAGAAAAGCTGACAAAGCATTGGGTTCAGGACTCGACATCCGGGCGTTCCATGATGAGATCTTAAGGGATGGGGCTCTGCCATTGGATGTTCTTGAGATGAAGGTGACGAAAGGGTCAAGAACCAAAGATAGATAGTTCTCGAATGTCCTATGAACGAAAAGACTGCTACGGCTGTCGTCATCGGGGCCGGGATCGTCGGCGCTTCAGTCGCGTATCACCTGGCCGCTCGCGGCTGCACCGACACTATTATTCTGGAGAAGGCCACAACCGAAGTTACTGGTAGCACGGCGCGCTCGGCGGCTGGCGTGCGCCATCAATTCGCCAGCGAAGTCAACGTCCGGCTGTCAATCTATAGCATCGAGCGACTCAAGCATTTCACCGAAGAGGTCGGAGGCCATGCGGATTTGAAGCAGGTCGGTTACCTGCTGCTTGTCAACGACGCGGAGACCTGGGCGGCTTATGAGCGGAACGCGGCATTACAACGGTCGCTCGGTGTGCGCACGCAGACGCTGGCGCCCAAGCAGGTACTCGACATCATCCCGCGAACTCGCGTTGATGATTTGATCGGCGCGACCTTCTGCCCGGACGACGGCTACTGCGACCCATATGGCATCGCCACCGGGTATCTTGCGCGGACGCGTGAACTGGGCGCGCGATTGAAGCGCTCCACACCCGCCGTCGCCATTCACAGGTCAGGCGAACGTGTTACCGCCGTTGAGACGCCGGACGGGCTGATCAACTGCGAATGGGTGATTAACGCGGCCGGGCCTTGGGCAGGGCAAGTTGGCGCACTGGCCGACTTAGACATTCCGGTCAATCCGTACCGCCGCTGCGTTTATATGACAGAGCCGTTCGCGCTTATCCCGACGGACATCCCGCTGACGATTGACGTGGGCAGTGGTTTTTACATGCGCAAAGAAAAACATAGAGTCCTTTTCGGCCTGTCGAATGAAAACGAGCCGCCTGGCGAAAACCTTTCCGTGGATTGGGAGTGGCTGCACATAGTGATAGAGACCGGCGTTGTGCGCTTTCCTGTGTTGGAGCAAGCGGGATTGGCCCATAAGAATTGTTGGGCCGGGCTCTATGAGATCACGCCTGATCATATGCCTATTCTCGGCCGTCACCCTGAACTGCCAAACTATTTAGACGCCAGCGGATTCAGCGGCCACGGCGTCATGCACGCGCCGGCCACGGGGATGCTCATCGCCGAAGAGATTCTGGACGGGCGAGCGCATACCATCAACATTGACGAGCTGCGCGTCACGCGCTTCCGCGATCAGGCGCTCAAACCGGAAGCAAACGTGTTTTAGCTGGCGAGTCAGATAGACGCTAGTGGAGACTTTTATCAATGAAGAGAAAACGACTTTCGTTGCTTACTATCGCCGCCCTGCTAGTCAGCGTCGCGGCGGTCATAGCGCTCTTGAGCGGAGAGGCTTCGGCACAATCGGCAGCGAACAAAAGTTCCGTGTCTCTGCAACAGGTTGCCGACGAGGTCTGGCAGCGCAAGCTGAAATCTCCCGCCGCGCGTCTCGATCAGGGACTGCCGATTGACGAACTCCCCAGATGGTCATTGGCGAGCGCGGAAGAAGAGGCGGTCTTTGCCCGCGATGTCCTCAAAAAGCTGGAAGCAATCAATGAGCGCGAGCTGAGCCACGAGGAATCGCTCACGCTGAATGTTTTGCGCTGGGATGCGCGCAACATCATCGAAGGAGTGAAGTATTACTGGCTGCGTTCTCCCGTCACGCCGTATGCGTTTTATCTGGCGACGGTTCATCGAATCTTCCAGACCTTCCGTTTCGAGCGCGCCGCCGATGCGGAGCGTTATCTCGATCTGCTGGCGCAGTACCCGCGACTGATGGAAGAGATTCACAGCCATCTGCGTCGCCAGACGGATCGCGGCATCGTGCTGCCGAAGGAAGAAGTGGACCAGGTGCTGGGGCTTCTCAAAGGCTTCGTGCATGAGCCGGGCAAGAGTCTCTTCAATGTCAGCGACCAGCGGCTGGCAGCGATTGATGCACAGGCGGGAGGACGATTCAAACAACAGGTTGCCGCTGAAATTATCGCGCGCACGAACCTCGCGCTGGAAAGGGTCATCGCTTACGTAGCTGGCCCTTATCGTGAACGCGCTCCCGAGCAGGTGGGGCTCTGGCAATATCCGGGCGGGACAGATTACTACCGATATCTCGTGAAGTTTCACACCACGATTGAGATCACGCCGGAAGAGGTGCACGAGATCGGGCTTCGTGAAGTCGAAAGGCGCGAACGCGAGATGGCCGAGGTGCGAAACAAGCTCGGGTTTCGCGGCACGAAGGCAGAGTTTCACCGGTTTCTCAAGACCGATCCGCGCTTCTTTCCGAAAACTCCGGATGAAATCCGCGCCCGGCTGCTGGGCTTTGCCAACAGCATCAACCCGAAACTTGACCAGCTTTTCCTCACGCGACCGAAAGCGCCATTCGACACGCAGCGGCTCAATCCGGCGCTGGAAGGCACACTGACCTTCGGCTACTACGAGCGACCCAAGCCCGGCGCGACGACCGGCACATACTACTTCAACGGCTCGAAGCTGGAAGAGCGATCATTGTTGCAGGCCGAAGGCCTGATTTATCACGAACTCGTCCCCGGCCATCACTTCCACATTGCCTCGCAGAGCGAGAACGACAAGCTGCATCCGGTGCGGAGGAACTTTTACCCGACGGCTTACACCGAAGGCTGGGCAACCTATTCCTCTATTCTCGGTCGTGAGCTTGGTCAGTATAAGGACTTGTATGATCTCTACGGCCACCTATCGATGGAGATGATGATTTCAGTGCGGCTGGTCGTTGATACAGGAATGAATCACCTGAAATGGGAGCGCTCGCGCGCAATGGAGTTTATGCGCGAATACGCGCTGCATTCCGAAAGTGAGATCGGCACAGAAAGCCTGCGTTATTCGGCGGACATTCCGGCGCAGGCGCTCGCTTACAAGATGGGCCAAATCAGATTTCTCGAACTGCGGGAACAGGCGCGAAAGGGTTTGGGCGACAAATTCGACATCCGCCGATTTCACGAGGCTGTGCTGAGCAGCGGGGCGCTACCGATGACAGTGCTTCAGCAGCACGTCAATTGGTTTATCGCACAGCGGCGGAAAGAATAAGTGACAAGCACAAGACAAACATCCGTTCGCTGGGGAATCCTGGCTTTGCTGGCGGGATTCAGTCTGGTCAGCTACGTGCTGCGTACGAACATCTCGGTTGCGGCAAAGTTCATGATGCCGGAACTTGGCTTGAGCGAAATCCAGATTGGATGGGTCTTCAGTTCGTTCATGCTCGGTTATGCCATTTTTCAAATACCGACAGGACTGCTCGGCGACCGCAAAGGACCACGACTGGTGCTGGCCTCAGCCGCATTGTTGTGGAGCGCAACTACTCTGCTCACAGGACTGATTCCGGGTTTGATCCTGACATCCGGTATTGGCGCGCT
>JACCUI010000087.1 GCA_013811945.1 Pyrinomonadaceae bacterium | reverse complement strand
TTCCCTTCTGCCACGCCAGAAAGTTTTGCAGCTCCCAGCGCTGATCGGTATTTACAGTTTGACCAACTTGCGAGCCACCACTGGTAAAGGAACTGCTTACATTAAGCGTCGGTATCGAGTTATCGGCAAAGTTCTGAGACTGCTGACGCGTAAACTGGAAACGCGTCTCGTTAATCATCGAGGCATTAAGCACTGCCGTTTCAGTGATCTGAAAGGTGTGCTGCTTGAACGCTGTGTTATAGGCGCGTTCTGGCAAGGAGAACTCTCCGACACCGGCATTCTGAGTTTCCGATTTGCTAAAGCTGTAGCGGGCGATAAGCGTGTTGTTAGTATTTAGCTGAAAGTCTAATCGAGGGCTGAAGGTGGTGTTGCGGCGCGGCACGGTAACGCCAAAACCAACGTTTAGCGGGTTCAAGTTCTCATCAAGAATTTCCGCTATCACCAGTTCACTGTCATCGGTTTCACGACGTTCAAAATCAACAAAGAACGAGGCCTTCTTCGCCACCAGGGGACCGCCCAGATTTCCGCCATACTGCCGCGCCTGAAATGGCGAGCGTTTGCTTGAGCTGACGGAAAAGGGATTGCGCGAGTTTAGACTTTCATCCTGAAAATTGAAGAAAGAACTGCCCCGCAGATTGTCCGTGCCGGGCCGCGTGAGGATGTCGATTCGGCCAGAGGGCTGATCGTTCTCCGCCGCAAACGGATTCTGATTAATGCGAATCTCGCGGATCGAGTCCTTCGGCGGCATCCGTCCGCCCGAGAATCCATCAATGAAAATCTGACCTCCATTGGGACCAACTGATGGCCCCGCGAGAGCCTGCAAGGCGGCGGCGAGCTCATCTGGGTCGTCCGGCAAAGCATCCAGATCTTTGCCCGAGATAAGTGTCTGGTTGGCGTTGTTGGTGGCATCAGTGCTGAGTGGAGTTTCCGCTGCGACCGTCACCTTTTGGTCTTCAATCGTGACATTCAGAATGAGGTCGACAGACTGACGCTGGCCGGCTGCCAGATCGACCTCGATCTGGTCCGATGGGGCAAATCCAGGCGCGGCTGCCACGACAAAATACTTGCCGGGAGCCAGTCCACCTAACGTGTAAACACCCTCACCATTCGTTACTGTAGTTTTTGCGGTGCCGGTCGGATCGATGACAGTGATGGTGGCCCCTACGATCGAAGCACCTAACTCGTCCTTAACGACGCCACGCAACGTGCCCCTGGACTGCTGAGCAAAGACACTAACTGCAGATAGGAAAACGACAAGACCGATGAATAGACTATCGCGTAATTGTTTCATGATTAGACTCGGGGAAACTCTTGACTACTCGACGGCCCGCTAGCATCGGCTCGAGGAAACCGACTCATGGTAAGCCGATACCAAACTGTGGGACTCCTGACCCTAAGCCCGCAGCGGGATTGGGTGTTGATTGTCCCCCGGGTTGCTGCTGTTGTCTTGCAGCCATCATGTTAAGGAGTGTATCCGCGCCGGCCACCAGCGAGATTGCCGTCAACCGTGCAGGATCAGCCCCTATAGTGCTGGAAACTATGATCGTGTCGCCGACCTTCACGTCAGCCAACGCAATTGTCGGCAGTCGTTCCAGCATCTCCTGGATATTCCCACCCCCACCACCGCCGACCCGCGTACCGCCGCCGCCGCCGCCAGGCGCTCCGCCGTTCGCTGGTTGCGGCCGACCACCGCTTTGACCTTGTGCCGGTGCCGCGGACTGCCCTGTTGGAGGGCCACCTTGTCCCGCGCCACGTCCGCGACCAAACATCATCATTTCACCCGCTGGCGGGAACTTGCGTAGTACTGCGTCTTGCTTGATCACGACGGTCAGCGGCTGCTTCGTTTGCAGGTCGTTGATTTTGACCTCACCGGTTGCTGCGTCTACTGAGATTACAGTGCCGGCGACAGTACGAAACGATCCTGTGACAATCTTTTCAGCCGTGAACCTGGAGCCATCCGGGCTGCGTTCTCCCAGCGCGCGAAGCTGGTCGCCTACCTTCACCTCACTTACTGTCCCCGGTTTCGCGTCACCGAATTTTATGGAATCGGGTGCATACCGGCGCATATCCACTTTTTCAGCAACTGGAATAATTACCGACTGCGTCCCCGCCATCGAGCGACCGGAGATCGTGATCTCTCTTGTCTCGGGATTGACTGCTGATACCACGCCCAGGATTCCGCGCCTCCGCCACTCAGAACGTTCTGCTTCCTGCTTCCTGGCGATATCTGCTTTGTTCATCACGATCAAAGCAGCTGCCGGGACAGACTTCAAATCCGCTGAAACTTTGCCCCGAGCCCAAACGCGGTCGCCCTCCGCCACGTCAGCAAAAGCGATCTTGGCGGCGTTGGCCAGCGTCGTCTCTCCAGGCGCGAGTCGCATGTACACCGTCTTGTCGTTTACCGTGACGGTAACTACTGACCCGGCGTCCGTCTTAACGACAAGTTGGCTGGAAGCAGGATCAATTGCCTTCACTTCACCGATAGCGGAATTTGGAGTTATTCCTTTGTCGGCCTGCTGAGTGGCAGGGGCGGCTTGAGGTGTTTGCCCATATGCGCCGTGAGTTCCAGTGAGCAAAGCCAGCGCGATCGCAAGAAAATGCGCTCTCATTATTTCCCTCTCCTTTTTGGCAAACACCGCGGATGGTTAAATTATGACAAATACAGAGACTTCAGCGCTAAATACCGAGCAAAAGCCTTATCTTTTGTTACGCGAGAGACGCAGCGAATGTTCTGAATAAGGAATAGACTCGAGCATCTTTCCGTTTCACTTTCTCTGGTTCGGAAAGTTGCGGAAATATCCCTTCTGGCACATACCAGAAAGCTTTGGATGCCGGGAGGGATCGATTTGTCTAAGTTTTTAAGGGCGAGAGCTGATCAAACTCGGTTCAGTTCGCCCCCAACCAACGCGATATCGCGCGGTGAGGGCCAGACCGAGGCCGGTGACGATCATGACAGCAACGACAAGGGGCCAAATATAGGGCAGTGACGAAAGGGCTATCCAAAATGACGTTCCCAGGAGCAGGGCAACCGATTCAGAATTCCTGCCGAGAGGCAAAAACTTGCGTTGCAAACAGCGCCCGGTAGCGGCATAAATGACAACTCGTCCAAAAAGGCCGACCACCACGACCAGCAAAAAAGCCAGCAACCCAATAAGTGCGGCAAGGGGTGTGGGGAAATAATGAAGACTGAATGGTACCCCGGCGCCAATTATCGCGGCGGCTACAAATCCAATTATCGCCACGCGGAAGGTAGTTAGCTGCAGCCTCGCTATTCCCTGGCTTATGGTTCCGGGCATTGCTGCCGTTAAAGCTATTGACACAACAAACCAAAATAGGACGGCCAGGATGCGCAAACCTACATAGCGTGCAGACCAGTGCGGCGTAACCATTTCTGTTGGATTCCGCATCATGTTCCGCAGTTCCTGCTCGTAACCGGCATACATTATGGTCGCACTGGACGCGCTACGATTGGGCGATTCGCTACCATGCCGGTAAACACCGCCAATAACAATCACATCTCCGCCAATTCGTGATCCTTCAAGCTGGATGACTGAGCCGCCAATCGCGGCCACATCGCCTTCCACTGTGCCTTGAACGATCACGTCGCCTCCTAATGCAATCGCCCCATTCTTGACGGTTCCAATGATCTTTACTGAGCGGCCCAAGCCATAAGCCATGGTGTCGCTCACACCCTCAACGAGATAAGGCTCATCGGCAGGTGAACTAGTGGCTACTTGAGCTTGAATCACGACGAACATGGCCAAGACTAAAAGCAACAAGCCGCTGGCCCTATAGATTAGCTGGCTCAGGAACGGAGTCCTCCAGCGGGCATCCCGCTTGGAGTGGTGGAATTGGTCGTAGCGGTTATGTAACACCAAGTCGTTCACAGTTAACGCCGAAGATATAGCCATGGAATACGACTTACTACTCGGAAAGGCGCATCTCGTGATGTCTGTGATAGCTGGAGATGAGGAGTGAGAGCAACACGACACCAAGAGCCAGCAAAAGCGCGGTTAAACCGGCGAACGGCGACTCTCGAATAAGACCTCCGCTAATAACTCGCGAAATTACCGTCAGGCCGACTGCGGCATCGTATAGCGTCGTCCAAAGCACCCCAAAGATTCCGAAAATCTGACTGGCCATTGTCCGCCCAGTGAAAAACACTGCCTCGCTCGCAGCCGCACCCAGCATGGCAAATGATGCGAGCGCGAGAATCAGACAGAACCGAAGGGCCCGCTTATGTTCGCTGCCGTCGCGCAAGCCGCTCATGTCGCTTTGGGCACGGGCCGCAACAATCTGCGCGAAGTTGCTGGGCACGGAAAGACCAGGGTCCAGCCTGAGGGTAGTGTCAAGCTCACGCATGAAGAGTCGTTGCATGTTCAGCTCGGTATTGCACAGTCGGCATTCCAACAAGTGCTGTTCAAAGAGCCCGCCGGCACCCGCGTCGAGCTCGCCGTCTAGATAAGCGGCAATCTGTTCTCCCTGACACAGAGGATTGTCATCATCCATGAACATAGCTGATTCACACGCTCGTAATACCACGGCCGAGAAACTGCTGCCTCATCATTTCACGCGCTCTGAACAGTCGGTTCTTAACTGTTCCCAGCGGCAACCCCGTGACTTCCACGATTTCCTCATATGTAAGATCCTGGGAATGACGCAATACAATCAATTCCCGGTAAGCATTTGGAAGAGATCGGACCACTCCTTCGATCTCCAGCCTCCGTTCTTTTCGCTCACTCTCCTGCTCCGGACTGAGGCCGCCACTCTCGATCGGCAGTTCGTATTGATCTCCCTCTATTCCGCTGCTCAGAGATCGCTCGCGTCCTGCATTCCGCCGCAGGTGATCGACTGCCGAATTGTGTGCGATCTTGTAGATCCAGGTTGAGAACTTGAACTCGGAACGATAACGCGCGAGCGAACCGTAGACCTTGATGAAAATCTCCTGAGTTAGGTCGAGGGCCGCTTCATAGTCGCCAACCATCCGGTAGACATAGGCGGAAATCGGGCGTTGGTATCGCCTAACGAGCTCCTCGAAACTGTCTTCGACACCGGTGGTGGCGGTGGCCACTAAATCCCGATCGGTAGCGTCTTTCCAAAGCGTGGGGGATGCAATCATGCTCATGATGCTCGGGTGTTACGTTTGGTAAACCGGGAATGTTTCAGGCCTGTCCGCTACAACGACAGCGCGGCCAGTCCCGCGGGCGCTGCAATGGCATCAAAGCTTAGGTCTGTGGTGGGAAGATGCAGGCCGAGGTCCTCCGCCTCAAGTGCGCGAAGGTTGCATCCCAGCGTTTCGTTAACGATTTCGGTTGCCCGGGCTTTGCTGAAGCCATTGCCGGTGACCAGCAGACCAGACAACATTTGGCTGGCCTCGGTGGTTTCCGCGGCCCGGCGATCACGATAGAAAAGTAATAACCGGTAAAACTCGTCTTCCCGTTCCTCTTGCTCACACAGAATACTACGCAAGATTATTGGCTGCTGGTTGCGAAACACCATGGCAGTGAAGCCCTCTTCCGAAGAGCTGACCAGGAGCGAATCGCCTCTAAATCCATTGCCCTTCAGCCACTGGGCTTCACCCAGATGGCGCGGAAGAATCAGTCCGGCGCGCCAGCCATTGGTGCTGAAGACGTTCTCATATTCTTCAAGCACCGCCACTCTTGTGGCAATCACCAGGTAGCGATCTCTTCCCTGCGGATCTTTCGGTAGTACCTCTCGCGAGACCGAAAGCTCATCCAACGGCACACCAAAGCCACGATCCATCTTCCACGCCAGGACTTCTTCCAATTCTCGCGAAGAGCCCGGACGAGTCTCAAGCGTCAGGATCAGGGTGCGGGTAGTGGCACCCGGCAACGTGACAGACCACCTTTTCTGCCGGATCAAACCGGCACTCGTGGCTAATTCAGAAAGGGCAGCGGCGAGTTCCGACCTGTCGGGAACGTTGGGTTCATCGAAGCCAGGTTGTATCAGCGACTCTCCCAAACCGATGGTGGCAGCACGACGCAAACTATATCCCTTGCCACGACCGCGATCGACTTCAACAATGGACGCTGTGCCCTTTTCAAGACCCAGCGCAGTCGATGGGTACCAGGGCTTAATTAATTTTGATAGCGGATTGGGCACGATAAGATTTTCGATTTCTGATTTCTGATTTTCGATTGATTCTCTGTAGTTCCGGCGGACGCTGACGTAGAAGCGTGCCGGGAACCGCCGGGTGCCTCATGCGGTTCAGTGCTTTCCCAACTAGCACAACGCACAATCAAAAATCACAAATTAAAAATCTAAAATACTCTTTACCATTCGGAGTAAGGCGTACCTTCGGATGAGACATCAGGCGAGGCGCTGCGCACCTGCACGACCCCCTGCTCGCCGGAAGTAGAATTTGAATCTTCTCCCGTCTCTACGGTCCAGTCTTTCTGGCCAGTGAAGGGGTCAACCGGCAGCTCGCGCATGTAGTGTGCAGAAACGAGATCTTCCAATGATTGAGGTAGCTTGCCTTTATCTGCCGCGTATTGATCAAGCAGAGAGCGCATCTTGTAGAGATCGTCGCGCAACACTGCCTCGCGCGCATGCATAATGGTCCTTCGATACTGAGGTAGAGCGATCGCCGCGAGAATAATAATGATCGAAATTACGATCATCAACTCCAGCAGGGTAAAGCCTCGAAACGCAGGAGGCAGACGGCAGACGGCAGTAGGCAGGAAAGAGCGGGCCAGTCTGTTCGAGCAGCTGTCTTCTGCCTCCTGCCACCTGCCTCCTGCCGCCTGCCTTTTACCAGTCACTGTACTTCTCTCCATTGAGCGCAGTTTCTTTCGATTTCGAACGTACGTCGAAGACGTTTTCACCACCCCATGAGCCCGCATCAGAGGCGTCGTAGCACGAGCGCAGGTCCCACTCGGCTTTGCCGGTCATAGGATCAACCGGGATGGCGCGTAAGTAGACCTTTTTCTTCGTCGACAGTTCTGGATTACCCACTTCTGTCGCGTTCACGTTCCGGTCGCCTCGACCACCCAGATTGCCGCCGCGCGGAGTCACATTCACTCCGCTAACCAGCGTATCAAGATCCGGGGGATATCGATCCGGATTATCCACTCCGAAAATGGTGCAGTCGGAGATCGCTACCCTGCTGCGCGGGTCCGGGGGAAGTGGCGACCCCTGCCCTTGAGTGGGCGGCGCCACACTTCCAGTACAAATCATCCCCACCGTATCGCGGTGAAACTCATCGACAGCAATGCGCATCTGGCGCAGAGCATCGCGCAGTTGCTGCTCCCTCTGGCGTTTGACGGACACCTTAACCAACGGCATCACGCCGAGCGTGAGTATCGTCATGATGGTGATTGTCATAACCAGCTCAATCAGCGTAAAGCCGGATTCTTTAGGCGCCGCCCCCAACTCAAAAAGAGCGCCCCGTGACAAAGTGACGCGACGACTGGTAACCCCAACTGCCTTCACCTTGTCGCCGCGTCCCCGCGTGTCCGCGTCTAGTTGATTTCTGTGACGCTCCATCTACTGCTTTACTGTCGTGGGCCCTTGTGCCAACTCGAGCACAACGTCGCGTGCATCCGCCGCCACCAGATGCATGTTCCCCTTGTCGAAGGTTATTCCTGCATCACCAGGCCCGATCGCTTCCACCTGAAGAAAGATCAGGGACCCTGAACCCTGCATCAAAGCAGCACTATTTGCAGAAATGGAGATCAAGCACATCCCTGTGGGATCTACGGACTGTGTCAGAATCGGTGCTTTCCCAGTCGGGAAAAGAGTGCCGTAAGAAACTGCAGTCACCTTTACTACCTTTGGATCAAATCTCAGCGCCAACACCGCCAGACTGAGCGCGACATCCGATTTGAGCTCAACAGCGTACCGCCTCTTGTCACCGGCCTTCAGCACTTGGTTGGCCGGCATCAAGCTCAGTTGGGCGATTCGTGCACCGTTTCGAGTTGAACTGACAGTGGTATTAATCGGCGCCGGCAAGCTGGTGAGAGCCGCGTTCTGCGTTCCCCCGGCCCCTGAATTTACAACTGCAAGTTGCGCGGCGGACTGCGTGCTTACCATTGACTTTGGTGCCGGCACGAATACCGGCAGCTCTTCAACAGCTTGTGGCTTTGCGCTTACTGACTGCGAGACGCTGGTTGGCGCAGCGGCATTGTTTTGAGCCTTTGTATCAGGAGAAACGGCCTGCCTGTTCGCGGGCCCTGCGACTGCGGGCGCCAACTGTGAATTCCGCGCGAGTTCGGTCGAGGTTGCCGGTCGGCCAAAGGGCGCAGGCTCAACATCAGAGACCTGGACCACCGAGTTTCTTGGCAGCCGGCGGCCAGCTGCAATCTGGTCTTCACGGTCCGATTCGATAATCATTGCTTCGAGAGACCCGGTGGTAGGCGACTGCAAGGTTCCGCTCGGCCGCATCTCTTCGTCACGTGGTGTCACGGTCGGTGCTCGCAGCACGCGAGGCGTAACCGCGATCACAATATCCACCCGGCGATTGTCCCGCGTGGGGGAAGTAAATAAGCGGCCCAGCACTGGAATCAAACCCAGCACCGGGAGGCCGCGACGGCCATTCGTCTGCACATCCTGAGCTACGCTCGCCAACATCATCGTGCGGTTGTTCTGAACGCGAGCGGTACCGGTGATTGTGCGTTCGGTAAACGTTGGCGTCAAAGTGTTGGCGGCTAACACATCTTTCGATTCGATGGACATCTTCACTTGCACGTCCAGGTTCGTAAAGACCTGAGGCGTAAACTTCAAAGTTAGTCCGGTAGGCTCGTAGTTGATCACCGGGAAGCCACCAGTGCCGAAAGGCTGGCCTGTTTGCGGCTGACCCGTTTGAACGCCGAAAGGAAAGGCCTGCGCCGTCTGCACGGGAACCCGCTGGCCGATGCGCGCCGTTGATTCCTCACCGTTGAAAGCGTGCACCTGAGTTGAGGCAATCAGTCTGGTGTTGTCTTTGCTCTGGAATGCCGTAAACACGGACGAGGGAATAACCAAGGCGGCGGCGATGGCCGTGGGAGATCCGCCGATAATATTGGCGATGTTCACGCCTGGCTGGGTGCCGGTGAGAGCCGCGGGACCGACGGGAACGGCCAGACCCGACGAACCACCCAGATTGAAAATTCCGCTTCCTGTTCCTATTTGATTGCCAAACTGTAGCAGGTCGTTTTTCGACACCTCATAGATATTTACGTCCATGACAACTTCTGCACGATCCTTGTCGATGCTCTGGAGCAGATCGCCGATCAGCCTGACGTTCTCCGCTGTGTCACGGACCGTTAGACTGTTGGTAGCGTCATCAGGGACCACGATGGTCTGGGGCCTTCCTACCGATGGCGGAATTGCCTGCTGGATGAGCGTACGCGCATCGGTCGGTTTCATATTTGAGAGGAAGAAAGTACGGAGTACCAGTTGCTGGTACTGCGGCCGTCGAGTTTGGTCGGCAACCAGAATCGTGCGCCGGCTAAGTTTCTGGAAAAATAAACCTTCCTGCAAAAAGATGTAGTCGAGAGCCTGGGCTGTGGTCACGTCACGCAGATTGATGTCGATGGTACGTGGTTGCGCAAACGACTGCCGGTCAAAGACGACATTAAATTGAAGTTGCTCAGCAAGACTGCGAACAAAGGCCTTAAGATCACCGCTGTAGCTGATCACGCGAAGCTGTTCTACACGCGACGACGGCACCACCTCCTCTGTCTGGGCTCCGGTGGTAGAGAGTGTGCCACTGTCCGGCAACTCTCCATTTTTTGCTCCGTGACCATTCCCCGAACCGTTAGTTCCATCCTTCACGCTCTGCAGTCGGAGCATCCGTTCCATTTCCGAAACGGCGAGCTCATTCACCGCATCGTAGCCGTATGCCTGCCGAAAGGCATTATAGGCTCCGACATAGTCGCGCTGCTCTGCCAACGCTCGTCCCTGTTGCATGAACGATTGGGAGGCGTTAAAGCTCGCGCGGCGGAAATGAAGTTGATACTCCACATCCGCGGGGTTGGCTGCAACCGCCAGCACGAACTCCTGGGCTGCCTTCTCCCACTGCTGGGCTGCCTCGTGCTGCATTCCGCGTTTGAAGTTCTTTTCACCTTTCTTAGCCAGGGCCGTGACCGGCAATAGCAGTAAACAGAAGGTGAGCAGAAACGAAACTAATATTTGGGGATGGTTCTTCAGTCTCATTGGCAATCTCTTTTCTTAACTTTTTTAGGGAGATGGAACTCCGGAGGCATCCTAATAATGCCGCTCCAGCGGTCAAGATGCAACAGCTCCTGACCTGTTTGCTTTAACGCAAGGCTGAAAAATCAGTTCCTGAAACCTGGGCGATCTTTAAAACTCGGTCCTCTGCTCAGGCGTTTGTCAGCGCTTTAGGATGAACAAACCTGCTATTTGGCGGCGCTGACTTCTTCTACGAAGGTCACCCGATTGATTTCGTGGAGCGTTGAAATGCCCGCGAGCACCTTCTTCAAGGCCGATTCGCGCAGGCTGGTGAGCCCCTCGGCCACCGCCGCCCTGCGGACTTCTGAGCCCGGTCGACGCTCCACAATCATTTCACGGATGTTGTCGGAAAGGTCCAGCAGTTCATGTATTGCAGTTCGCCCGCGATAACCCGTGTGGTTGCAGGCATCGCAACCGACGTTCAAATAAAATACGGTTTCGCGATGCTCCTCTACTCGCAGGCCCGACTCTCCCAGTTCCACTTCACTCGCATGATGGGCGCGCTTACAATAAGGGCACAGCATCCGAATCAGCCGTTGCGCCAACACGCAGTTGAGGGAGGATACAAAGTTGTAAGGTTCAACTCCCATGTTGAGAAAGCGACCGATCACATCGATGACATTGTTTGCGTGCACGGTGGTAAACACGAGGTGACCGGTCAGCGCTGATTGAATAGCGATCTGTGCAGTCTCAGTGTCACGTATCTCGCCGACCATGATCTTGTCGGGGTCGTGCCTCAAAATTGAACGCAATCCGCGATCGAAGGTCAGGCCCTTCTTTTCATTGACCGGAATCTGAGTGATACCGTGCAACTGATACTCAACCGGGTCCTCAATCGTAACAATCTTGTCTTCTTCGTTTCGGATCTCATTCAGCGCGGCATAGAGTGTCGTGGTTTTTCCCGAACCGGTAGGACCCGTCACCAGCACCATGCCGTAAGGCTCAGCGATGTAGTGGCGAAACTTTCTCAGGTCTTCTTCGGCAAAACCGACCACATCCAAATTGAGATTCTTAAAGGCTTCGTTGATCTGTTCCTTGTCGAGAATACGAATGACGGCATCTTCACCGTGGATAGTGGGCATGATGGAAACCCGAAAGTCGACGTTGCGGCCTTTGTAGCGAACTCTGAAACGTCCGTCTTGCGGCACGCGCCGCTCGGCAATATCCAACTCCGACATCACCTTGATGCGCGAGATCAACGTTTGGTGATAGGCGAGGTCAATCGGATCGACTTTCGCGTAGAGAGCCCCATCAATGCGATATTTGACTTGTACCTCGGTGTCGCGCGTTTCAATGTGAATGTCGGAGGCGCGCGACTCCATGGCGTTATAGATGATCGTGTCAACCAGCTTGATGATTGGCGACATCTCGGAATCAGTCGCCAGACGATCCAGGTCCAGTACCTCTTCGCCGTGCTCCGTCTCTCTAACCAGTGAAATGCGGAATCCTGACGCGGCTTCCTGCAGCACACGCTGCGTGGCGTCGCCTCGGCGCAAGATAAGTTCGATGGTCCCGGCCGTTGCCACATGCGGAACTATGCGCGCATGAAGCGTGTTCGCGAGTTCATCCAGACGTTCCAGGTCCGAGGGATCCGCCATGGCCAGGTGCAGGCCTCTTCCGTCACGTTTCAGCGGAAGAAATTGGTGACGCACCATCAGGTCAACCGGAATCTCGTGGAAGAGGCTGTAATCGACCGGGGAGTCCCGATCGGTAGGCAGCAATTCAACGAACGGTAACCGGTAACGACGCGCGAGTTCCCTCGCCGCACGCACCTCAGGAGGCTGGTGGTCCGATTCTAAGGCCGAAGTGTCGTCCTCGCCCGGGGCCGGTGGAACTACGGCACTTTGCGAGGCCAGCCTCGCTGCATCCGCGTCTGCGTATTGCTTCATGTTGGATCTCTGAGTAGCGAAGTCCCGGCCCGCCTTAAATTATCACCGATGACCCGTGACTCCCGCTCCGCCCGAAATAGACTGGATGATCGGCAGGTAGATTGCCAGCAAGATCGTAACGACGACCCCACCCATTACCACAAGGATCGCAGGCTCGAGCGTGGTCGTCAACTGTTCGAGACGCACCTCCGATTCCGCGTCATAAAAGACCGCTACCTCATCGAGCATCTCCCTCAAACTACCCGAACGCTCGCCAATTCCGATCATGTCAATAGCCAGCATCGGCATCCAGCCGGCTTCCTCGAGACTCTCGGTGAATGAGCGACCTTCGCGAATCATTGGCAGAATAGCGGAACTGCGGCGCCGCAACTCTCGATTGGTAATCGACTCCGCGGCAATCTCCCACGATTCCACGAGGGTGATGCCGCCGGCCAGCAGAGTGGCCAGGGAGCGAGTGGCCTGGGCCACTGATAACTGGATGGCCAGACTTCCCGCGAGCGGGATTTTGAGGATGGTGGCATCCAGAGCCAGCCGCCCGGAAGTCGTGCGCGACCAAACGAACAATGCTACCGCTCCCCCAATGACAAGCGGCGCAAACCAAACCACGTTCCCTGAAAGCCAGCTCGAAAGTCCCACCACGATTTGAGTAACTGTAGGCAGTTCGCTGCCAAATCCCGAAAACAGCTCCGACATTCGGGGTACGACATAGACAGTTAGGAAAGTAACCATGCAAGCCGAAGCAAAAAGGAGGAACAGCGGATACGCGAGCGCACCGCGAATCTTGCGGCGCAGGCCAACGTTGCGTCTCATGTACGTAACATAGCGACTAAGAACCTCATCCAGCGCGCCGGAACGCTCGCCGGCCAAAATCGATGCGGTGTAGATCCGGGGAAAGAGATTTCCCTGGGCAGCAAAAGCTTGCGACAGTGCCGCGCCACCGCGAATCTTTTCTTCAACGTCGCCAAGCACAGCCCGCAGCCGCGACGACGCAGCCCGCTTCCGCAGCATAGTGATGGCTTGCAGAATGGGGATGCCGGCACGAAAAAGCGCCGCCAGTTGCTGGTTAAAAAGAAGAAAGTCGTTTGCCTTGACTCGAGCGTGTGCTCCCCGACCGCCGAAGCGCGTCAAGGTTGTTACGCCTGAGGTCTTCGGGGGAGTGACGTTGAAAACGCGAAAGCCTTCCCGCTCCAGACGCGCGCGCGCTTCGTTCACACCCGGCGCGTCGACTGTGCGGGTCACCACTTCGCCCGCGGGCGTTCCTAAACGACAAATAAACTCAGCCATAGGCGTTCAAATCGACGATTCACATCAAGCCACGAGTATACCACGCGCGGCGCGGACACCAGTTTGGTCCGACTTTGTTACACGCCGAAAAGGAATCGAAGTTGCGTGTCTTTGTGCGCCAAACGCGAGGGCTCGCTGGGGAATTCGAATGGTTCTCCACTCATGTTCCTTGCCGAATGTCCGGTAGCAATAAACTTTGGAAATAGTTCTTGACAGTCGCTGCGCGCCTCGTGCGAGTGTTGCATCCGGCCCCGCTGGCGCCTGTTCTGATGACTTGCCAGCTGATAGAAACCTCTCACTCCAAAGCAATTGTTCCCGCGGTTTTTACTGTCCCACTCCCCAGAGTGAAAAGCACTTCGACTCTCTTTCGGCCCCGAGCAGTATGAGTGCGCAAAGCAAGAAGTATTCATCTGAACTGAGAAGGAATCAGCCCACCCTCACTAACCAGATGCGAACTGGGCTTAATTAGACAAGGCCCACTCCGCCGCAACCCTGCGCCGAGAATGCTCGCACCTTAGACAGTACGCGCCCAAGCGCGGAAATCTGCCCGTCTCTACACCATAGGAGCCTGATACCAATGCGCCTTCTACCTTCTCGGCCCGCGCGCGTCTGCCAACAACATCTGTCGCTTTCTCTGCTGCCTCCTGTGCGGCTCACTCTTGTTAGCGGCAGCGGCCGCGAGCGTGGTCGCGCAGTCCAGCATTGGCTACCGCTCATCTGCGACGGCTAACACGGCGACGGGAGCTTCGTCCGTTACCATCAATAAGCCAGCGGGCACCACTACCAACGACGTGATGATCGCCAACGTCTTCGTGCGCGGGTCGGGCACAACCCCATCGGTGACCCCACCCGCCGGCTGGACGCTCATCTACCAAGACAACCTCGATGGCGCGGTGCCGGCCGGCCTCGCGGCGATGGCCAGCTACTATCGAGTGGCCGGCGCGTCCGAGGCCGCGAATTACACCTGGACGTTTGATACCAGCCGGCTGGCGGTGGCCGTCATCAGTTCTTACACCGGGGTGAATACGTCGACCCCTGTGGACGCGGATAACGGGCAGGCGAATGCGGCCTCGACGACGATCACCGCGCCATCAGTCACGACTACGGTAGCGAACACGATGCTGGTCGGCGGCTTCGGATTGCTCGAAGGCGGGCAGAGCATCTCGCCGCCCGCGGGGATGACGGAGCGGGTCGACATCTCCCCCGCGGGGCCGAACCTGACGCTTGAGATGAGTAATGAGCTGCGCGCCGTAGCAGGGGCGACCGGGCAACGCGATGCGACGGCCTCTTTCTCTGACACCTCGATCGGGCAATTGATCGCGCTCCGGCCAGCGAGCGGGGGGAATAGTCCACCCACGGTGAGTATTACTATGCCGGCCAACAACGCGAGCTTCACCGCCCCGGCTAATATCACGATTGATGCGAACGCCACAGACAGCGATGGCACAATCAGCCAAGTAGAGTTCTTCCAAGGCACGACGTCGTTGAATGTAGACGCAAGCCCCTCTTACAGCTACGCGTGGAGCAACGTGGGCGCGGGCAGTTACACGCTGACGGCGAAGGCGACCGACAACGCGGGCGCGACGACGACTTCTACGCCGGTCAACATCACGGTCAACGGTTCGACCGGCGGCGGCACCGGCTGGTCTGATACGGGCGCGGCTGTCGTCTTCACGGACGCGTCTGACAAAGTCGGCATCGGCACCACAAACCCGGCTACTAACTTGCACGTGGTGGGAGCGACGGCTTCCCAAAATCAGCATCTCATCGTTGAGAACTACGCCGGTGGCGCCCGCCTTATGTTGCGACGAGCGAATGGCTCGCTCGCCGCTCCAACAGGGATCGCAGGCGGAGATGTCTTGGGTAATATTGGTTTCTCAGGCTATAGCACCAACGGGTGGCTGCTTAATGCTGGGCTTCCGACTAACGTCGCGACACTTAGAGGTACTGCTGCCGAAACTTTTACTAATACTGCTTGGGGCACTCACCTCTCTATCCTGACCACGCCGACCGGCAGCACTACTCAAGTCGAACGGATGCGGGTTGACGCCAATGGCAACGTCGGCATCGGCACAGTCACGCCCGCGGCGAAGCTTCATGTCGCCGGTGCCAACGGACCAAACGACAACACCGCTGCGCCCGCTCCGGACGCGCTCCAAGTGACTGGTGGCGTAGGAGGAAACGGCACCTATCAGGCCAGCGCGGGCGGAGTTGGAGGCGCGCTCAACTTGACTGGAGGCACTGGCGGCGCGCCCGTTGCCGGTTTCACAACTGCGTTCGGAGGTAAAGGCGGGTCCATCAGTCTCACGGGGGGCACCGGCGGCCCGAATGTATTTGAAGCTGTTGGCGGAGGTGCGGGAGGCGACGTGTTGGTTAACGGAGGCGTGGGAGTGGCCAATAGCCCGGGGAACGTTATTCTGAGCAATCTTCGCGGCAACGTTGGCATTGGCACTGGTATGACCAGCCCTGCTTT
Source organism: Pyrinomonadaceae bacterium (assembly GCA_013811945.1). Classification (GTDB taxonomy): domain Bacteria; phylum Acidobacteriota; class Blastocatellia; order Pyrinomonadales; family Pyrinomonadaceae; genus PSRF01. The sequence goes on along the minus strand of JACCUI010000087.1, from coordinate 14,075 downwards.
TAGACTGGACGTCAACGGGGAGATTAACGCGACCGGATTACGGATCAACGGCTCACCAATTGCGACCGGCGGTTCAACCCAGTGGACCACTGCCGGCGCCAGCATTTACTACACGGGCAACGTCGGCATCGGCACCACCACGCCTTCCACGAAGCTGCACGTCGCAGGTGACGGTACAGTCACCGGGAACCTTACAGTTAATGGAAACATTGCCGCGAAATACCAGGATGTCGCGGAGTGGGTTGAGTCTTCTCAGAGTCTTGCAGCAGGGACGGTCGTAGTGCTGGACCACACGAAATCCAATCAAGTAGTTGCATCAACGCAGGCTTATGACACGCGCGTTGCAGGTGTGATTTCAGCGCAGCCAGGCATCACACTCGGTGAAAACGGAGTGGGCAAGGTGTTGGTGGCCACTACAGGCCGAGTAAAGATCAAGGTGGATGCGACTCGCGCTCCGATTCAAGTAGGTGACTTGTTGGTTACCGGCGACCGAGAAGGTTTTGCCATCAAGTCCCTGCCGGTGAGCATTGGTGGAGTGCGGCTGCACCGTCCGGGCACGCTTGTAGGGAAGGCACTGGAACCACTCGCCAAGGGCACCGGCGAGATCCTCGTGCTGCTCAGCCTACAATAACTAATCTCCCGGCAGGTCACCTTTTAGCCAATTGTCTGCCTTTAGAAGCGAGCCACTCATGATAAGAAATTACAATTCCTCGCGCATTGCCCGAGCTAAAAGCCGCAGTATCCTAACGCACTGCGTGCTCGCGAATGTAAACTTCGGTCGTTCATTCGCCGGGCTGAGGGTGCAGCAACTCGTAATTTTCGGTCGTACGCTTTGTGTTGCTCTCGTCGTTTCGCTGCTGGCAACCTCATCTCCTACAGCAGCGCCGACCATGGTGGCTTTCGCGAAGGACTCAGAACGAAGCGCCGTATCCTGGGTGCGTAGCAACGAGCTTTCAGCCAAATTCTATCGGGGCCTGGCTTATGGCTATAAGAATCATCAGAATTGGACGCCAAGATAGCCTTCGAGCGGGCTGCAAAACCCGGGCCCACGCCTCACGCTGCCGGGGTGCTGGCGTTTATGAGTCCCGCGATGTTATTGATTGACGCCCCTACGAATCTCGCCGTCACTTCGGCGTCCAACACTTCGATTGGTCTAGGCTGGAGTGCCCCTTCTGGTACGGTTAGCCATTACCAAATCGAGCGCAGCCAGAGCCACTTGGGACCCTTCCCTGTGATCGGGACTGCAGTTACTACCGGCTTTAACGACACGACAGTGACCAGCGGCAGCGCGTATCTCTATCGGGTTCGGGCAGTTTCCAGCGGGACGCCGTCGTCGCCAAGCAACATGGCGGTCGGAACAGCCATCTCGTTCACTGATGACCCATTGGTGGTTGGCGTTACCCGGGTCAAAGCGCAGCACCTCACAGAGTTGCGCCAGTCGGTTAACGCTGTGCGCAGCGTGGCTGGTTTGGCGTCCGCCTCATGGACTGATACTTCGTTGCCGGAAACATCGATCAAGGCCGTGCATGTCCGGGAGCTGGGTGATTGGCTGGGCGAGGCGCTGGCAGCCCTCAGTGTGACCGCGCCTTCGTATACCGACCCAGTTTTGAGCACGGGAGCAAGCGGGACGCTCGTGAAGAAGGCGCACATTGAAGAATTGCGTCAAAGGGCCAGCCGCAGCAGCAGCACCAGTTCGGGCAGCATGGCGGGCGATCTCTCGAATGCGCGGCTCGATCCGCTGAATCGCACGGGAGGAGGAGACGACCCACTCTCGCGCAACTTCAACTGGAGCGTTCCGCTCGTCGGGCTTCCGGGACGCGCCGGAACGGATCTCGGCTTATCACTCAGCTACAACTCACTGGTTTGGACCAAAGCCGGTTCTTTTATATCTTTCGACGATGACCGCGGCTTCCCCAGCCCCGGCTTCAGGCTCGGCTTTCCCGTCATTCAGTCGGTCTACTTTAACTCGGAAGTAGGTAAGTGGGCTTACCTGCTTATAGCACCGGACGGAAGCCGTGTGGAGTTGCGACAGGTCGGCACGTCTGCCCTTTATGAGGCCCCCGATTCATCCCATCTGCTGCTGGACTCAAACACGATGATCCTCCGCTCGACAGATGGCACCCAGCTCACCTATGTCTGGAAAGGCAGCGATTTTCAGTGCACTGAGATCAAGGACCGGAACGGCAACTTCATAACCGTGAACTACACTGCCTTTGGACGTATCGACACCGTGATTGACACGCTCTCGCGCACCATCAAGTTCAATTACGATGGAACTAACTCTCTCATTTCAATTACCCAAACCTGGACCGTCAGTGGTGTGCAGCAAACTCGCGAATGGGTGTCATTTACGTACAATCCCACCTTGCCCATTCAAACAAACTTCTCGGTTGGAGTAACCAACGTCGGTCCGCAGAATGGCTCGACCCTCAAAGTGCTGACGCGAGTTACCTTCGCCGACAACTCGCGCTTCGATTTTGATTATACTTCGTGGGGACAGGTGTGGAAGGTGAGCAACTTTGCCACTGACGGACTGCTCAACTACCGTTCCAATAATCTGCGAGGCTCGCCTTTGTTATCCAGCGGGACCGAGGACGATTGCCCGCGCTTCGCTGAGCGGCACGACTGGGCTAAGAATTGGAACAGAAACGAAAGTGGTATCGAGCAGGAGGCAATCACCCGATTTGCGGTTCCGGTGAGCACGTCATGGACGTTACCCGGCGGGGCTCCGCAGTCGGGCATGCTTGCGCAGGTGACTCTGCCCGACGGCACTTATCACAAGATCTATTTCCCTGGCACTGCGGGCACTTCAACAGGTTGGCATCGCGGTTTGCCCTCTGTGGTTGAGACTTACGACAGTGCGAATACCAGACAAAGACAGTCTGTGACCACCTGGACGCAGGACAACACCAGCGTTTCCTACTCGCTCAATCCGCGCGTCATCGAAACCAACACCTATGACCCGGACGGCAATCGCTCGCGCACAACTGTTAGCTACGGCACGTTCAACTTTGGGGACGGGACGAGCGGCCGTTTGCCGCAGGATGTTTTCGAGTACCAGGCCAACGCCACCACGGTCCTCCGACGCACCCATACAGACTACAACCTGGCTACCAGCTACATTGGCCGGCGCATCATAGGTTTGGTAAGCGAGAAGACCCTCTATCAGACTGATCCTAACACGCAGGTTGAGACCTTGATGTCCAAAGTAGGCTTTCAGCATGACGAGACCGGTTCGATCCAGGGTGACGACGCCCCGGTGCAGCACGACAACACGAACTATACCTCGGGCTTCGTCGCCGGCCGCGCTAACCTGAGCAGTGTAAAGCGCTACGATGTCTTGAATACGTCGGCGTTTGTCACGTCGAGCAGCAAATACAACACGGGCGGGCGCCGTGGTGCAGGCAACCGATCCGGCCAATCATCAAGTGACAATTAGTTATACGGACGCATTTGCCGCTAACGGCACCACACTCGATCCCGCACTGGCGTTTGCTACTTTGGCCTATCCCACCACCGTAACGAACGCGGACGGTTACACTTCAAGCTCACGTTATAATTATGACTTTGGGGCAGCCACCTGGAAACAAACGCCGCTGCCAAATACCACCGCGAACACGCCTGGGCCACAGCAGAAAATAGAGTACGACAGCATCGGCCGCACAAAATTGGTCACGAATCTCGTCAACAACGCCTACACGAAGTTCATCTATGGCCCGAACTATGTCGAAAGTTGGGCCAGCGTTAATAGCGCCGCGGATGAAGCGCACTCGCTTCAGATCTTTGATGGCGCCGGCCGCGTCATCGCAAAGGCCAGCAATCATCCAGGCAGCTCGGGCGGCTTCAGCGCCCAGCTTATCCATTACGATGCAATGGGTCGAGCCATTAAGCAATCTAACCCGACCGAGACCAGCATCCCGATCTCCGGCATACCAATCCTCCCTTATGGTTGGCAAGCGACTGGTGATGATGCGCAAGCGGGTTGGGTTTACACGCACCAAAGCTACGATTGGAAAGGCCGACCGCGGATTACCGCAAACACTGACGGCACCACCAAAGAAGCAAGCTACAGCGGCTGCGGCTGTGCAGGTGGCGAAGTCGTCACGCTCACGGATGAAGGCGTCCTGGTTGACTCGGTTAAACAACATCACGAAGAAGCGACAGCAGAAGATTTACAGCGACGTGCTCGGTCGCATGGTGAAGACTGAAGTCTTGAACTGGGACGGCGCCGGGCCAAACGGCACCAACGGTACGGTCTATTCTGTAACGGTGAATGCCTACAACGCCCGCGATCAGATTACCCGCGTGAATCAGTACGCCGGCGCGGCAACCAGCGATGGCAGTTGTCCCAGCGGCACCTGTCAGGAAACGATAATGAGTTACGACGGTCACGGCCGCTTGAAGACTCGTCATTTACCAGAACAGCAGGTCGATCCGAGCAACGGCGCATCCACCGACCACACTACTTGGGATTACTACCCCGACAATACCATCCAGAAAGTCACCGACGCCCGCGGTGCGACCAGCACGTTCGGCTACAACAACCGCCACCTTTTGACCGGTATCACACACGCCGCGCCTACCGGCATCACAGCGACCCCGATTGTCAACTTCGCGTACGACGCGGCGGGCAATCGCACCTCGATGTCGGATGGTCTCGGCAGCAAGAGCTATCAATACGATCAGCTTTCGCGGCTCACGTCTGAGACGCGGACTATTAACGGAGTCGGAACATTCCCGCTAAACTATGCTTATAACGTTGGCGGTGAGTTGACCAGCATTACCGATCCGTTTGGTGCGAATGTCGGCTATCAATACGACAACGCGGGCAGATTGAATCGCGTAACCGGTTCGGGGCTTGGCGTTGCGGAGTACATTTCCCAAATTGACTATCGCGCCTGGGGCGGGGCCAAGCGATTGATCTATGGCAACAATTTAACGACGAATCTCACTTACAATAGTCGGTTACTGGCATCGCGCTACCAGGGCCTGCAAGCCAGCAACGTGAGGTTGGGGGCGGAATATCAGTATTACGCAGACGGCCGAGTCAGATATTCCCAGGATCTTACAGATAACAGAATGGATCGTTCCTACGTTTATGATCATGCAGCGAGGACTGTTCAGGCGCAGAGCGGAGCGGAAGCGCGCGCGGAGCCGCCGACGGACGATCGCCCCTACCGGCAAGCATATAGCTACGACGAGTGGGACAACCCGACCTTGCGTGCGTCACGGCATTGGACAGAAGACTTCAACTTTAGTGCAAGCTATCTAAACAACCGTAACTCACAGTACAATTATGATGCTGAAGGCAACTACACCGGGCACGAAGATGCAATGACGCAGCAAGAAGACTCTCATGCTTACGATGCAGCGGGATTCGAAACCGCTTCCTCAGATCATGATTTCACAGGCCTCCAGATTACTCGGATCACGGCGCGCGGCTTCGACGGTGATGGACAAATGGTGAAGGAGGAGATTAGCTCCGTTTGTCCGACCTGCCTTCCCTCATCACCAGGCGCTGATTATTTTATTCGCTCCAGTGTCCTGGGCGGACAATTGGTGGCAACTTTGGATAATCAGGGACACAAGATATTGAGCTATGTGTATGCTGATGGACAGTTGATTGCGAGCCGCGGTGATTTTTATGGGCAGCAGGGTGCTGTGGAGTGGCGGCATAGCGCGCCTTCGGGGAGCACTCAGTGGAGAACCTACGCGAGTTTTGGCGGTGACGGGAGCGTAGGTCGTTTAGAACTTGATCCGGTGGGCGCCGATGCAGGAACAGAAAATCCCTATCTGGGTAGTGGAGGTAACGAGAATACGCAGCCCAATGGCGATCTAACGTCGCGCCTCGCGGACATTGCCGATTTCAGCAGATGTTATCTTGATGGCATTAGAATGCCTTGCAGCATCACTTTCAAAAATAGTGATGCGGTGGAGAGAGGTACAGATGGAGTCAGGACAATCAGTTTCCGCAACCATGATACTGGAGAGGTCAGGTATCGCTTGGGAACACGTCAATTGCTACCTGACGGGGGTTGGGGCTATGTTCCAATCGGCGCACGCTTCGACGAGGGTAATTATTTTTCAGTCTCGATTGGTGGCGATGCAAAGGGAATCGGTCGCATACATGCGATTGCTGGTCAAGATTCTTGGTTTTCCGGGTCGGGCCGCAGCGGACCGCAGAAGTCTGGCGTCGAGTTTCTTCCTAATCCCGTTGGTGGGAGCTACGGTGATAAGAACCGAGCCCAAATCAGGTCAATCATAGACTCGCTGCTACAAAACGAGAGATGTAGAAGAGCCTTTGCGATTGTTGGGCTTCAAACTATCAATCAAACAGTTGAAAATGGCGTGGTAATCGGCCCAGCCACGCTTCTCAACAATCCGGCTAATAACGGGATGATGGGGATTACCGAAGGCGCCCGCCGCGCGTATAGCGACGAGTTTGGCAAATCCTCCGCTAGAGGAGCCACCATTAATAAGATGTCAGGTCAACCAAATCCCTTTTCAAGTCGACGAGACCAAAGGCCGCGAATGTTCTTCAGCACCTTTGCGTTCAGTGGGGACCAATCATCGCTGCGAGAAGATATTGTTCACGAGTTCATTCATGGAGGTGGTCAACCTCCGATATCGAGCTGGTTTGGACACGACTTGTCTAACTATGAGTGGCATGACTTCCTTCAAGAGTCCTGTAGATGACGGAATCGGGTAAAGAGGTCGAATAATAAGATGACAGCACACCTCAGGGATACATCAAAAGGTTTTGTTTTTTTGAAGCGCATTCTAGAGCCTCAATCCGTGTTTTTCGGAATCACACTCATCTATTTCCTGTCGACTTTGATCATAGTACTAGGGCAAAAGGATAATGCGTTCATAGTCGATCAGTGGGGGTTCTTCAGGCGATCGATGACCTACCCGCTCCTGTTACTGCTCGGCTGCGTTCTAATTCTAATTGGTCGTTTTGCAACATTAGGGTTAGCGATGACAATAGCTGCCGGTGTGATTTACGCAATAGGTTATCGTGGCCTGGTCGGAGTATCGAACACCCACGACGCCGTCGGCATCTCGGATATATTGAGGATCTGGTTTGACGTAATGCCGGCTAATTTGATTGTACAAACAGGGCTTGCCGCCGTAATGTTGGCCCTTGGTACGGTTCAACTCTCACGTCTGCTGCGAAAGAGGAGAAAGCTACCATCGTAGCTCCTTCATCTACGACTGTGCTGGCTACTTCCGCAGAACACCGGATTTGACATTCCCGGAATCACGAACGCAGTCAACAACTCCCTCTCAAAGCAGGCTTGCATCGATTTCGCCAACCGAATTCTCCATGACGTGTCAACAAAGGACAATCCCGTCCTAAGGGGAGGAAGTCTGCAAGAGCTATTTAAAGACTTTCTCGGTCAGAAAAATGGAGGATACACGCGGACGAAGCCACCTGGTAGCGCGGTTACGGAAGTCCGACCGGATTGATCCGCAAAGGTAATGGGAGGATTTTCTCCCGCGCATACTCAACTATGTCCAACGCCGAACAAACTACGTACGATGCGGCGACGACTGTGGCTGAGTTATTCCACATGGCAGGGCGGAATGACTACTACACCGATCGCGCGCTTGCCGAAGCTGCCCACAGCATTCCCAATTACGCTGCTATGCATCGGGGAATTAGTCCAACCGTTTTTGATCCGCGGTATGTCGACAAAGCGGGCGCAGCAAAGAATCCAAATCACGGAGGCTGGAGTAGCTATTTTCATGTCATCCAGAGGCAACTGTGCGGCCCTTAGAGTTTGGAGATAAACCTATGATTAACAAAAATCTGCTTGCTGGGCTTTTGCTCCTGATGCCTATGGTCTCGGCAGTAAGAGCCAAAGAATGGAGGGGCATTATTCCTCTGAAATCTACCAGGGCCGATGTTGAACGCTTGTTAGGAAAAACAAACCAACTCGGCCGTTATGAAATTCAAAACGAAAGAGTGACCATATGGTACTCAGAAGGTCCCTGCGAAGGTAAGCACGGAGGTTTGGCAAAGCCCAATTGCGAATGCTTGGTTGCGAAAGACACCGTTCTTAAGATAACGGTTACGTTGGATTCTCCGGTCAAAGTTTCGAAGCTGGGAATCGATAAAAAAAAGTGCCAACGGACTCCGATTCATGCATACCGACCTACAGCAACGTATTCCGATTTTACTGACGGTATTGTTTACACAATTCGTGAGTCAGACGACACCGTCACTAACATCGATTACCTGCCTTCAGCTAAGGAATGTGAGGAGGTTGTTAGTGGTCAAACCGCAGCAGCAGCCAACGGTTGGCAAGGCATTGTTCCCGTGCGTTCTACACGCGCTGATGTCGAGCGATTGCTTGGTCCGCCGAGAAGTTCACTCGGTGATATCTACAGATACGATACGCCTGAAAATAGAGTGGATGTTTCTTACTCCGCTGATCCGTGCAAAGTTAGTGGAACGAATTCACGGGCCGCTGATGTTGTATCGAAAATCACAGTTTCTCCCCAAAGGACGCTGCTTGTTCAGAACCTTAGCCTCGATAATGAAAAGTACACCAGAGTTCAAAATGACCATCCAGAGAATTGGGTTCATTACCTAAACTCGGTGGAAGGAATAACGGTCGACGCAATGCTGAATAATGGCTGCGAGCAAGTAATAAGCATCATTTACCAAGGCACCGCAAGGGATCAGGAGTTGCGGTGCGGTCATAAGAGCGAAAACAAAAAGGCCGTGATTTCAACTACGACGAGAATGGGACATTACTAAGACGGGCACCGCGAGTTCCGCAGAACCCTGCACCTGTGGCGACGCCGGAATCGAAAATACCGCCGAAGCCACCAAATCCAGACTGCGATAAGAAACTGGCGGCGATCTTCGGTGGTCCCGGGGCGGTTGCCGCTGGCAGTGGCTATGAACCGCCGGGTATGCAAGGACCACAAGGCGGTCCAAACTTCCGACCTCACGTCTATAGAACCTCACACATCTACGGCAATGAGACCGGCACCGGTGTAACCGGAGTCTATGCCCCGGCAGGAGGCGGCAGGCCGTTCAGCAGGGAGAGCGTTGCGCCGGGTGCAGGTAGTTACGGCATCAACTACGCTCAATTAGGCAATGCGCGAAACGTCACGCTGGTTATCTCTCACGTTGCCAACTATACCAATCCGGGCAGGATAACCAGTCGCACCCAGATCGGGAACATCGGCGGGCCGGGCGGGAATAGCGGCGGGCAATACCCTTACATCCATTCGCACCTAGCGATTCTAAACCGTCAAGGAAGAAATCTCTCCTTCGCTGATGTGTTCTGTAAATAAAATGATGCAACTCCACAAAAAGCGAATGACTGTTCTAGCTGGCATGTGTTGCATATGTTGGCTCGTCGTAACTGGTAATGCCGTCGCGCAAAATGCCGAGTCACCGAAGACATACGTCACGATAGGCAACACTTGCGAATCAAACATAGCTCGCCTCGATAGAACACACTCTGAAGCTGGCGACGATGGGTTAGTAATCGCAATCGCCCGGCTCGGTGATGGAGAGCAGTCACGCCGCCTCAATCAGCGTCGGCTGCACAACGTCCGGCTCTACTTGGAGAGAGTTCGCGGACGCGCGCCGAAGACATTAATCACAGCCGAAAGTGACCGAGCACGCGGGCGTGGTCGCGTTGAAATATATGTAGGTGGCAAGCTAGTGGATGTGCTGGGCGTCGCGCGGGGCGAAGACCTGTATGCCGGATCATGCGACGGGACAAGCGAACTAGATAACCTCTTCTATGACTCGCGCCGTCGTAAGTCACGATGACATGACGTGGAGCATACAACTACGACTGGGCCGCGGAGATTAACCCGCAGAATACCGGACCAAGCACCAACCCGAACTGTCTGCAAAACGCCGTTGTCGGTAGTCCCGGCGTACGCGGCTTTGACGCTAATGCCGGTCCGAACGGCAGAGTCTTCCACGACGGCGCGCACGCGCTCTCACCTGCAAACGCAGCCAACGCTGTAACTCTTCCAGCCCTAGCGGGAGAGGTCATCTACAGGAATGTGCAGGAATACGAACCAGGCGGCAGACCTGCGCTTACTCAGTAGATGCAAGACCGACGAATGGAAACTTCTTAGTCACTTACCAAGACGTTGCCAGCACTAACGTCACTTTTGGGCAGCAACTGCAGCCGGTAGCGTGATCGGCACAGTTAGACCGGCAGGCGATCCTAGGAGCTATATAGGTCTGCACGTTGCGCTGGTGAACCCAGAGTTTTACGGGCTTTAGACAAGAGACGAAAAGGCAATCGCAATAGATGAAGCCGGAGGACATTAGATAAGGCCGCTGACACCGATTAAGTAGTTCATTGTCGGCTTTGCTCGTATTGGGTCATGAGCGCGGAGACGACTTCGACGATCTTGTCTTGTTGACGGCGCGGCAGACGCGCCACCTCATCAAACTCTTTCTGCATTTTGCTGGTGGGGCCGCTCTTGCGCGCGGCTCTGACGTTTACGGCGTCTTCTCCCAGCAACTCTGTAACACTCACCTCTAAGGCGGCGGCGATCTTCTGCATCACGTAGAGTGTCGGGTTAGGTGAGCGGCGCTCGTAGTAATCGACCATCTTCTGCGTGGTCTGCATCCGCTCAGCCAGCTCACGTTGCGATAGACCTTTTGCCGGCGCAGCGCAGCGTACCGTCTGCCAAATGAAAACGCGCATGTAAAAATGACCCACCGGGCAGTTCCGATGGTTGCGCGGGCGAGGCGCGAGCGGTGCGAGCGCCGGGGCCAGACGCCTCGTCGGCCTCCATTCCAGCGGGCGCCACGCCAACCCCAGGGAAGCCCTAAGGCCCAGTTAAGAGAATTGGATGAACATTGAACATTTACGTAATAAGGGTCATTCGATCCAGGCGATTACGCGCCTGACCGGCCGCAGTCATTAACACAGGGCAGGTTGCGTTTGATCATCCGTCGGTGTTCAAGTCTCTTTAGAATGCACGAAGTTGCATACTGAAATGGATCATTCTTGTAACCGGGTGGGAGGCGGCGATGCGGCGGCCGAGCACTGACTGGCCAGCCAGGCGTTTGTTCTTGCGCGGCTCCAGACCCTGTCCTACAATGAGCTCAGTCAACACAGACAGGAGTGGAATTCGCGAGCGACCGTCTCCCCGCAAGCCGTTTCCAGGTAGACTCCATAAAATTGAAGTCTCGGGCATCATAGCCTGGCTCTTCGGCATCTCTGTTGATACAGAGTCTCAGGTCCGTTCAACAAGTCTGGGGCAAGTCTCGGGTGCTTGACGAAAACAGCGGGGGTCATATGCACTTACCGGCCAGATGCGCTCTTAGGATCGCGCTCGCAATATCCTTTCTCTTCGTTTTTGCAACACTAACTTCCCTTACTACCGAAGCCCAGAAACAGGCTGCGCAAAACCCGACTAGCTCAACACCGGAGAAAACCGATGCGACGGGAGGTCCGGCATCCCAGCAAAAGCTGGGCAATGAGCTCGATGGGCCGGTCATCGTAAACACTGACCTGATCACTTTGACGGTTACCGTGACGGACACCTACGGTCGCTACGTCTCGGGCCTGGGTCAGAAGGCCTTCACCATCCTCGACGAGAAGCAACCTCAGGAGATCACTTTCTTCAGTGACGATGATTCGCCAGTCTCGGTCGGCGTGATCTTTGATGTGTCGGGTTCCATGAGCGGTGACAAAATTAAGAACGCGCGTGAAGCGCTGTCCAAGTTTATTCAAACCAGCCACAACTCGGATGAGTATTTCCTCATAGCCTTTAACTCACGGGCCCAGTTGCTGCTCGATAAGACCCGCGATGGCAATGCAGTTTTGGACAAGCTCACTTTCGTTCAGACAAAAAGCAATACGGCGCTCTATGACGCCTGTTATCTCGGCGTGGAGAAGGTGCAGCGCGGGCTCCACCCCAAACGGGCGCTGCTCTTAATCAGTGATGGCCAGGACAACAATTCCCGATATACCTTCAATGAGCTTAGACGCCTGTTGAAAGAATCCGATGTAGTCTTGTATTCCGTAGGAATTCTCAGCGGTGGCGATGCCGGCAGCGCACTCGGAATGGAGGGCCAGGGCATCCTCGATGAACTGTCCAGCGTCTCCGGAGGAAAGGCCTTCTTCCCGCGTTCAGCTCTGGAAATGGACGACATTTTTGAGCAGATCGCGCTGGAGTTGCGCCATCAGTATTCGATTGGCTACAAACCCAACAATTTTTCCAACGATGGCAAGTGGCGTAAGATTAAGGTGAAGGTAACCCCGCCGCGTGGCTTGCCGCGCCTGTTTGTGCGTTCCAAGGAGGGTTACTACGCAATTCCCGGCGCGCGGTGACACTTGTTTTCGAGTCTGTTCGGCAACGCACTCACCCTCCCAAGGCATCCCTTTTAATGTGTGCTCAGTGGACGCAGTCGTCGCGACCCTGTTTGCCCCAGCTTTTCGCTATTGAGGAAGCTTACTCGGCGCTCCGCCCCCAATCCTCCAGGGGCTTGCGCGGCGCTTCGCACGCTCGGGCTAATACTTTAAACTAAGACCAGGCGAGACACGGTCATCTGTTAGGCGTTTCAGTGAGGACATAATTTGTGAAGAATCCTTCCAGTTATCATAGGATGAGGTCGAGGTTATGGACGGCAGTTCTCCTGAGCATGATCGCGTTTACCGTCGCAGTACTTATTGGCACCCGTTATACTTCGGCTGCCGTGGTTCAGGAGGCGCGGGCTCGCCGTAGCGAGCAAGCCACACCGACCCCCACCCCTGCTCCAGCGCGTCCGAGCGGTTCAACCCAGAGCCGACCGGCAACCTCAGCCCCGGCCCCAAGTCGGACAGCGGCCCCGACAGCGACTCCCACTCCGATACCAAAGGCCACGCCGAGACAAACACCTGAAACTGTAATTGATAGGATCTCTCCGCAACTAGGCGAGCCTCCGCCACCGCCCGTTCTGAAGCCAAAACCCACACCCACCCCACCGGAAGAATTTGGCGAAGGTGAGGTCGTTAAAGTAGACACTGAGCTGGTCACCCTCAATGTTCGCGTAATCGACCGCAATAACCGGCCGATCGATAACGTTACAGAGACTGATTTCCGCGTTTTTGAAGACGGCGTAGAACAGCCCGTGGCTTTCTTCACTCGAGACGAAGTCCCGGTCAGCTACGGCCTGGCGGTGGACAATTCAGGCTCCCTGCGAAGCCAATTACAGAGCGTGATCGACGCGGGCAAAAGCATCATCAACAGCAACAAGCCGGGGGATGAAACCTTTCTGGTCCGTTTCATTAGCAGCGACAAGATCGAAACCATGCAGGACTTCACCTCAAACATGGACCTCCTTTTGGAGGGACTCGACAACATGTACGTGGAGGGAGGCCAAACTGCGGTTATCGATGCGGTTTTTCTATCCGCTGAGCGGGTCGCGGAATACAAGAAGGGCGATGACAACGACCGGCGCCGGCGCGCCTTGATCGTTGTGACCGACGGCGAAGATCGAGTCAGTTTTTATAAACAGGAGCAATTGTTCGCCCGGCTGCGCGAGGCAGACGTTCAGATCTACGTAATTGGGTTCGTAAATGAGCTGGAAAAAGACGGCGGCTTTATCCGCAAGAGCTCGCGCGACAAAGCGGTTAACCTACTAAACAAACTGGCATCGGAGACCGGTGGTCGCGCGTTCTTCCCTGAGTCAATATCAGAGCTGCCCAGGATTGCCAACGAAATTGTGCGCGACCTTCGCACCCAGTACGTCGTTGCCTATAACCCGACCAACAAGGCGCGTGATGGTTCATATCGCGCGATTAGAGTTGCGGTGGCGGATTCGACAGGTCGTGACAAGCGTATTGCATTAACTCGCGGCGGGCGTATCGCCCCCAAAGGGGGTTCCCCGGCCGCGGCTCCCTCGAAACCCACTACCCGGACAACTACCGCCAGCCCAAGGGCAGCCTCAACAACTAAGAAGCCTTGAGGCCACCCAGTCCCGTTAGGGCGCAATGTTGCGAGAAGCAGGAAGTGAACGCGAGCCAACTTTGGAGTGCGGCGCCTTGTCGCCGCTTTGGTACGGCGTACGAGTAATTCGGTCATGTGTTGTGGAT
>JACCUI010000074.1 GCA_013811945.1 Pyrinomonadaceae bacterium | reverse complement strand
CAGGCTATTAACTGAAATCCCTTCGGGATTCGAAAACACATTGAATCTAACCTCAAGCACAGACGAATGAGTCAACCACTCTTCGCAGCCCTGTTTGACGAAACCGAGCGCGGACCGATGACGGTCTCCGAGCTGACCAGCGCCGTGCGGAATGCGCTCGAGGCACGTTTCTCATCCGTCTGGGTGGAAGGCGAGATCTCAAACTTCAAGGCGCATTCATCCGGTCATTGGTATTTCACCATTAAGGACGAAGGCGCGCAGCTGCGCGCGAAATGTTTTCGTTCCGCGAACTCTCGCATACGCTTTCGCCCCACTGACGGACTACATGTCAGGGCGCGTGGACGGTTAAGCGTTTATGAAGCGCGCGGTGACTACGAACTAGTTGTAGAAGCTCTCGATCCCGTGGGCGCCGGAGCATTGCGAATTGCATTCGAGCAACTTCGCGATCGCTTGCAAGCTGAAGGACTGTTTGCGAAAGAGTTGAAGCGACCTTTACCGGTCTTTCCGCGACGGGTGGGGATTGTCACTTCGCCGACTGGCGCTGCCCTCCGCGATATTCTCAACGTGATTTCACGTCGCACCCGTACGGTCCACGTGCTCTTTTCACCCGCTCGTGTGCAGGGCGATGGTGCCGGCAGCGAGATCGCGCGAGCTATCCGACTGGTTAACGAGCACCACAAACGAGCCGAGCACGCCGGCCTTAGCGACGACCTGATCGATGTCCTTATTGTTGGACGCGGTGGCGGTTCAACCGAAGATCTGTGGGCCTTCAATCAAGAGGAAGTCGCCCGCGCGATCCGCGCATCGACAATTCCGGTAATTTCAGCGGTGGGTCACGAAACCGATTTCACGATCGCCGACTTTGCCGCCGACTTGAGAGCAGCAACGCCGTCTGCAGCCGCGGAACTGGTTGCCACGCAGGAAGATCAGATCTGCTCGACCCTGGCCGAGCTCGGACGCAGCCTCTCGCAACTGATGCGTTTCAAGATTGTCGACGCTCGTACCAGAGTGCAAGAGCGCGCTTTGTCTCAGGTCTTTGACGAAGTACGCTCGCGGATGCGGAATGCGCGAATCGAAACTAATTCCGCGACTCACCGCGTGCAACTGCAGATGAATCGGGCTGTGCGGGATGCGCGCGGACGCGCTGACGCTGTTTCTTTCCAGCTATCACCCGCGCGGCTGCAAACGCGTCTGGCCAACGCCAGGATGCGCTTCAATACCGCATACAATAGTTGCAGTGGTCTGATGGAGACACATTTTGAGGAAGCCCGGACTCGTCTCGGCCTGGCAGCAACCTCGCTCGACGCGCTGTCGCCCCTGGCCGTGCTCCATCGTGGTTATGCCATCGTGCATGACCAGTCCGGAAGTCTGCTGCGCAACGCGCAGTCTGCTTCGGTTGGCGATCCCATCAGTGTCCGACTGGCTAAAGGCAGGCTGGAGGCACGGGTCGAGGGCATTGAGGAAACTAAGCTTCTCCAAGATTCTTTACCAGAACGAGAGCGATGACTCCTGAGCAGAAAGCCGGTGGGCCGCAAAGCCGCAAACGTTTCGTAATCAGTTTCGAGCAACCTTGGACTGCGAAGGGTCCGAGCAAAGGCCGAGGCAGACTTTGGCCAAAGATTGTGGCTGCGCTGGGAATCATTAGTGTCCTGGTGGCTGTCCTAGTCGCGGCCGGTGGCTATCTATGGTGGCGGCATTACCGGACGACGCCAGCATACTCGCTCGCATTACTCGTTGATGCGGTGCAGCGAAATGACGCGGCGCTGGTTAATGAAATCGTCGATATTGACAAGATAGTGGATAGTCTGTCGACCGAGGTTACTGATAAGTCGGTCGCACGCTATGGGGGTACGCTGAGCCTTCAGCAGCGCAGGCGGGTAGAAGGGCTGGTGCCAAGCCTGCTTCCCAGTGTGAAGCAGAGTGTTCGCGATTCCTTGGTGAAACGATTGCAGGAGATTTCGGAGGAGTCGGAACCGAAGCCGTTCGTTATCCTCGCTATCGGGCTGCCTTATCTGGTTAAGATTACAACTGACGGCGATACCGCGAGGGCGGTCGCGCCGGTGCAAGGCCGTGAGATCGAGCTTACCCTCCAGCGCGACGGCGAACGGTGGAAAGTGGCGGCCATGAAGGATGACTCTGTCGTACCACGAATCGTGGACGACATTATGAAAGATTTTCCGGCGATTGGTCCGCTTAGATAGTCAGCGTAACCACGGCCCCTGGCGTGAATGGCCGGTTCCACAGCGAGATCTAATGATGAATAACCAACAGCAGTCCAGAACCTTCGAAGCGTCGCTCGAGGCGCTTGAACAAATTGTCCGTGAACTCGAGCAGGGCGACTTGCCGCTGGAAAAGAGTCTGGAGCTATTCGAGCAAGGCGTTCGCCTCTCGCGAGAGTGCCAGGAACGACTCAGTCAAGCCGAACGTCGCATCGAGGTACTGCTGCGCGATAATCAGGGACGCGCCGTGGTGACCCCATTTGAAGATTCCAACGCCATACCTCAGGAGAGCCCGGGCGGAGAATGAAAACGTCTTCCGAGCTTTCAGGCCCTGCCTTTGACCTGAAAGGTTTCTTTAACGAACGCCATGCGTTAATTGACGGCGCGCTCGATCGCCTTCTTCCCGGGGAATCCGTAGATCCGGTTTCAGTGCACACGGCGATTCGCTGGAGCGTCTTCGCTGGCGGCAAGCGCTTTCGGCCTATCCTGTTACTCACAACCGGCGAAGCCTTCGGAGCTCACCCCGAGAAGCTCCTGGCCACCGCCTGTGCTCTGGAAATGATTCACACTTATTCGCTGATCCACGACGACCTGCCGTCGATGGATGACGACGAACTGCGGCGTGGTCGGCCCACTTGTCACATACGATTTAACGAAGCTACCGCGATTCTCGCGGGCGATGCGTTGCAAACTCTTGCTTTCCAGACCATCGCCGAAGAATCGTCGCTCTCGACCGAGAAGCGAGTTCTTTTGGTTAGCGAATTATGTCGCGCTGCCGGCACGCCCCTAGGAATGGTGGCGGGACAAGCCCATGATCTCGAAGCGGAATCGCGCGCGGTGACGACTGGGGAGTTGGAGCAGATTCACCGTTTGAAGACTGCGGCGCTGATTATTGCTGCCGCCCGTTGCGGCGCCATCATTGCAGGGGCAACCGATCCGGAACTTGAAGCTGTTAGTAGGTATGCGGCGCAGCTCGGTCTTCTTTTTCAAATCACCGACGATCTTCTCGACATTACTGCAACAGTGGAGGCTCTAGGCAAGACCCCGGGCAAAGACGCACGCGCGCAAAAAGCTACCTACCCATCGCTCTATGGAATCGAGGCTGCACATCAGCGCGCGGATCTGGTTCACCAGGAGGCGTGCGCCGTGCTGGAGCAGATCGACACACCCACCGAGCGTCTGCGCGCGATTGCTGATTACATATTAAAGCGAGATGCCTGAGTTAACGGTCTTTTGCTGTTAGGTGTGAAAAACTCAGGCGTCGACGCTTCTTGCGGAATGACCTCTGAGATTGTGTCAAGAATCAGAATGGAAGGACTCGAAGGCGATCACCTGGAGCAGTTCCTGCTCCATACAGAACCGCGAGCGGTAGCGACCGGATCCTACACTCAACACTAGGCAAGACCGCAATCAAAGGCGCATTGAATATAGGATCCGGTCGCTACTCTATATTGAAAGGGCGCCCCCGCGGTGATAGCTTGGAGTTGTTCCACGACTTCAAGTTGATACCGGAAGGAGAGCCCTATGAAAACGTATTATGTGGGTATGGACGTGC
>JACCUI010000073.1 GCA_013811945.1 Pyrinomonadaceae bacterium | reverse complement strand
CCGAAATACTTCTCAGTGCCCGTTCCATGTTTGTGTTCACGACCGAAATCACCCCTTGAGCTGCATCGGTGATGCTGACCTTTCGGCCCGCGGCTTTGCTCATCTCAGCCGCAAGCATGGATATCGCTTCGCGCGCCCGCTGCTCATCGAGCGGAAACTCTCCTCCCAATAGACCAGCCCCACCAAAGTGGCCCAACACAACGTGGGCGTCAGTCACGGTAGGCAACATCGACCGCCCGTAACAGGCAGGTCCGGGATCGGCTCCGGCCGACTCAGGGCCCACCCGCAACGAGCCGCCCTCATCAACCCTGGCGATCGATCCACCGCCGGCGCCCACGGTGTGAATGTCCATAGCCGCAACCGCAACCGGCAGACCCGCAACCACCGCCTCGTTGGTCATGCGCAAGCCTGCTCGATCACACAGGGCCACGTCAGTTGAAGTGCCGCCCATATCAAGAGTAACGATATTTTCCAGTCCGGCCGATCGCGCAGCGCGCAATGCCCCTACCACGCCACCTGCCGGACCCGAAAGAATGGTGCGCACAGGTTCATCAGCAGCAGCGGCGGCCGAGATGCTGCCGCCGGAAGATTGCATCACCCGGAGCCCCGAAGCATGGGCTGCAAGTCTCTTGAGATACGAACCCATGAGAGGTTGCAGATAGGCATTGATGGTAACTGTCGAAGTGCGTTCATACTCGCGATATTCCGGCAGAATCTGGTGAGAAACCGATACCGGAACGTTAAGGGAGGAGACAGACTCCGCAATGCGACGTTCGTGTGCCGGATGCACGAAGGAGAAAAGGAGAGAAATCGCAACCGACTCCACCTGCGCCGCTTTCAACTTTGCGACCAGAGCATCGAGCTGATCATCTTCCAAGGCTTCCAGCACTTCCCCTGATGCGGCAATGCGCTCCCGAACGCCGAATCGCAGACGGTCGGGTACAAGTGGCGGCGGGCGAATGGCGTCGAGATTGTAGAGTTCTGGACGCGCTTGTCTGCCAATTGCCAGAACATCTTCAAACCCCCTCGTTGTGATGAGTGCGGTACGTGCGCCTCGTCTTTGGAGCAACGCATTGGTCCCCACTGTGGTGCCGTGAACGACTTCGATATCCCCAAGCCTAATACCGGCAAGTTCGGCGATGCGATTCAAACCCGCAACAATAGCAGTCGAAGGATCGTCAGGTGTGGAAGGAAGCTTGAAGACTTGCAGGCGATCATTAAACTCGCAGACAAAGTCTGTGAACGTTCCACCGGTATCAACCCCGACACGGATGCGGCGAGGCTCTGCTTTATCGTTGGCGAGGACACTTTTCATTTTTCATTTGACATCACTACTTTCCCAACGTTGATCGGCTCATTGTTTGAACCTTGTTCGATTTGATCGACTACTCCTATGCATGTTGCAATCGATTTCAATTCACCGCGGCTTACTGCTGCAATCCGGTCGCTTCGGCTCAACAGGTCAGTACCACCACGCGGTAGCGGGTGGGTCCAACCTAGCAGTCACTCAAGCCGCGGTCTTCATGAGACAGTACATCCCCAGACTTTGATCGTTGAGCATAGCTAATGAGGACCCACCCGCTACCGCGTAATGGTACTGACCTCATGGCCCGCGTCAGGAGTGAGTCGCTACTCAGAACCCAAGTCGATCAGATCCAAACTTAGATACAAACATAGACCGATCAACGTCGGGACAGTAATGAGAGTATGAGAAATAGCAAAAGGAAAATCTTCGCTGCTCCTACTGCTCCTGCCTCCTGCCGACTTCTTACCTGACCCGAGTCCAGCATCCGCTCGAGTTCGAAGCACGCGCGGCATCCAATACAAGCTGAACCCGGTAGCCGTCTTCAAAAGACGCCGCTCCTTCGACCGTCTTGCGACCCTCGCGCAGAGCCTCAACGATGTTGCAAGCGAAATTCGTGAAGCCTCGTGACCAGCTGGCCGGGCGCATCCCAGGGGCCATCGGATCCTGATGCACTTGAACAGGTCGCCAGGCATCCGAACCTGCGGGTGAATGCCACACTTCACCTGTTTCCTGGCCCATCAGCGCGCCCGTGGTGCCGTAAATTTCGAGGCGATTCTCATTGCTGCCGGATTCCACTACTGAAAGAGCAGCAGCGCCGGTGGCATTCCTGGTTAGCGAGGAGTCAGCGAATCGGAAATGAAGTTTGGCTTCGTCATCAGTTGTGACGCGACAGATCGCGCCAGTGGCTTTATCGGGACGTTCAGCGATGTGCGTGTTGAGCATACAAGAGACTGCGCTTATCTCTGTGGTCAACATCCAGCGAAAAGAGTCGATGACGTGGGAGCCAATGGCGCCGAGTGTGCCCCCGCCCATTTTCTCATCGGACCACCAATCCCAGGGACGGTCCAACACTCCGCGATAGTCAGAACGAAAGACGTAGTTGCAGTGGCGCACGGCGCCAATTGCACCGCTGGTCAACATCGAACGCATCATCCGCCGGCTCTTCAAAAAACGGAGCTCGTGATCGATGAGGGCCAGCACCCCCGCCTTTTGCGCGGCTTCGGTCATGCGTTTCGCTTCCGCGGCACTCATGGCCATCGGCTTTTCGCAAAGCACGGCCTTGCCGTGATCAAGTGCGGCCAGCGTCATTTCCATGTGGGTCGCGGGCGGCGTCACGACGCTGACCAGGTCAACGTCTTCGCGCGCTACCAGCTCGCGCCAATCGTCAGCAACATGCTCAATTTCAAACTCTTTCGCGACGTCGGCGGCGTGTTCCGGGTTTCTGCTGGCGATGGCGACGATGCGCGCGCCCATGCAATCCCGAAATCCGGGAATTTGCGTAGTGCGAGCAAACCCGGCACCAATGATTCCTATCCTAATCGGTTTTCCGTGAGTCACGACGAATCTTCCTTCTTATCTCTCTAAGAAAACAGGACTGGGTTGAGCCTGAAAGCTTCTTGACGTGCCTGCTTCCTGCTCCTGCCCACTTACATGGTGCCCCCAGCAGGGATTCGAACCGCGAACCAACAGATTATGAGACGGTTTGAGGAGCATCAACAAGGACAGACGAACCAGATGTAGCAGTATTTACCGAATCCGCAGCCGTCAAAGTCAGTTACATCCTTCCACCCATTCGTGAGCCTGCGGTCTTGTGGTATCCGGGCGGCCTCACGAATAACGTCCGTTACATTCTCGAAGATCTCGATAGCCACGGCGATTGCTCCTTCCGCCGTTCGAGGGCATCTTGGAGCGCACTTCATCTTTCCAAACCCCTTCGCAACTTCCCGAGCGACGCACCGACAACTCCAGCGTATCGTGAATGTACAATACATCCTGCGCCTTTTTACCAGCATCTCGGCGTTTGTGGATCAGGAGCTTCTGAACAATGAACTCACCGGGTTAGGCACAACCAAGTCGACTGAGCGTTCGATCGGCACCTTGGTTTCGAGCCCGACGCGAACTTTCCACGGTCCTTCTCGAAGCAAAGCGAGGTGCCTTAACTCTTGCGGTAGACGAGTAGTAGCAAAGATTTGGAAGTCAGATTCTAATTACCTCGTCTGGCTCGAATGTTCCGAGTCACGCCAGGCGTTCTTCCTGATTCGGTCAACCGCTTCCTGGATATCCTAAAACGTTAGAGGTTTTCCTCGGTTCTTAACGATAGCTCGACCATGCGTTCCAGGAGTTGGTCTGGCGGTAAACCGACGAAGTTCTTCAGCACGAGCTCCTTTGAATACAGTCGGACCAAGTAACGAAGCTTGAGCGACTTGTTGCGACCGGCGTACACGAAATCGCGATGACCGTTGTTTACGACAATTATATTCCGCGTCGAATCGAATCTGGATCGCCATGAATCGCCCGGCGCGCTTTCGAAAGTGTAACCCGGCAAACCCGACGATTCGACCATTGTCGTTCCACCCTGTGGAAGTAGTTCGTGCGTCACCGTTATTAGCGCGTCGCCTGATCGCTCAATGTCGCCCTGGCAAACCCTGACCCTCACGCGCACCAGGCCAGGCTCGGCGGGAGCAAGAAAGCTCACCGCCTGATCATGACGACGATCCAGGGCGCCATTGCCTTCTACTACTTCCCACATGAAGGTGATATCGGTTTCGACGCGGCGACGGGATCGATCATAGGGCAACGCACGCAGCGACCTCTGCTCGCCAACCCGCACGACACTCGAGGCCGGTGAGACCGCGACACTGAAAAGCGGACCAGCGAACTCGAAAAACTGTCGCTGCCTTGTGTTGCCGGTCTCAGGCTCCGTAACGCCAACCGTGAGTTCTTCGCCAGAATCGAACTCACGATTGCTGCTTCCCGAACCCCGTTGTGCACGAGTATGAATATCGAACCAGTCGTACTCTTCGGCCGGCAGCGCCAGGAGTGCCTCGCGAAACGCGCGCTGGATTGTCTGCAATAGCTCACGGCTGGCTTGCTCTTCCTCAGCTCGACGCTGCGCTTCGAACATCTCGATCAGCTTTTCCTCCAACGGGAGCAGCGCATCCAAAAGCGCGCAATAAGCTTCATCGTGGATAATGCCGCTGCGGGTGCCCGGCGTTAGATTGACGAAAGGCGCATCGATGTGGCCTTGAAGATACCGCGTTGTCCACGGCGGCTTCGCCAGTTCGTCCACCACGGAAACGTCTTCGAACACACGCGTGCCGTGTCGAAACAGCGCGACTCGATTCCATTCTTTCGGCTCGTTCATGTAAAGCTCGACGTAAACGTCGCCGAGCGTAGCGCGAATGGTCGGCAATTGATGCAGCAGTCGTCCTTCGTACTGCCGTGGTTCCACTGCGTACTGCTTACGAGCGATCTTGTCGAGCACCGTAATACGCACGCCGGTGTGACGGATACGGTCGCGCAACTCCGCCGCGAGGTACCACTGGATCTTC
>JACCUI010000036.1 GCA_013811945.1 Pyrinomonadaceae bacterium | reverse complement strand
ACGATCTTTGCGACGATGGAATCGCAGTTGCAGAAGGGTGTGATCTGGACCGGCTCCGACGATGGTTTAGTATACGTGACCAGGGATGGCGGAAAGAACTGGGACAATGTGACACCGCCAAAAAATCTGATGCCGGAGTGGATTCAAATCAATTCAATTGAGGCTTCATCCAATGATCCGGCCACGGCCTATCTCGCAGCTACGATGTACAAGTGGGACGACTTCAAACCCTATCTCTACAAGACAGGGGACTACGGTAAGACCTGGAAAAAGATCACCAACGGAATCCCCGAGCGCGCGTTTACGAGGGTGATTCGCGAAGACCCCAACAAACGGGGGTTGCTCTACGCGGGAACGGAGACCGGCTTGTATATGTCATTCGACGACGGCGCGGAATGGCGGGCCATGCAGTTCAATCTTCCCGTAGTTCCCATAACAGATCTGGCGGTCCACAAACGTGATCAGGATCTCGTGGCCGCAACCCAAGGTCGGTCGTTCTGGATCTTTGACGACCTGCCCCTCATACACCAAATGATGGAGATCGGCAAATCTGCGGCCCCCACTACTCGACTCTTTAAACCCGAGGTCGCGTATCGCATGCAAGGCGGAGGCGGCTTCCCGCTTCCGGCCACTGCGACTGTCGGAAAAAACCCGCCCAACGGAGTGGTTGTCTACTACTCACTTAAAGCAAAGCCCTCCGGCGATGTGGTGCTTGAGTTTCTCGACACGGGGGGGAAGTCCATACGAAAGTTCACTGGTGCGGCTCCAAAGCCGTCTCCCTCGCCTGGTCAGGGATTGACGACCCCGGAGCAGCCCGCCGCAGCCGAAGAAGGCGGCCCTCCTGGCGGCGGGACGCCGGCGCGGGTGCCGATCGATGTGGGACTTAATCGCTTTATCTGGGACATGCGTCATCCGGATACGGTCCGCTTTCCAGGCATGGTTCTTTGGTCAGGGGAAACTCGTGGGCCGCGAATCGTGCCGGGCAGTTATCGCGTGAAGCTCACGGTCGATGGCGCAACTATGGTTGAGAACTTTGAAGTGAAACCGGACCCACGGCTTTCGGCAACCTCCGCTGACTATGCGAAGCAGCAGGAACTCGGACTTAAGATTCGCGATAAGGTCACGGAAACGCACAATGCAGTGATTCAGATTCGCGATGTCCGCAAGCAAGTGGAAGACTTGCTGAAGCGAGTTAAAGACCCGGGGTCCCCAGTTGGTCAGCCCGCTGGGGTTGTAGGCCAACCTAACTTCAAGGCAATAAACGACGCGGCTACGGCCTTGAACAAGACTCTCGCTGAAATCGAAGAGACGCTCTACCAGACCAAAAACCAAAGCAGCCAGGATCCGCTAAACTTTCCTATCCGGCTCAACAACAAACTAGCCGCACTCGGCGGTGTGGTTGCTCGTGGCGATGCTGCGCCGACGGACCAGTCTTACGCCGTCTACGACGAGTTAGTGAGCCAGATAGATACTCAGCTTCAGCGCCTGGCTCGCGTCATGAGCACCGATGTACCCGCATTCAATCAACTCGTAAAGGAGCAGAACGTCCCGGCGGTGGTCGTGAAGCCCCCGCGGTCTGAAGCTCAACAACCGTAGTGTTTTCATGTTGCAGCCATGACCAAAAGAGCTTACGTTCTTCGAATCGCTCCAAGCGGAATAGACAAGGTGCCTGATGCCCTAGCAGCAGACCAGATCATCATTGGGTGGTCTCATTCGGAAGGCCTGCTCGATGAATCTCTTACTTGGGAGCAATTTCGACAGATCATTCGAGACACCTACTACTCTGACGAGGCAACGCTACGAAAGGCCGGGGCTGCCGCTGGACATATGTGGCGCTTCGTTCGAGAGATGAAACCGGGCGACCTCGTCGTTGTTCCGTACAGCACCGACTTCTATGTTGCGGAACTTGCCGGCTCTGGGGTCTATCTTCAGGACCATGAAGACGACGACACGGCGTATAGACGGCCCGTCAAATGGCTTAATGACAAGAAGCCTATCGCTCGAAAGCTTGCACGTTCCGCGCTTCTCTCACGCATGAAGTTCATGGGACCTGCGCGGACGCCTCTGACGTGGTCGATGAGATTGACGAGTGTCTTGTCTTAGCCGCGGGCGATCAAGCGCCTACGTTTGAAAGCGATTTGAGGGCGCGCTTGATTCGTGAAGTCCTTTCGGAGATGCGCGGCGGTCGCATAGAGAGTTTCGGTTTCGAGCGCTTGATTCAAACAGTCTTACTGGGCCTGGGTGCCGAGGAATGCCGCATTGTGTCTCGCAATCAGGACAAAGGCGCGGATCTCATAGCAACCTTCCGCGTGGCCGGCGCGTTCCAACAACGGGTAGCTGTTCAAGCCAAGCATTGGCAGCCAGAGCCGCCGGTGGAACGTAGCGTCGTCGAACAGTTAATTCGCGGCATTGAGGCAGAAATGGCGAATCTTGGAATGGTAATCACGTCGGGCTCTATCTCTGACGATGCATACCAAGCCGCTCAGGAATACTTGGACGACAAGGGGATTCGGATTGAGCTTGTTGATGGAGAGCAGTTTGCTAAGCTGATAGTTGAGCATGGAATTGGCACGAGCTAACAAACTAAGGATTCAACGAATTGAGGATTCTCGTCGCGCGAGTCTTCTGAGCCTCGGGTTTGTATTCATCCTGACGCGTGCCATGTTCCGAGCAATGGCGAAATTGTTCAGGTTAGGGTTGAAAAGTCGCTACGCCACAGATGTGAAAGAGGCTTCCCTTTGAAAGAGGTTTCTCTTAATGCGTTTGGATTTCTCACAGTGGTATTCCTGTGATGAAGTTTGAATTCCATTCACGAATTGCCGATTACTTCAAGGGTTAGCCATCAAAGTATGTGGCTCCAACTAGACGACTTCTTAGACCTTCACGAACGCTATTTGGAAGCGGTGGGTCGAAGCGTGCTTCTCGCTCAGAGCTTCGAGCAGAACTGCAAGTACGTTCTACTGATTTGGGATCTTGGAAGGGCATTCAAGGAAGGAAAGATTGCTGATGTGGATGACCTACCGGATTTTTCGACCCTTCTTCTCAAGCGTTTCCTAGGTGAGATTGTTTCGCGTTTTGGCAAGGCTTATGGCATCAAGCCAGAACAATTCGAGGTTTTGAAAAAGGCTAGATGCTCGAAACTACATTGCCCACGAAGCCGCCACTCCGTGTCTCTTGAGCCACAAGTCCGACGAGGCAATTGCTGAAGGACTTCCTGAGTTTCGAGCTGCCGTGGAGGCGCTCGCGGTGGGGGATAATTTAGTCGCCGGATGGAGTTACGTGATCCAGGAAAAAGACCTGCCGCCTAGCCACATCGCGGAACGCTACCGTCGACAAATGACGGTATGGGTGCTCGAACCTTTGGCAGAAAATGGATATGACGTCTAACTAGCCTCGCATCGGACCGGAATCGGCGGCCTTTTATCGATAACTTACCACCGCGTGCAGGTGTCGCCCGGCTGCCGAAAACGCGAGCGCTAGCTGCAAGCGTGAGCACGTTGGACCGGCGCGGCACTCGCGTGTCTCCAAAGTTCCGCTTCAATCACGGGCTCTGCACGCGCGCCGCCCGGAGCGATCGGCAGGCAACTTGAGCATAGCCTGAAGTGCTTATTGGTGTAGATTATCCTCATGAAGACGCTTGAAGTTCAGCTGCCAGACCAAACCGCTTCCAAGCTTGAAGAAGCTGCGGAGCGCCTGAGTGTTTCTCTTGAAGAGTTGTTGGTTCTGACTGTTGAAGAGAAGCTCGCGCAGCTCGACGCGGAATTCCGCGATTCCTCCGATTACGTTCTCAAGAAAAACGCTGACCTTTATGGCCGCCTCGCCTGATGCGCTACTTGTCTGTTGAGGAAGTAGTCTCCTTACATTCCCTCTTGATAGCACAAAGTGGAGGTTCTTCCGGTTTGAGGGATTCGACTTCGGATGGGTTTCGCTCGTAGCAAGTGAAAAGTAGCGATCGGCCGCCGCTTGTTCCGCGAATTGCCCAGCCCTGGTTCTTACTTGTTTGGAACCCTGGTTAGGCGTCATAATCTATGACGTGAGCGAAGAGACCACTGAAAACATGCCTGATGGGCCGTCCTTTGAAGAGCGCGTTCTGACCCGCCTGGATGCCATCAATGGGCGTTTGCGGTCGCTCGAAAGCCAAGCCGAGCGGCGTGCGGTTGAGACGAAGCCGATTTGGGAGCGCGCCCTGGCTGAGATTCTCGAGGTGAAGGAGCACCTGGGTGCTTTAGAACAGGCTTCGAATCAGATGGTGCGAAAGATTGATGTGCTCGCCAAGGATATGCTGACCATGCGAGCCGATCAAACAGGCCTGGAGTATCGCCTTGATAAGCTTCAGTCAAAACCGATGTCGTAGTCCTGGCCTTTCTCAACTCTTTACGCGCGGCTTCAACAAACCGATCTAGCCGCCCCGCGATACCTGCCTATCAAGATCTTTATTCGCAAAGATCCGTACTGGTGTTCTAGTGACCTGTGACCTCAATTGCTGACATGAGAAACTTAAGAGAGCTGCTTGAGAATAATAGGGCTTGGTCCGAGCGTATAAAGGCGAACGACCCGGGATTTTTTCAGGCCCTGGTTCAGCAACAGACTCCGCGCTATCTGTGGATCGGTTGTTCGGACAGTCGCGTGCCGGCAACTCAACTCGTCGGCCTCTCATCTGGGGATCTGTTCGTTCACCGCAACGTTGCGAACGTGGTTGTTCATACTGACTTCAATTGCCTTTCGGTGCTTCAATTCGCAGTGGACTTATTGAAGGTTAGTCACGTGATTGTTTGCGGTCACGACAGCTGCAGCGGCGTGCAGGCTGCGATGCAGAATCTCAAACTTGGCCTCACAGACAACTGGCTGCGCCACGTGCAGGATGTCATGCATGGCCACGAGGCGCTGCTGTCAGAAATCAGCGATGAAGAACAACGCTTGAACAGGCTGTGTGAGTTGAATGTCATCGAACAAGTGCTGAACGTCAGCCGGACGACGATTGTGCAGAATGCGTGGGACCGGGGGCAGGAGCTGGCGGTGCACGGTTGGATTTACGGTATAGGCGACGGGCTGCTACGCGATTTAGACATCTGCATTACCAACCAGCGAGAGCTATCAAGAGCTTACGAAGAAGCGATTCGGACGCCTGGTTAGCGACCGGGAGCGTATTATACTAAACACTCTCGCGTTGCAACACGAGGACTACAACCTAACTCGTTGGGGACTTATCGTAGTAGAGCGAGGACAACAAAATGAGTACATCGGATCAAAGTCATAGGGCTCAAATAATCATCGCCATAATCGGGTTGGTGGGGGTATTAGGTGCCGCTGTGATTGGTAACTGGGACAAGATAGCGCCTTGGCTGGCAAGCTCTCAACCGGCCCAGACGACTCAGCCGGCCCGTACTGTGACTTTAGAAAGATCACCGGACGCGCCGGCTCCCAAGGCCGATGGTTCCGCGGATGTGTCCGTTGAGTTGATTCGACGCAGTGTGACGCCGCGCGCCGATAGATCAGCCGAACCGGTAGACACATTTTCTGATGGAAGGATTCGGCACCTCTACTCTGTCTGGATTGAGGCCCCGCCACAAATCATGAGTTCAATCGACAAGGTGTTATATCAGTACGATCATTCTGCGTTTAGTAATCCTAGAACCGAATCCTCAGACCGGGGTAGTGGTTTCAGAGACAGTTATACTGGGATCGGGGCAGTTAATGCTGACATGGACATAATTCTGGTATTAAGTAATAAAGAGCAAGTCGATTTGAAGTCAACATGTACGAGGCCATCTTCGGCAATTGAATTGAAAAACCACAAGGAACTGCGTGTGGTTAACTCATGAGTGAGAAAGGGCTTCGGTTATGTTTTTCGTGGGCTTTTTTGTTCGCGTTTGTGCTCCCTACCAGTTCGACCACCGCAACGTTGCGAATCCGTTATACGTCTTCTTCTAAAAGCGGAGCGGCATAACAAATAGTATTTGGGTTCCTTACTTTGTGTTAAAGAGAATATCCTTTTCATTTCTTGCCTTATTTGCCTTTGCGCTTACGGCTGCTTGCCGTGATACAGGCGATGAGTTGGAGCAGAAATTGGTCAAGACGGTTAAGCAAGGCTCGGGCACAGTTATTCAGATGCGTGACCTTACGCCCTTCGAGTGGGATCGGATGCACGTCATTCAGCCTTACACCCCCCCTGAAGCAATCAACCGAAAGCTTGGGTTCGAGTGGGCAGGGGCAAACCGCAGCAACATCGAGATGTTCGATACAATCAGGCTTCTGGTGTTCACTAAGGGAAAAGAGGTGGTGGCGGATCTTGACTACAACGTGCGGGACGGCTTCTTTGATGATGGCGGGAGACATGAGTACAGCGTCGAAGAGGCCAGGTTCATAGTAGAAGAGGAGGGTGAGGATGAAAAGGTGCTGATAATCAGGTGGTTGCCGGAGCGCGGAGCGCTTCATAAGGACGACTCGTACTTGACGGCATTACAGCTTCAGTACATGGCGGCAGACGAAAACCAAAACAACACTGAGAAGGACATCCGCATGCAATTGCAGGCAGCATATCCAATTGTCGTGACGAGTGAGCTGGCCGAATGCCGAGACTTCTATGTCCGCCAGCTCGGGTCCAAGTAGTTTCCAGGCAACATGGTACCTCTACATGCTGTCGGCCGCCGACAACCCTTACGGGCTCGCATTCATGTCCCCGGATTATCCTTCTCAGCCGCCCCGCCCCGAAGCATTTTAGCGGACAAAGGAATGTTCTCGACTCTTCAGGTAGCAGAGGCAGTGACGGAGTTTTAACGACTTAATAAGGCCGGAGTTCCCATTGCTTATCCATTGCCGGACGAGAAATGGGGTCAGCGACGATTTGGCCTGTCCGATCCTGCACATATGTGGGTGGATGTGGTCGAGCAAATAGAACTAGCAAGCATTTTGGGACAAATACATAGAGTAGAGAACCATGGCCCAACCAGCCACTGCGGTCTCCACAACCATAAAGCGTGAGACTCACGTTTGGCGACATAACTAACGAGGGTTGCTGGTAAATGACATCTCAAGTTGAGGTCTTGGAGACTAAGAAAGAAAGCTCTCAAAGCGAGCTATGCCCGAAATTGCGGAGCCGACCTAACCGGCGAGTACTGCCACAGATGTGGTCAAAAAAAGATTCAGCATCATGAGTTCGGTGTGAAGCACTTCTTCGGTCATGTCATTCATGAGTTTACTCACCTCGACTCAAACAAAATTTTCAAGACTTCCACTTTTTTGCTGTTTAGACCCGGACTCCTCACTGCCGAGTATCTTGGTGGAAGTAAGGGAAGCTACGCAAATGCTATTCGCATATACCTGACATGCAGCGCTATCTACTTTCTCTTCGCATGGGGAGCACTCTCTGGGGTTAGAGGTGGTGGAGTGGCCTCCGCCACCAGAAGCCCCAGGATGATTGCCATTGCGGAGAAAAAAGGAGTTGACGCTAAAGCCCTGGCCGAGAAACTTTATCAGAAGGCGGAGAAGATTTCGGCAGCCTTGAGATTTATGAGCGTCCTTGTGTCGGGATTATTTTTAACGCTGCTGTACTACGGTCTGAAGAGATACTAAGTTGAGCATCTGGTCTTTTCGCTTCACTATTACTCATTTGATTTTTTCTGCAAGAGCGTTTTGCCTTCTTGTTTATTGTTTCGGGCGCAGTCGGGGCGAACCTTCCGACAAAAGTCTTAAACCTCTTTTCCCATTAGCAATGATTTACCTCATCTTTGCTCTCCGCAGAGTCTACCAGCAGAGTTGGGCGAGAACCGTCTCAAAGGCGGTGGTGCTGTTTGCTTGCGAGACACTCCTCTTCATAGCCGTGAACATCGCCGGCTTCATTATTGCTTTTGCATTTGTGTGAAGGGTTACTTGTGCACACGTCCAACCGGGGTCCGTAAGCTGTCCGGGCTCTTCAATGTATGGGTAGGGATGAATCGATATCATAGAAGAACCGCGGGTGGATCGAGTTAAAACTGAGCATTGTCCCCCCTCTCCGTGCAGCGAATCCTAACCAAATTTAACACATTGATTAGCCGATCGCTGTGTTCGACCGTTACTCGTCCGTCACAGAAGGCGGAGGGTGAGTGCTGAAGCGATAGTCCCCATCCATCCGCCGGTGCAACTTGCGATAACCAGCGACCAGCATCCCGATCAACACAAGTTGCAAGACTTCGATTACCAGCCAGACCAGGAATAGGACTCTCACGTTACCTCCCCGCAGGAACTTGCAATTGGACGCCCGGCTGACCATACATGATAGTCAGCGCGCCCTGATGATTCTTGATGCCATCGGCGCGCGCTCGCTCGATCTCTAATTGCAATTCCAGCTTCTTGATTTCGAGCAGAGCCGGATTTGCAAAAGTCAAAGCTTCGATTTGCTTGGTCTGTGCGGCGACCTTCGCGGCTTCGAGTCTGGCTTCTTCCGCCTGCTTCTGTTTCTCATTGGCAACCACGCCGGAAGCAGCAGCTTCGACCCTGTCGTCCAGAAAATCAGGATTGCCGATCTGTACGGATTCTGTGACAAGCAAGAGTTGAGTGCCGAGCTGCGGGCGCAAGGATTCTAAGATTCGCTTTTGAATCTGCTCCTGATTGGCGTAAATCTCGTACGCTCCGTAATCCGCGAAAGAATTGCGGGCTTCCGTTTGCACGATTCCTTTTAATATTTCGCTGCGCCGGCGGTGTCTCTCCTCCTCCGAGAAGCCGTACTTGCGCACGTAATCTGCTACCTTCGCGGGATCTGTGTAAGCAGTCAAAGAAATCTCGACCTGTAAGGCTGCGTTGTCTTTACTGGTCACGCGCACCTGCGCGCTTTCTGTAAACGATTTAATGTTAACATCGTAACTCTTGCGTCCCGGCGCAATCGTAGTAAACCATCCATCCGATGGAGCGTAGATGCGCTCAATCGCGCCCCACTTGGTCACGACCTGGACCGTACCTTCCTGAGCAAACTTGATATTCGAGTAAGTCACCACGCCTCCGATCAGGAGAACGATGACTATCAGAATCACCACAGCGATGAAAAAGTTGCCTTTCGGCATAGAGCTTCCTCCTCCGTTGATATTCACAATCTCCGGCCATTGTTCTCTCTTCATACTTGCTTATACGCGAAACTGTCTGACAAAGTTGTGAACTCCAGATGAAAACTTGCCGGTTCATTTGATAGATGAGCAGCATAGTTGTGCGCCCCATAAAATCAAAGCACCCGCCGGGTTCTGATCCGCTGCAGGGCCGCCTCCCCAGACAGTGTGGTGGCGTCTGGATGCGCAGAATAAGAGTGGTGTCGGCAGTGATGTTGCCGCCTTTCGTCAGATGCCTTAACCTGCTCGAGTCAGAGGGCGCGAATCCACCGAAAGCTCGGTTTTGATAGAGTGCGCGTCATCTTGCAGGTCAGCTGCGCAGCCCGCCGAAGCGGCGAGCACATATGGAAACCAGAAACTCTGTGTCATGCGGCCTGAGAGTTGGTCCCCCAGACAGGTTATTATCTGAGGCCTGTTGCAGGTCGAGAAG
>JACCUI010000007.1 GCA_013811945.1 Pyrinomonadaceae bacterium | reverse complement strand
GATCTGGGGACGCTTATCAATGCTGGTGCGATTGGGGATCTGGCCCCGGCGGATATACCCGCTATAACGCTTGCGCTGCTTCTTTTGGCTGCGTAGATGACGATGAAGTGTGCCGCCGCGCCGTTTGTCGGCATAGACGTACAGATAGATACATTCATGGCTTACGGTGGGCTGCTTATCCAGCTTTAGACGTCCGGCGATTTGCTCCGGACTCCAGTCCTGGCGCAAGAGCCGCTCCACCTGTTGCCATGTCTCCCAGGCAATGCGTGCGATATGCTTCGCACTGCCGATCGAAGGCGAGTTCATCTGCCTGATAAGGGCGATAGCCCTTCAGTCCCCGGTTGCGACGCAGCTCACGGGAGATCGTGCTCTTGTGGCAAGCCAGGTTGGCCGCGATCTGAGTCTGGTTATGTCCTGCTTTCATCAGCGCGGATATCTGGTATCTTTGTTCACGAGTAAGCTGCGTATAGTTCATTTGTGTGCTTCTTTGACTTGGCGGTTGATAAAGCACGCTTACGCTAACGCAGCTTGCTCTTAACCACTAATTTCAAAGTTGCACTTCGAGTTGAATCCACCATTTCCCTTTTAACTTGTCGCCAAGAGTGTCAATCGAAGATGCGGCAGCAGTAGCTATTCGGTATGCACCGTTGGGGCGTCCGCGTGCGGGACGAAGCAACGACGGCACCGGGCTTCGTACAAGCCCACGGCGCCGACGGCGCCGCGCTCTTCGGATTCGAAGATGCGTTGGGAATAGTTGGCCGGCTGGCCACACTTCATACAGATGGTTCGTTTGAATAACGCGAATCGACTTCCGGTTGAAGACCTGGACCTTCTGCCGTGCCATCTTCGCGCGTGGCAGACGACGAATAAGCTCCTCAGAATTTCCAGAAAACACAGCGCCCGCAATTACCTCAACCCAGCCGGTCTTGAACGTCAGGTCGAGCGTTGCGAGTGCCCTTTCGTCGCGCCTTGCATAAGCTGCCAGTCGGTTAAGGGCATCGCCGGAGCATTCGTTGTAACGGTGCGCGCCAGGACTTGGCGTTGGTCTATAAAGGATCGATTGCAGCTATGCGCTCCAAGTGCCTTGGGACATCCTCGCATTAAGCCTAATTCAAAGTGCAACGACTTCAAGATAAGTCAGCATCGTAAGATTACAATTCTTACGTGATTTCTTATGAGATGACCAAACTAAAGGCCAGAACCCAAACTATCAGGTTCTTAAGAGTGGGTCGTTAGTTCAACTTAGCCCATGATACACTCGCCGAAACCAGTGTCTCCCTGTCGTACTTGCGACTACTGTTTTCCCCTAGCGCGGCGACTCTCTGCAGCAGACTTTGATCATTGGTCAATGCGATTATTCGCCGGGAGATGATCATGAGACTGACGGGCCTCCTTTCTTTATGTGTCCTCGCGTTTGCTCTGCTAACATCTACCTTTCCATCTGCCTTTGCGCAAACTGCGCCGCCGACGAAGGGTTCGAAGGAAGATCAAGAAAAACTTCAGAAAGCGCTCGAAGGCAAAGCGCTCAAACTACTTGACTCCACGCTTGCTGATGCGCAGATGCTCAAGCTTGTTGAGAATCAGGCTCTCTTTCAGTCTGTTGCCGCTGACTTGCTCTGGACGCGTGATGAGAAGCGCGCCCGCTCGCTCTTTCAGGATGCTGTCAACTCCCTCACCCTGGCCCTGAACTCGAGTGAGCCTGACCGCGGGCGTGATAACACCTACTGGATAATCGCGCAGTCACGATTTCAAACGCTACAAACGATCGCCGGACGTGATGCCCAGTTCGCCCTCGATCTGCTTCGCGGCTCCCGTCCTGTGGTTCCTGAGGGTTCCGACTTGAGCTATGGCACGCACGATCAAGAGTTGATGCTGGAACAGTACATCGCTGCTCAGGCCGCTGAAAAGGATCCCAAACTCGCCTTAAAGATGGCTCAAGAAAGCCTCAAAAAGGGAGTCTCTTTAAGTCTCCTTCGCTTACTCCGGCGTCTGCAACAGAAAGACAGCGAGGCAGCGACGCATTTGGCCGGGGGCATAGTCAAGAAGATACGGACTGAAGACCTCGCGACTAACCAGGAAGCAGGACTTACAGCTATAGAACTTCTGCGTTCAATCCTACAGCCAACGCGAAATGATCTCGATGCACCAATCCCAGGTCAGGGGAACGCTAAGGTGAAACCTTTGGAGCTGGATGATGAAACTGTTCGTGATCTGGCAGAAACAGTCGTTAATGCAGCAGTGAACGCGTTGTACCATAACCCGGGCGCATTGATCGAAGTGCAATCACTGCTGCCTGAGTTAGAGAAACGTCTTCCGGGTCGGACAGCGCAACTACGCCAAAAGCTTGCCGAGGTTACCCAGACTATTGACCCCAATACAAGAGGCTGGATGAAATATGAGCCACTGATGCGAAACGGTTCGACTGACGCGATTCTTACGGCCGCGGCCGACGCTCCGCCTCAGATGCGCAACAGTTTATACATGATGGCCGCTGGAAAACTGATGCAAGCCGGCGACGTTGATCGGGCACGTCAGATCACGAAGGACAATCTGAGCGGGGCAGATCGCGATCAAATGTTAGCCCGAATCGACCAGCTAACTATTGCCAATGCCATCAAGCGGGGCAAGATAGATGAGGCCAAAGAGATCATCTTGCGCCTAAGCTCCAGGGATGCCCAGGCCGGCGCGTTTGCCGAGCTTGCCGCGGCTATCATGATGACCCAAGGCGACAGCAAACTGGCTTTGGAACTCCTGGATGAGGCCCGCAAATTAATCAACAGTCCACCAGCCAATCAAAAGCAGATCGACGCCCTCATGCAGGTGGCCGGTGCCTATGCGCTCGTAGAACCCGCGCGAGCCTTTGAATTAATTAACCCGCTAATAGTTCAGGCCAACGAGATGATCGCTGCCGCCGCGCTGTTAGATAAATTCGGCTCAGGACAAGGACTCTTTAAGCGAGGCGAAATGCTCCTTCAGCACAGCTTCTCGGCGGCGAACGGCCCTTACGTTCAGCACTTGAGAAAACTAACATCGCTTGCCCGGGCGGACTTCGAGCGCACTAAAACGGCTGTGGACGGATTTCAGCGTAATGAGATACGACTCATGGGCAGGCTCCTAATCGCTCAAAGCGTGTTATCTGACCGCCTTGGAAAAGACAAGAGTCCGAATCAGGTCTTCTTCAGCGTGGGCACCAGCATACTGGTGAGCCACTGAAGGTTCACTCCGAACGCACAGTTGGGGCGTCGGCGTGGGGGACGAAGCAACGGCGGCAGCGGGCTTCGTACATCCCGGTGGCGCCGACGGCGACGCGCTCTTCGGATTCGAAGATGCGTTGGGAATAATTGGCCGGCTGGCCACACTTCATGCAGATAGCGTGAGTTTTTGTGATGTACTCGGCGATGGCCAGGAGTTGAGGCATTGGTTCCCAGGGTTTGCCGGTGTAGTCCTGATCTAATCCTGCAATGATCACGCGCACACCGCGATGTGCAAGTTGATTTGCTACATCAACAAGTGCGTTGTCGAAAAACTGACCTTCATCGATTCCCACAACTTCAGTATCAGGGTCGATCGTGGCGAGCAGTTCCGCTGCGGTGCGGATCTTGGAAGACTCGTGGCGCATCTCGGAGTGGGAAACAATATGGTCATTTGAATAACGTGAATCGACTTCCGGTTTGAATACCTGGACCTTCTGCCGCGCAATCTTCGCCCGCCGCAGACGGCGAATAAGCTCCTCTGACTTTCCGGAAAACATCGCGCCGGAAATCACTTCAACCCAGCCTGGCATTGTGCGAGGGTGTGGCTTCGGTTCCTCGTTACCCTGAAAAATCAACTCTTCCATCATCAAGTCCCTTTATAAGTCTTGGTATAACTCAGGATTGTAGAAAGGCGCAAAGGCTGCGATCAGCGCCAATTCAAAACTGAGAGAGCGGGTGACGAGGTTGCGTGAAAGAACCCCCCAGGCACCCTCGCGGCTACGGATGTCGCTTCCACCCCGGCGGAGCTGACCCGCTGTCGACCCCGGACGCTTGCCTGAGAATTCGTCGATCACCAGACCCAATTCGCGTCGGCCCTCGATTACCTTTTTGGCTAATGCGTCCGGGACGCTGATCGAAGGTGACGCTCCAAAGGTCCCGTTCTTGCCGTCAGAGGCGTAGGCCCATCCGCGTAGAAACGTGTGCCACTCCCCCTCAATCGAAATCGAGTGAAACCCTCCCTCGAGGCCGACATAAATCTCGGCCTCCAGACGCTGGCCGCGAAGCAGGTCGCGGACTGCCAGAGCCCTCTCCCGTGCGCCCTGCATAAGCTCCCAGTCGGTTAAGGGCATAACGGGCGCGTTGGTACTGACGGCCCGGGCCACGACGTTGGCTTCGGCCCACGACGGGTCGATTGATGCAACGCGCGCCACACAGGCGCGTACCGCCATGATTTTCGCAGCGCGGTCAGAGCCTAGAGCAATCGTTTTGATTGGGGACTGGGATTGCGACCGGTTCAAAATTGCCTGATTACCGACGAGAGTTGCCTGTTAACGAAACGCGTCAGAGGCTATACCAGAGCGAGGCTTGCGTCAAAGGGAGTGCCGGGACACGGAAACGAGGAGACACGGAGACCCGGACATGGGGAGATAGGGAGAAGGGGAAGGAAGACGAAATCAACTTGGGGAAATTTGCAGGTTGGGAAGGTGGGCTTGCCCCCGCTCAAGATCCTCACCCACTCGAGACTGAATTGACAGCCCAAGCTTAGGGATCTTACGAAACCCTCAGCGGGCCGTCTTGAATGGATGCGGATCTTGAGCGGGGGCAAGCCCACCTTCCCAACCTGCGAATTTCCACAGTTGATCTTCGTCTCAGTGTTGAGTGACGGCGATTCTTTGCGGTTCCCTGTGTGTCGGGCTCGCATGGTCGGCTATCTTGACATTGACTGTCACCATTGCTGTAATCAAACTCTCCCATAATCCTTTCAATGTAGTTCTCGCTGGAGGTCTCTACGACGGTGCCTGTTAACGAACTAGTTTACGATTGGAACATCATTGATCCCGCTGTTAAGGCGCCTAATCGTCACATTGGTTTTGACGACGAAACCCTGCGCGACGGCTTGCAATCACCTTCAGTTCGCGAACCCACGGTCGAGAAGAAGATTGAACTGCTCCATCTGATGAATGCGCTGGGCATCGATACAGCCGATATCGGCTTGCCCGGAGCGGGTGGGACTCATGCGGCAGGCGTGGAGCGTATGGCTCGTGAGATAGTCGATAGGAAACTCAAGATCCGTCCCAACTGCGCGGCGCGTACTCATCGCAACGACATCATTCCCATTATCGAAATTTCGCAACGGGCCGGAATTCCTATCGAAGCCTGCACGTTCATCGGCTCTTCATCAGTGCGTTTCTTTGCGGAGGACTGGACGCTGGAGAGACTCCTCGAAATGACTGAAGATGCGGTGACGTTTGCGATCAATGAGGGCGTGCCCGTGATGTACGTCACGGAAGACACCACCCGCGCAGACCCGGAAACGCTGCGCGCGCTTTACACGACCGCGATCCGATGCGGGGCAAAAGCGGTTTGTGTCTGCGACACGGTGGGCCACTCTACGCCCGATGGCGCGCGCGCGGTCGTGCGGTTTGTTAAAAACATCATCGAGGAGCAAGGCGGAAATGTGAGACTCGACTGGCATGGACATCAGGACCGAGGACTTGGTGTGATCAATTCGATCGCCGCTATCGAAGGCGGTGCGGATCAAGTTCATGGGTCGGCCCTGGGGATGGGCGAGCGAGTCGGCAATACTCCCATGGACCAGTTGCTGGTGAACCTCAAGCTCATGGGCTGGATCACCAACGACCTGGCACGACTCGGCGAGTATTGCGAACTCGCCTCGTCCGCATGTGAGTGGACGATACCTTTCAATTATCCCGTGTTTGGGCGCGATGCCTTTCGAACAGCT
Organism: Pyrinomonadaceae bacterium; assembly: GCA_013811945.1. GTDB lineage: Bacteria > Acidobacteriota > Blastocatellia > Pyrinomonadales > Pyrinomonadaceae > PSRF01. The sequence goes on along the minus strand of JACCUI010000007.1, from coordinate 25,569 downwards.
ACTGGCGTACACGCCGCCGCCGTGATCAAGAGTTACCGGAAAGGTGACCGAGCACTTGCTGACCTTGTTTACTCGGGCGTACCGGCCGGTCAATTTGGGCTTGAGCAAGTCATTGAGATTGGGCCCATGAGTGGTAAGTCCAATGTGATTTATTGGCTTGAGAAGAGAGGCATTGAGCCTAGTGACGAGCGGGTTAATCGGATCTATGAACGCGCCAAGAGATCGTCCGCGGTACTGGCCGCCGACGAAATTTTACAGCTCGTTTGAGAGACCTCGGTCTGGATGTTAATGCGCATACTTAAATTCCAGAACATGGGTCGATCACTATGACTTCTGCGGTTACCATAGCGGCACCCAAAATCATCGAAGAGTTGCTGGCGTCGTTTTCCGTGCAGGTGGCCTTTGGTTTTTTCGATTCTCACGCAGAAGAGATCACCGAGGAACAGATCAGGATTTGCTCGATCCCCGCGCCTCCTTTTGACGAGCAGAGACGAGCTGACTATCTCTGCGAGAGGTTTGGCGAAATCGGTTTGCAGGATGCTCGAATAGACGAAGAAGGCAACTGCCTGGCATTGCGGAGAGGACGCTCGCTTTCTCCCCTCTTGGTTGTCAGCGCCCACCTCGACACAGTTTTTCCAGCTGGAACGGATTTCACTGTCCGGCGCATGGCAAACAAATTGTTGGCGCCCGGCATCTCGGACGATGGCTGTGGATTGGTTGCGCTAATCGCAATCGCTCGAGTTCTGGCCGTAGTGAGAATTGTAACTGAGGGCTCAATTCTGTTTGTGGGGACGGTGGGCGAAGAAGGTGCAGGCAATCTGCGGGGCGTGCGCTATCTCTTCGGCAAGGGGGATTGGGCCAAACGGATTGATGCATTTATCAGCTTTGATGGCGGTGGAATAGATCGAATCACTAATGGCGCGCTCGGTTCGCGGCGCTATCGAGTGCGCTTGCGCGGAACAGGCGGTCACTCGTGGGCCGATTTCGGCGTGTCCAATCCAATTCACGCCCTGGGACGCGCAATTTCCAGACTGGCTTCCTATCCCGCACCAAGGCAGCCCAGGACCACTTTCAATGTAGGCCGCATCGAAGGCGGCTCAAGTGTTAACGCCATACCCGGCGAGGCGGTCATGGAGGTCGACCTTCGGTCAGCTAGTGAGCACGAGCTAGTGAGGCTTGATGCATTTTTTCGCCGGGCCGTAAGGGAAGCCGCGGACGACGAGAATGCCACCCGACGTAAAGATGATCTGCCGTTGGAACTTAACCTTCAGCTAATAGGCGAACGGCCCAGCGGCGAAACGCGGCCCGATGATCAGTTAGTCGAACTGGCTCAAGAGGCAACACGCGCCTTAGGTTTCAGGCCGCGCCTGGACCAGGCGTCGACCGATTCGAACGTGCCTATTTCTCTGGGCCTACCCGCAATCACACTTGGCGGGGGAGGCATGTCAGGAAGTTCCCACACCCTTGATGAATGGTATGATCCCAGCGAGCGCGAAGCCGGCTTGAAGCGGGCGCTGCTTGTAATACTGGGGATGGTGAAAGTTAAACCCGGGTAAAAGGAGAAAAGGGGTAACAGGGTAATTCTTGCCCTTTTACCTGTTACCCCTTCCCCTAATTATCCTTATTTTAATTGATTGGAATCGTGACGATAGCTGAGCCCGCTTTACCGGGAGGAAAGCGCTTTTGACGCGCTATCCGAATTGCCGAGGCATCTCCCCCAGAAGCTTGTGTCACGCGACCAGACTCATCATAAGTAACGCTAACCGTAATCCGTTTTGGTCCCGCATTCGTGGCCGCTGGTATCCGGTTCGCGGCTGGCGAAGACGAAGCACCCATTGGTAGATTACCCGTCGTTGCTCTGTTGTCACGCGCCTTGGCACGATCTCTTTCGCGTTGGCGTCTGGCTGCCGTTGCTGCTCCATCATCTGCCGATGCACTGGTATCGAGAGTTTCTTCGGACTGCGATACATCAGGAGTCGAGGACAAGATGGGCTCTTGTACGGGGGTTGAAACCACCGACTGAGTTGCGGCGGCCGCTGACACTTTCGTACGGTTGTACCAACCGGCGGGCACGCCCACGGCTGCAACCGTGGCAAGCACCGCAACCACGACTGCTGACGCAAATAACGGCTTCCGCTTCGCCATAGATTCTTTGCCGATAAATGTGAGAAATGACGGTACGTGCATTTGCGTCTTGCTCTTTGGAGCACTATCTTCGACGGTACCCGATTCACCCTTCTCGGATTCGTACCCCACCGGGAAGGCTTCCTGGGGCGTTATACCTTCGTCCAACCGGCGCAGTCCCTCGAGCACAACCTGTGTCCAGGGTTGATTGATGGTGCGGTCAGCCACTTCGGCTGAGCCACTGAATTCAAACCTGGCATTTGGCAACGTCAAAGCATAGTAAACCGCTTCGATCCCGCGCAATACTCCAATCCTGGCGTCCACAACGGAACCGGCCTGCAGGTGGAAGTAACCGGCGCCCTGCGGATAAAGGACCTTGAGCCGTCCAGATTTACGCTGATTACAAAAGAACTCGATGAGTTCTGAGAGTGAAAGGTCACTGAGGTGTCCGGTCAATGGCATTAGAATAGCTCCTCTATGGGAAGAGAGAATTTGGCGGGGGAGGGGTAATTAATACTGAAACGCGCTCGTCACCTAAGTGTCACTTCGAGTTATTTGGTGAGAGCGAACTTGTAGCTGATCACGCCCGATACCTTTACGGGCTGACCCGAAAGCTTGGTTGGAGAGAACCGCGCTCTCTGCGCTGCTTGCACGGCTGCTTCCCGCAAGGTTACCGGGCCACCGCCGGCTTGAGCAGAGATCACTTTGCCGTTTTCATCGATCACGACATCCACCGTTACTGTGCCGTCGATCCTCATCCGTTTAGCGTGTTCAGGATATGCGGGAGCCGGCAGGGAGAGTGCCATGCCATTAAGCACGCCGCCAGAGACCGGCTTAAGAATCGGCCTCGATGCCGGGCTTGGCGGAGGCTCTGATTCCAACCCCACCACTGGTTCATTGGTCCCCGGTGTCATGCTCACAGTCCTTAATTCAGCAGAGTTCGTTACATTCAGCTTGCCAGACATGTTCGACGCAGGCGGCAGTGACGCTGTTGATTTCTCACCTGCCACTGGCTGTTTGTTTGCCATGGAACCAGCTTCTAGCTCGGGTTCGGGATTCACCTTGGCGACAGAGGCCGATGAGGTGGAAGGCTGAACTGGTGTCACGTTTGGCTGGGCGGCCGGTTGAGACATCTTCACCATGTTCTCGTCGAGGTAGTACATGATCGCACGATAGGTGATCTCGGTTGGCTCGAAGGTAAACTTGCCTGCCTCGACGACCGCAACAGAGGCCGTCATCTTGTTCCAGTTTCCGGCAAAATCAAACTCATACTTGTAATTTTCCTTGCTCACCAGCGAGCCATCGTCGTTAACCAAAGTCATCTCGCTAATGTTCCCCTTGTCGTCGTACTTGTAGACCTCTTTGCCGGTTAGAGTGCCTCCGGCTACCGGGTAGTACTGGTTCTCCACCTTGTTGCCCTTGATATCGTAAGCAACCACCTCGAGGAGGGCGCGTTTCCCTTCGACGATTCTCCCATCCTGGCTGGCAAGTCTTACGACTTCGGTGCGCACTCTACGCACAGGCCCTACGAGCCCATCCTTAATGCGATCGGTTTCTACTGCGACGATGGCGGGCTGGGGCTGAAAACTACTCGCCTTCGCGGTGAGACTGGACTGCGCGAAGTTATGAGAGCTTATAGAAAACAAAAGAAGAGCGGCAACGACGCTTAGGACAGTTGTGATGATTGGTTTCAACATAGTTCTTCGTTCCTGAAAGCCATGAGATTAGGGACAAGTTGGATTTAAAAACTGTAGGCGGGGTGTCAGCTAGGATTCGTTTGCCAACAGCCGCGGACCTCGCGGCAAAGGGATAATACCTCGTTAAACTCCGTTTGTCTAGGAGAAACGCTTAAGCGACGCGAAGCTGAAGCTTTAGCCTTTCGTGGCCGGATCTGCAGCTAGAATTGACACCATTTGGTCGATCACTCGGGTAGCGCTGCCACGGGCGGTTTGGTCATTACACAGAATGGAAAAGGCCAGGACTTCACCGCCTGCCGCGGTTACATATCCCGATAGCGACGTAGTATAGGTAAGTGCCCCGGTCTTGGCCAAGACCCGGTCACCTATCTTTCCCAGCCGGCCGCCCAGCGTGCCATCTCGGCCCGAAATAGGCAGCGATGCACGAAAAACAGGGCCTGCAGCGGTCTTGGAAAGAGAAACCAGCAGCCTGGAAATTGATTCGGGCGTGACTAGGTTAAGCCGCGAGAGACCCGAGCCGTCGTGGAGGGCCAAGCCGGCTGTCGAAATCCCTGTCCGCGATAGCCAGAGGCGAATCACTTCCAAACCCGCACCGTCGTCCCCGCGTTCTCTTCCAGCCGGTACCGGAGTCGAGACAAGGCTGCCGCGCTCTCTCCCGAGCGTACGGAGAATCAGTTCCGCGTAGAGGTTAATGCTGGCCTTGTTTGTGTCCTTTACGATTTCACTCAGCGGCTTACTGGAAACGAAAGCCAATTCGATAGCAGCTGAAGGATCGAAACGCTCATTTGGAGGCTGGCGGGCATCACGCTTTTGCGCAGTTCCTTGAACCTTGATGCCTCGGTCTTGAAGAGCCTTGAGAAAGAGTCTCGCCGCCCAGAGCGACGGATTCTGGACAGAAAGCCGAGCACCGAACCCTCCGCCACCAAGTGGAACCTCTCCCCAAATCCGAACCTTGTTATCTGAAAGGCCGCGATGTATTCCAATCGTCATTTGCTCGCCGGGCTTTACGACGGTCAGGCTGTTCTGAATCGAAACGTAGTTCTCCCCGTCGTTCACACTTACCAGTGGCAGAACGTCAGTTTTTGCGGGTGGCAGGATACTGAGCCCGACCTCGTTATTGTTGACAGATAGAGCGCTTGCTTCAGCACCGAAATACCATTGAAGATCGGTCCAGGGCCAGCCATCCCCCAACGTCTCACCGCGAAAGTAACTCTCGTCCCCGATCACATCTCCCCTGACCTGCCGGATACCGCGCTGGTAAAGATCATCGGCGAGCCGGGTCAACGAGCCATCGCTGCTGTCCTTTCTTGCTTGCGCGACGAGGTCAGGCGCTCCGCGCCCATAGAGTATGAGATCACCGCTGATCGTTCCGGTCGCATCCGGTTGAGTTCCCGCGTAGGCCGAGGTTCGCCAACGATAGTCGGCGCCTAGTAGGTCCAGGGCGACGCCGGTCGTATAGATCTTCATATTGGAGGCGGGGATAAAAAGCTGGCCGGCGTTCCGTCCGTAAACCTCTCTCCCACTGGTGAGCGAAATAACAGAAACGCCCCAACGCGCCGAGGCAAGTCCACCCTGGTCAATGGCGGAATCAATAGACTGAGAGATCGATGCTGGGGATTGCTTTGAATCCGTGGTTGCTTGGGAAACCCTGGAGGAGGCTGCCGCATTGGGCTGTTTAGTACTTGTCTCCGAAAACGCCCTGCCGGTCTGTAGTGGCTTTAGGCTCACTACAGAGGCAATCACGAGCAAGACACCTAGAGCGCAGTTGACAAGAAGACGACAAGTTAATTTAGGAATTCGGCTCATCGTTAACTATCCTGAATCTAGACTGAAGCGTAACTCCGAAGTTTGCGTAACTCTTCGCGCTAAACCAATATGCGCGACAAATAAATGATGAGTGATCAACTTGCGAAGAGAGTAGCGGATCGATTTCCGGCCAGTACAATTCGCGCCGCAGTATAGACTTCTTCTACGGTAACGTCGTCGATAGCGCTGCTGTAGATGATTTGGTGACGGTCGCCTTGAGGCACGTAGCTTTGAGGAGCGCGCTTATCAAGCAGCAGAACCACCGGAGCGCCCACGGCCGAAGCGATATGCATAGGCCCGGTATCATTTGAGACAAAGACCGCAAGCCGCGCCTGGGCGGCCGCAACCTGTGGAATAGTGAGTTTATCGAGAACGAGAGTGGTAGGTGGGAACTGTCGGCGAATGTCCTGAACAAACCCACGTTCTTCGGGTCCCAGGAAAACCAGAATTCTTACCTGGTCGTTTCGCGCCAGGAAATCGGCGAGTTCAGCGAAGCGCTCGAGCGGCCAGCGACGGCTGGGATGACCTGCTCCCGGAAATATTCCGACTAAGGGAGTGCCCACGTCAGCCTTCGCCTGCTTCAGGATCTTTTCTATGGCTGCATCGTCGGCTGCTCTGGTCTTGAGATGAGGTAAACGGTCCGCGTCTTTCACGCCCAGTGGGATCAGGACGTCGAGATAACGATCGATTAAATGGCGATGACGGTGGTCTACTTCAACAGGCGGTCGCGGGTGGAAGTTAGCAAGGAAATCAAGTGAGCGCGTGGGGCGTCGTGAATAGAGGCGCTTGGGCGCGCCTGACAGGAATCCGAGAAGATTGGTTTCTGAAAGGCTGTGAAGATCAATTACAAAATCAAACCGAGACCGTCGCACCCCTTGAACCAGCTTGGCGATACGCGCCAGCGAAACCAACTTCGGTCCGTCTCGCAGCGCCACTCGATCAACCATGAGAGTGGAGTCGGCATAGCCTGAAAGTTCAACCACCTCCGCACCCGGCTTGCCGACGGCCACCGAGATTGCCGCTTTCGGAAAATGTTTGCGAATGGCGTGCAGCGCGGGCAGACTGAGCACGACATCGCCAAGTTGGCCAAAATCAATAACCAGGATGTTTCGCGGATCAAAACTCAATTGCTGTTGCTACTATTACTAATGGCCCGATCTTCCCTGCACCTAGCGGCTTGATTGTAGGGGCGAGAGACGCCCCTACAAATGTTCTAGGAATCCCGCAGGTCGCGCCCGGTCATCTCCGCTGGCGTGGCAATGCCGAGCAAGCCGAGAATGGTGGGCGCCACGTCCTCAAGCGCACCCCCATCCCGTAGCTTCATACCGCGCGACGCTTCATCGATCAAGTGCAAAGGCACTGGATTAGTGGTGTGGGCGGTATGCGGCTGGCCGGTTTCCGGATTGATCATTTGCTCAGCGTTTCCATGATCTGCAGTAATCAGGGTCACCCCTCGTGCCTGCCGAACCGCTTTGGTAATCCAGCTCAGACACGTATCAACGTACTGGCAGGCTTCGATGGTTTTGTCGAGTTTCCCTGTGTGGCCCACCATGTCAGGATTTGCAAAGTTAATGACGAAAACATCAGTTTGGTCATCTTCGATACCGCGCAGCACCTGATCGGTGACCTTAAACGCCGACATCTCGGGTTGCAAATCATATGTTGCGATCCTTGGGGAAGGCACAAGCAGACGGCGCTCCGAAGGGTATTCCTTTTCAACGCCACCGTTGAAAAAGTAGGTAATGTGGGCATACTTCTCAGTCTCGGCAAGCCGATAGTTGCGCACGCGGATGTTGGACCAGACTTCCGCCAGCACATTTTGGTGCTCGCGGGGAGCAAACGCTATCGGGAACGGGAAGGTTCGATCGTAGAGCGTGAAACAGACGAAATCGATCCTGGGCCTGCCGGGCACGGGAAACTCGTTGAAACCCGCCAACGCAAGCGCGCGGGTGAGTTGTCGAGCGCGGTCGGGTCTGAAGTTGAAAAAGATGACCGTGTCTCCATCCTTGATGGTCGCTACCGGTTCCCCATTGGCGTTCACAATCACAATCGGTTCGATGAATTCGTCAGTGAGCCCTCGCTCGTAGGCTCGCCTGATCGCGCTTCCCGGATCAGTAGCCCTCTCACCCTGGCCGAGAGCCAACAAATCATAAGCACGCTGGGTTCTTTCCCAGCGTTTATCACGGTCCATAGCGTAGTAGCGACCCACGAGGGTGGCGATCTTGCCTACCCCGATCTCCTCAATCTTCTTTTGCAGCATCGACACGTACACGATCGCTGAAGACGGCGGTGTATCGCGGCCGTCAAGGAAACAATGGATATAAACGCGTTCGAGTCCGTGGGCCCCGGCCATGCGCAGTAAGGCGTAAAGATGTTCGAGTGACGAATGAACCTGGCCATCAGAAATCAGCCCCATCAAATGAAGGGCTCGGTTCCGCTTCTTAACGCTTTCCATCGCCGCGACCAGAACCTCGTTCTTAACGAACCCGCCAGTGGCGATTTCATAGTCAACTCGGGAGACATCCATCCGGACCACGCGGCCGGAACCAATGTTGAGGTGGCCCACCTCCGAGTTGCCCATCACTCCAGCAGGAAGCCCGACTCGAGCGCCGGAAGCCTCGAGCAGTGTGTGAGGATAAGATTCAGTCAATTCGTCGTAGTAAGGTGTGGCGGCGAGGGCAATCGCGTTTCCTTCACGGATAGGTGAATAGCCCCAGCCATCGATGATTATGAGCGCGACGGGTGTGTTGTTCGTCAAGTCTGGCCTTAAAGGTGAATAAGGTCGTAGCCTATTGAGCTGCATCCCGCCAGTAGTCTGGTGTTTCCTGCATCTGTGGATCGGGTCGCTCCATCCAGCGTTCCGGCCGCTTTAGTTCGATGAAGCCAAACTGCCGATAAATCTCGTGCGCATCTTTGGTGGCCAGCACCCAACGGCGGAATTTCTGTAGCTCAGGATTTGAGAGGATGACTTCTACCAGCCACTTGCCGAGGCCTTGCCCGCGATACGCATCCAGGATAAAGACGTCCGCGAGCCACGCGAAAGTGGCGTAGTCTGTTACGACTCGAGCAAAACCGATTTGCTGTTCCCCATTGTAGAGACCGAAGTTAAGCGAGTTTTCGATGGAACGCTTTACAGTCTCAACCCCTCGACCCTGGGCCCAATACGAATCTTTCGAGAGGAAGTTATGAATGACGGGTATATCGAGGCGATCTCGAACAGTGCTGATTGAAAACTCCCCTCGCTGCCACTCCCGACTCATTTGCGCCACCGAACCTCGTGTAACCTTCCAGCTTTCAACAGAAACCGCCGCCCTCAACGTCTCGCCGGGCGGGCTTTTTTCAGGCGGCGGTTCGTTTGCGACGCCAGGGGCGATCTGGTAAAACGCCGCGCGACCTGGGTAGCGGGCCGCTCCGCCCAAGTCTTCCTCTATCCGGAGCAGTTGATTGTATTTCGCGATCCGATCTGAGCGCGATAAGGAGCCCGTTTTGATCTGGCCGGCGTTGGTCGCCACGGCGAGATCGGCAATGAAAGGATCCTCAGTCTCTCCGGAACGGTGTGAGATAACCGCCGTTCGGCTGGATGTTTTTGCCAGCTCGATGCAATCAAGTGTCTCGGTAAGAGTGCCGATCTGGTTCACCTTAATCAGGATCGAGTTTGTTACGCCCCGCTCGATCCCTTTGCGCAGGAATGCGGTATTCGTGACAAAAAGATCGTCCCCAACCAACTGCACGCGCTTGCCAAGTTCATTCGTCAAAGTCTTCCAACCGTCCCAATCGTTCTCGGCCATACCATCCTCAATGGAGACAATCGGGTATTGCTCTGCCCAGCTTTTCCAGTAGGCAACCATTCCATCACTCGACAGCTTTCGCTTGTCGCTCTTCTTAAACACATAAGATTTGCCGTCGAAAAACTCGCTGGCTGCCGGATCTAGAGCCAGCAAGCAATCGGTGCCGGCCGTGTAACCCGCCTGCGTTATGGCCTCGAGTATGGTTTCGATCGCCTCTTCGTTTGATCGCAGGTTAGGAGCGAAACCGCCTTCGTCACCGACACTGGTGGCGTAGCCTTTCTTCTGCAAAACAGTTTTCAGTGCATGAAAGACTTCCGCCCCGATTCGCAGAGCCTCGCGAAAAGCAGGTGCGCCAACCGGCACGATCATGAACTCCTGGAAGTCCACATTGTTATCGGCATGGGCCCCGCCATTGATGATATTCATCATGGGGACTGGAAGTGTTCGCGCGTTGGGTCCGCCAAGATACTTGTAGAGCGGGATCTCGAGATAGGTCGCGGCCGCTCGCGCAGTGGCCAGGGATACGGCTAAGAGTGCATTCGCTCCGAGCTTCGATTTGGTCGGCGTGCCATCGAGTTCAATCAAAGTTTGATCGACCTCGGTTTGATCGAGCGCGTCCATGCCCTCCAGTTCGGGCGCTATAACGTCATTTACGTTGCGCACAGCCTGCAAAACACCTTTGCCACCATAGCGTTTTTTATCACCGTCGCGTAGCTCGACGGCTTCATGCTCTCCCGTTGACGCGCCAGACGGTACCGCTGCACGGCCCATTTCACCGCCCACGAGGGTAACTTCCGCTTCCACTGTGGGATTGCCGCGCGAATCCAGAATCTCTCTCGCTTGAACCTGATCAATCCAGCTCATTTATTGGCTCCTGAGCACTGTGATGTTATCCAGCTGCGCGGGCACCTGCGGCAGTGGGAGGGGGTCCTGATACTTCGGTTTCCTCCGGTAATTCCAGACGCACACGCATCACTCGGCGACGTTCAACTCGTTCAACTCGAAACACCAGGCCGTTGTGTTTCACTTCTTCACCTGGTTTCAAGACATGGCCTGCGGCGGTCATTAAGAACCCGGCGATGGTCGTGTAAGCTTCAGATTCCGGCACTGACAATTTCAGCCTGCGATTAAAGTCCCGAACAGCCAGCACACCATCCAGCAGAAACTGCCGTTCGCCCACCGGAGTGATCTGCTCGTTAACTTCTTCGTCGTGTTCGTCAGATATTTCGCCCACAATCTCTTCCAGTAAATCTTCAAGCGTAATAATTCCTTCGAGACCGCCGTGCTCGTCCACGACGAATCCGAAGTGGGTCTTGCCTTTTTGCATCTGCCGCAAAACATCTTCCAGCCGGGCTGTGTCAACCACAAATAAGGGGGGCTGCATAACGTCTTCCAGACGAAACGCTTCTGGATGTAGCAGATACGGCATAACGTCCTTGCTGTGCACAAACCCAATCACGTCATCTATGGATTCGCGATAAATCGGAAGACGTGAATAGCGATGCTGCTCAAAGGCCTTAGTAATGTCTTCCAGGGAACAGTCGCTGGAGGTCGCGGCAATGGCAGTGCGGGGCACCATGGCTTCACGCACCAGGGTATCCGAAAACTCGAACACCCGGTGAATCAGGCGGCGCTCTTCCGCGCGCAGATGACCGCTGTCGCGGGAAATGTCCACCAGCTGCCGCAGCTCAGCTTCGGTATAGCTCGAGGCATGTTCCGAAGTTGCCTGCAGGCCCACGAGGCGAACCGTTCGCGCACTGGCCCAGTCGAGGGCACGGATGGGCCATTGAAACACCCGATAAAAGAGTTCCATTGGCAGGGAGACTGCCAAGGCAACTTTCTCTGCCCGCGCCAGACCAACTAGTTTCGGCGCCTGCTCACCCAGCACGATATGTAGCGAAGTGATTATCGAAAAGGCTATTCCAAAAGCCAGGCCGTGTCTGACGGTGTTGGAAAGTCCGGAGAAGGGTCGTTCCAACATGCGCGCAATGACGGGTTCACCTACCCAGCCCAAGGCGAGCGAGGCTAGAGTAATCCCCAGTTGTGACGCTGAAAGGTAGGCGTTCAGATTGTTGAGGAGTCGAAGTAGTCGGATTGCAGAAGCTTTCCCAGCCGCAGCCAGTGTCTCAATGCGTGAGCGTCGGACACCTACAAACGCAAATTCGGCTGCCACAAAAAAACCATTGCCGGCAACGAGCAACAGCACAGCGCCCAGTTTCAGAGCGAACATTGCCACACTGGTAGGAGCACTTGCGTCACCATCGGCAAACATCAGGGTGAAAAGATAACTTGGCGGTTCGGACATTCTTCAAAAGCGGGTGGGGTGCAGGCCGACTCCAAATCAACTGTTAACGCGAGGGATTATAGCATGCGGGACGTAGCCCGAGGCATATGGCCCGGCTTCTTAGAAACATGCTTAAGGTTGGCACTGCTTAAGCAGGCTATTTGCAAGTTTCATCTCGTTATCTGCGCGTCGCAGACGAGCAAAGCTACTCGGTGCTGGTCATTTGGAGTCCGGAAGTTCAGAGCTAAACCCTTCGATTGCGCTTAGGGGGCGGTCCAATCGATAGATGAATTTACTGAACCAGCACCTACCCGCTCCGAAGATGGTATGCGGTTCTCAATTGCGAAGATTACCTGGATTCCAGGAGTTTCTTTAGTGACCGACGGCAGCCCCTGCGGCATGAGCGCGAACCGGGCGCCGATCATGCTTGTTGCAGGCCCGCGCAAGAGCTTGTTCGACCCGGGGTTCGACGTTGCATTCCTTTTGCCGACAAACTGCGGCCAGCTCGGAAACGACAAGATATCGAGCGCGCTCGAGCATGCGTTGCTCGCGAAATGAAAGCGGCTTGAGATGGCTCAAATAGGTCAAATGCTTAAGCACATCAGCAACTTCGAAGACATCGCCGGTCCGCATTTTCTCCGAGAAGTCCTTGAAACGATCTTTCCAATCATTTGCGGGGGAAGTGAAATCATCGGCCAAGGCCTTCAGCAGCATGTCACATTCACCCGACGAGATCGGTGACCGGAGGCCAACTTCCGATGCATTAGAGACCGGGACCAAAACTACCGAATTGTTTGCAGCAAGACGGAGCGTATAGAAAGGAAGTGAGGCAGTCCCTATTTGCTTTTGCTCTATCTGCTCGATGGTCCCGATTCCGTGATTTGGATAAACCACTTTCTGGCCGACTTTGAAGCCCACACAGCACCTCCATTGAAGCAAAATCAGACTGCGCTGCACGCGCGGGGTCTGGGGGAAACCCTTGAGCGACGCAGCACGCGCCGGGCTCCTAGGTTAGGTAAGTGTCGGAAGTCTAGCAAGCGCTGTTGGAAAGCGTCAAGCTTTTCAACAGCCGCCCGCGGCTAAGTGAAATTAGAACTGGGAGTGCACCTGTATCAGCTTGACAAGTCGCTTTCCAGCAGTGTGATTACTACCCCCGCGTTCCGAATGCCGCGAGCATCGAGGATTCCCCTAACGCACGGCTACGGAACCGTGAATGGCAAAGAATAGTTCGTCACATTCTGGCATGGTTTCAACTCGATTTCAGATTTAACGGCCTCAACTTCCTGGCGCAGTTTCGCGCGCGCTTCTGCCTGATCGGGAAGACGCAACTGCGACTGAAGGTCTGATTCATTTTCCTCAGCGGGTCGGGCAATTATCCAGTACCGTCCTGGCGGCAGATTGTTGAGCGCGAAACTTCCGTCAGTCAAAACCAGCGACACGAAAAATCGCAACACGTCTTCAGCGTTTTGGCCCTCGGCCGGAACCAAAAATACCGACAGCCGCGGCGCCCGCTTTTGACCTTCCGGTGTCCTCACCTGGCCATGGATCGAAGCAGCTCCTTCCGCGAGCGTGATGACTAAGTCTGACACGCGATCCCCCGGTTTCACCGTGATCCAATTTTGCGCTGCGTCAAACAAACGATGGGCCGATGGCGTCTTCCTCTGGGAGGTCATCGAAGGGGGCAATGTGATTGAACGCGGATACCAATATCTGGCGAAGAATCGCGCATTGAGGCGGTACTGGCCCGGCGCCAGATTACGCAGTATGAACGCCCCGTCTTTTTTCGGCGTTGCGGGTCCTCCCACAGACCAGAGGAACAGCGGCTGATCCTTGCTTTCCTTATCATTGTGCCAAGGCGTGATTACAGTCTCACCAAACAACGGCCGACGCTCGCCTTCGCATTCATCGGCTTTTGATCCCTCGAGGGCGACGCGTCCCGCGATCGATCCAAGCGGTTTTATTATTAGTTCGAGGCCAGTGAGATCCGCGCCTCTAACTCTAATTCTGCGGGACTCCGAAACAGCCCACTCACCGCCGAAATAGGATTGAGCGGTTAAAAGATAATCTCCGTTAGCGACACCATAAAGGGCAAATCCCTGGCTAATGGGAGACTGGTGTGTCGATAGGTTCTCTTGAGGGACCCCGGTGTGAATCGAACTCAATGTGATACTAAACCCAGAAGGTTCAGCAGCGGACATTGGATGACTCGCGCTCCCACTAATCATGAAGCCAGGCTCTCCGCGGTAGCGAATGTCAACATTGGTCGTTTCTTCACCCGCACGAACACTGATTTCCCTCGCGGTGTTGCGCCCTGAAGACGGCGCGTAAGTCGGTGTATCTGTTGCGTAGGCGTTTGGTAAATTGAAACCCCAGGAATTTCCGGCGCCGCCCGCTGCCACGACGTAGGTTCCTGCGGGCAGTCCGTAGATCCTGTAAACACCCCGATCATCAGTGATCAGTTGTCTGGACTGTGCTCCATACCGCGGTGGCTGACCGTTGCTATCGCGAATCATGTAGGCGTGCACTCGGACGGCAACAACCGGCTCACCCGCTGACGTTGTTACAACACCGGTAACAACTCCGCCCTTGATCATTTCAAGTTGCACCGAGTCGCCCACTCGATAGTATCTGGGTTGATCATTCGTTGGGTCACGCGGTGCTGCCGTGTGAGCCGGAACCGAAGCCCACACCCGATAGGCCATAGCCTCTAGACCGCTTACTCGAAAGCTTCCTTCGCTGTCACTGGTTGTGATGCTGCCCTGGCCCTGGGAATCCAACGCCCGAAGAATAACAGTCGCGTTGGCGATCGGCTGTCCGTTCTCATTTACGACACGGCCGGAAATAGCGTCCGACTTCGGCCCATCGGCGCTACTGTCCTCGGATGGTTGTTGAGCGATTACCGGTAAAGCAGTGAGAGTCGCAACCAGCACCGCAAATGCAAAGGCCAAGGCGAGTTTTTGCCCTCCGGCACGTTGTTTAATACCAATCCAAAGACTGATCGCTTTCATGGAGTTGGCCTTGGATTTTGATTGAGGTCAACTGTGATCGTGACTTCGGAGACAACCCCGTCCGCGACGGTTACAAGTTGTTTCCCGGATCGGGCGCTCTGAGGCGATCCGGGCGTGTATACGGTGGCCCATATTTCATAGCTGCCGGAAGTTAGACCAGCGGCTATGAAATGCCCGCGCGCGTCCACCTCGGGTGATATCCCGGTCGGCTGTTCTCCGAGTTTGACAAGATTAACAAATAACCGCCAGCCAGGTTGTAGCGGCCCATTTTCAATATTAACTTTACCGCGAATGGTTCCAGTGCCGATCGTCGTAATCACGCGCAACCCTGTTACCTGTTCGCCGTTCTGAATTTGTATGCCGTCGGGTTGAACAAGGCCGTCCCGTTCTATCTGCGAAATCGCAATACCGCGGCCGCGGTTTATGCCACCCTTTCCAAGCGAGAGATGTATTGTTCCGGCCTCTAAGCCGGACAGATGAAAACTTCCATCCGGATTAACTGCAGAATGCCGACCGGACCCTCCTTGAGGGGATTCATCGCGACTGTGGGCTGCGATAAAAAGCGGAGCGATCTTTTGCAAAGCGCTGTCTTGCGGTGAACCTTGAATGACAACCGTTCCAGCCAGGCTGGCGCCCATCGAGGTCTTAATCAGCAATCCAGTTACATCTTGATCGAGAACATCAAAGGTCACTGGGTCAGCGCGCAGACTCTCTCGAAACCGAGAAATTGAGACAGTATACTTCCCTGGGCTCAAACTCTCGGCTCGGAACTCGCCCTTCATGTTGGTATTAGGAATACTCCCGGTGCTGTGGGAGGTAGAGTTTCCTTGCACGGTTATTTTCGTGATGCTGAGGCGGACATTGGCTACAGGCTCTCCATTCTTGCTCTCTACCACCCGGCCGCTCGCCGAAACACCCGTTGCCATACGAACCACGGTAATATCGATGTTGGTCGCTTCAGTCGCTTCGGCAACTTCGACCATCGCTGCTTGCGCCGGATCAGTGATGCTGGGATAGAAGGTTCGACGGTATGGTCGTGGTACCCTACCTCCGCCAGAGAAGCTGTCGTCACCCAACCCTGCTGACACTCGGTATTGCCCGGGCGGCACTCCGAATGCTCTGTAGATGCCACGATCGTCGGTCTTAACGCTCTCCGAACCAGGCGGAGGCGACTGATCCTCCATCGCCAAATGCACATACTCCTCGATGACTGGCCGGCCTTCGGCGTCAGTAACTTTTCCAGTAATTACACCACCACGCGCCAGTGCGAAGTCGAAGCCCTCGACAGCCTCGCCGTCCGCGATTAACAGGGCTTTTCCCCCTGAGCCGGAATTACTGGCATCGATGAAAACAAAAGTAGGAGCGATCGGGGCCACTTGATAGGAACCCGGGGGCACGTTGGAAATGCGATACTTGCCATCCTCGTCGCTGGTGCCTCTCAAGGAAGGTCTCACCTGCTGATCAGACTCGCCCGGGCGTAGACCTACTACTACCCCGGGCATACCCTTTCCTTTGACGGTTATCCGCCCGGAAACGGTTCCCGTGTCTATCTTGTTCGCCGGTTTTGTCTGCGAATGAGCTGACTCAAATACCAGGCAGCTTGCGATTAGCGCCCAGGCAAATACACCAGCAGTGAGGTGACGCATAAGAGACCATTTCTCATTAGGATAGCGAGGCGGCCCAATCATAACGGATTCGGCTAGGTATTGTCTCGCCAAAAACAGGTTAGGTTTGTCAGCGTGAGCCCATCCTGCTAGGATCGAAACGGAGGATTAGTTCTTCCCCGAGCAAAAGTGCTTGATGTTTTCCTGTAGTAAGCATCTCTCGAAATTGGTTCCGCAAATTAATTCGTCATGGCACTTCTGAAGATCACCGATGCCAGCGGCCGTCAGTGGCAGTATAGCTTTTTGCAAGGGGCCGCTTGCACGATTGGCCGCGCGCCAGATAACGCGGTAGTAATTGATGACCCTCGCGCTTCGCGCTACCACGCCCATATCAAGTCCGCGGACGAAAGTTCATTTACGATCGTGGACGGAGCCCTGATAAATGGACAGCTTCGTCGCAGCGCAAACAAAGTCTTTATCAATGGTGAGCCTCATTACGAATATCAATTAAAGAATGGTGATCGGGTAACAATTGGCGCCAGCACTCTGCGCTTTGAACAAACGGTAGAAGAACGCACCAGCGAAGTACGTTACGATGACAAACCTCTGGGTCACACGCAGTTACTGATCTCTGCAAAAGATGTTATGACCACAGTGCTCCATTCGACTTCTGGCGAAGTGCCCACCGCTTCTCCCGACCGGGACAAGGTGCTCGAGACGCTGCAGCGTAAGGCCAATATTTTGAGTGCGCTCTACGAAATGAGCAAAACCTTGGGCTCGGTTTTCGACCTCGACGCAATCTTCGCAAAGGCCACCGACATTATCTTCCGATCGACGCCCGCCGATCGCGTGGTGGCCCTGCTTGCTGAAGGCAGCGGTACCGGCAACCTTGAGGACGTGAAGCTGACCCCGATTGCCATGCGCGCTCGTGACCAGAAACTCGACGGCCACGCGCGCAAACTGAGCATTGGACGAACTATCACCAGGAAGGTAATGAGAGACCGGGTGGCCCTGCTCTCGCAGGACGCGGCCTCAGACGAGGAGTTTGCAGGAGTTGATTCAATAGTTTCGCAGGGGGTTCGTTCCACCATTTGCGCGCCTCTGGTAGCCGAGTCGCGAGTCCATGGCGCACTTTATGCCGACCGGCTGGATCCATTTGCTGCCTTCAAGCCGGACGATCTCGAGTTGATTAGTGCGGTGGCCGCGCAGACGGCGATTGCTGTTGAAAATGCTCGGGCGCACGAACGTCTGGCGCGCGAGGAGGTCGCCAGAGCGAACTACAGCCGATTTCTTCCGGAGTATGTCGTCAAGCAGATGCTTGATAATCCCGAATCGTTCAAGCTCGGCGGCGTAAACCAAACTATCACGGTGCTCTTTGCCGACATTCGCGGGTTCACTCGCCTCTCCGAGCACGCACCTCCGGAAAAAATTGTGGGTCTGCTTAACAGATACTTTTCTGCCATGACCGACATCATTTTCGCGCACGGCGGCACCCTGGATAAGTACCTCGGAGACGGACTGATGGCTCTCTTTGGCGCGCCCACGACAACTCCCGAAGATGCGTCTAACGCCTTGAATGCAGCGGTTGCAATGCAACGTAGAATCATCAGCATCAATCAGGAATTGCGCGCCGAAGGGCTGGCCGAAATCGGAGTTGGCATCGGGATGCACACCGGCGAGGTGACAGTTGGTTACATTGGTTCTGAACGACGTTCTGAGTACACGGCGATTGGTGATGCTGTGAACACGGCGGCCCGACTGGAGTCTAATGCGAGGGGTGGAGAGATTTTGATCAGCGAGGCTACGTCGAAGGCGGCAGGCAATCGTTACAAGCTCAAAGAGCGCGAGCCCATCACGGTGAGAAACCGCGAGCAGCCTGTGCCTTTGTTTGAAGTTGACTGGCAGCGGGCCAGCGGCGCGCTCTAAACATATGTCCTTCATGAGCAAGACCAGTTCGTTTATCGGTCTAAAAGCGCTGCGCAATCTGGTGTCTGATTCGATGGCGATCGACATGGGATCTGCACGCACGATCATAGCTGTGCGCGGACGCGGTATCGTCATTGACGAACCTTCCGTGGTGGCAGTCGACCGGCTTTCTGGTGAAGTAATCGCGGTCGGGAATGAGGCTCAGAAGATGCTGGGACGCGAAGCTCGCGATCTAGCGGTGATTGCCCCGTTGATAGATGGCGTGGTAGCCGACTTTGAACGAACGCGCGTCATGCTGGATCACTTTGTGCAGGAAGCGCGAAGCGGGACATCGCATTTTAGTCGGCGGGCCATCATGAGTGTGCTTTCGGGAGTCACCCAGGTTGAACAGCGCGCGTTGCTGAGCGCCGCGGAAGAAGCGCGGATTGGACGAGTTTACATGGTTGAGGAAGGTCTGGCTGCCGCAATTGGAGCGGGTGTTCCCGTCGACGACCCTCATGCTTCGGCAGTGGTAGACATTGGCGCCGGCACCACCAACATTGCGGTGATCGTGAATGGCGCACTCATAGCTTCGCGAGCGAAACGGATCGGTAGCTCCGACATCGACGCCGCGATAACGGATCGACTCCGCCGGCACCGAGGACTATCGATTGGAATACCAACGGCGGAGCGCCTGAAACTGGAGTTGAGTTCTGCTGTGGAGCCAAAAGACCCAACTCGAAAGATGGAAGTCCGCGGACGTGACGTGCAAACAGGAAGTCCGGGAGCTGTGAATGTCAGCGTGGCTGAGGTTAACGCGGTAACGTTGCCGGTTATTCGGCGTATTGCCGAGGAAGTCCGCTCTACGCTCACCGAGTTGCCCGCTGAGGTTGCCGGCGACATCTACGACCGTGGGTTAATCCTTACCGGCGGCGGAGCTCAACTGGAAGGTCTCGCCCAATATCTACAGAAGGAAGTAGGCCTTTCTGTGTCGGTTGCTGATGACCCGCGGTTTGCCATCGTCAGAGGGCTATCACAGATGTTTGACGAACCGCTGCTGCTGCGTCGAGTGGCGCAGACCGAAGCGCAACCCGTGTTCGACGCTGAAACTACTGTCTTCGAAAGCTAATCGGGATCTCGATCGCGCCAGGCGAAGGGGTCACTCTGTATTCTTGCGACTTATGATCGAATTATGAGCATCGCGGGGTTCTTTAAGAAGAGCATCACCGTTGCCAGAGTGTATGGCATTCCCGTGCGCATCGATTATCGCTGGTTTGGAGTAGTGGCTCTTAGCGTGTGGTTGATTTCTAGTAACCTTCAGGGCAACGTTCAACTTGGCAACGTGCGTTTGCCTCCGCTTGATCCCACCACCGCCTGGTTACTCGGAGTGATCACGACTGCCGGACTTTTTCTTTCCGTATTTGGACACGAGTTATCTCATGCCCTCATGGCCCGCGCCGAAGGTATCGAGATCGAAGAGATCGTGCTTCATCCCTTCGGCGGATTGGCCCGAATGCGAAGCGCGCCCGAGAATCCACGGGCTGAGTTTCGCATCGCGATCGCTGGTCCGGCAGCGAGCTTTCTTTTTGCCATCCTCGCTTTTGCAGGCGCCAAGATCGCCGACTCGGGAGGTTTCATCGCCCCCGCGGTCGTGTTTTTTCTGATCGCCGGTGGGAATCTTCTCTTGGCAGTTTTTAATTTGTTTCCGGGTTACCCCCTCGATGGCGGGCGCGTCTTGCGGGCAATTCTCTGGCGGCGAAGCGGTAACATAACGGAGGCGACAAGGCTTTCAGGAATCTGCGGAATCCTCATTGGCGTCACGCTCATTCTGTTTGGAATTTACATCATGATCGCTCCCAACTGGAGACCCTCCCAACCTTACTTCATGGGAGTTTGGTCAATTTTGGTGGGCCTGTTCTTGTTGGATACGGCTGCTAAGCTGGTGAAGAGCGCTCGAGATGCCAGGGTGGTTACGGTCGAAGACGCGATGTCTCCGGCCATTGAAATTGCACCGGAACTGACCATTACCCAGTTAATCGATGATTTTCTTCCCCTTTATCGGCAGACAAGTTTTCCCGTGGCTTTGGATCACCAACTGCACGGAATTCTCACGCTTGAAGATCTGAAGTCGCTTCCGCGGGAGCGCTGGCGACTGACGCGCGCTCGGGATGTCATGCGTCCCATCGCTCCGAGGTTTTTTGTAGAACCCTCGACCACGCTCGATCACGCCAGGGAGTTGATGAAGAGAAACGGCGTGGGCTCGCTTGCGGTCATCAATAACCACGGCAAACTGGTAGGATTTCTCCAGAGCGGAAAACTACGCCCTCGCGCAACCAGGAAAAAAGGAAACGACTCACGAGCGTTGTAGGGAGATGTAGGAAGATCTGAGCAGATCACAAGTAGTCCGGCATTCCCTTCACTTGTCTTCGATCAGATCCTGGATCTCCACCGCCCTGCTCTAGGTTGTAAATACTTCCTAAGAGCGTTGACTAGCGATGATGTATTGCGAGAAACCCAATCCGCGAAGCTTCAGACCCGCACCTCGGTGCCACAATAGCAACTTCCTGCCACTACGATTATTCAGCCGCGCCCACCGCCTGGCGAGACTTCAGCCACCGGACACATTGATATCGCACTCTAAATAGGATTCGTTCATTGCCACGAGCGCCGTTTTTCGCGATAATCCGAACGGAGCTTTCATTTCAAGTTGAAGGAATCTGTCCATGCTGGCAGTGTTAGGTGCGCTCTTTGCCAACGGGATTATCACAATCCTGAAGTTTATCGCGGCCGTCATCACAGGCTCTTCCGGCATGATGGCTGAAGCGCTGCACTCGTTTGCAGACACTACGAATCAGGTGTTTCTGCTTCTGGGTCTGCGGTTTTATAAGCGCCCGGCGTCTGGGAAACATCCGTTCGGTTACGGGAAAGAGCGCTTCTTCTGGTCGTTCATCGCAGCGATCTTCATTTTCGGTGTGGGCGCGACCTATGCGATTTACGAAGGTGTCGCAAAGCTGAGACATCCGCATCCTCCGGAAAACTTGAAGTGGGCTTATTGGGTGCTGGCCATTTCGTTTGTGCTGGAAGCGGGCTCAATCTGTCTGGCAATTTATCAAGAGGTAAAAGAGGCCCACCACGAGGGCCTGACGTTCTTTGCATATCTTCGCGAGTCGAAAGATCCAACAGCGAAGACGGTAATCTTCGAAGATTCGGCGGCCTTACTCGGAATCGTGATCGCCGGAATAGGAATCTATCTCACGGACCATCACACTGGTCCGGGTGATGGCGCCTACTGGGATGGGCTAGCGTCGATTGTGATTGGCTTGGTTCTGGCCGTGGTGGCCTTTGTCTTGGCCCGCTCGTCACGCGGGCTGTTGCTGGGTGAGGCTGCGAATCCCAAGACTGTTAGCGCTATCAAGCAGGCGATTGAAAGTCACCCCAACGTTGTAAAGGTGGTGGAACTGCTGACGATGCACCTGGCTCCTAAACAGATTTTGATCAATGCGCATGTGAATCTGAATGATGAACTGGTTACCGGCGACATTGTCCAGACAATTGAAGAGGTTGAGCATTTGATCAAGCGAGCAGAACCAAAAGTGGAGATGATTTTTCTGGAAGCTGCGCGCCAGAGCCAGAGTAGCGAACACGACGTGGTGCCGGAGCACATCGGCTGACTGGGACAAAGGATTAGCCCGCACCCCAGCGCGTATGGCTGGGACCCCCGCCTTCGATCGGTTTGGTGAAACTAATTGGCGCTTCCGAATCGCAAATCGCAAGTCCAGAGTTTGAAAACAAGAGATGTTTTTACTACTGCCATACACGGAGTACCTCGGAAGGCTCGGTGAGCCGCGTAACATCGCGGATATCATCGTTGTCTTCCTGGTCGTGTATGCAGTTTTGAAACTCGTGCGTGGGACTCGGGCCGCTCCCATGGCCGCGGGAATCGGAGCTTTCGCCCTCCTTTACTGGCTCGCCGCAAAACAGGAATTAGCAACCCTTGAGTTCATCCTGCGCGGCGGTCTGCTCTACCTCGGCGTAGCGATCATCGTACTCTTCCAATCGGAAATCAGGCAGGCCCTCATCTCGTTTGGCAATCGATTCCGCATGCCTTTCACCCGTCGTTACCAGGGTCAGTTTGGCGAAGGTGTGTATGACGAGATCATTCTCGCCGCGACGACGCTGGCGTCCACCAAGACCGGTGCCTTAATTGTGATCGAACGCAAATTAGGATTGAGGAATGTGACCGAAGGCGGCGTCAAGCTGGATGCCGAGCTGAGTTATGACTTGCTGGTCAGTATTTTTAATCCGGCTTCGCCTCTTCACGACGGCGCCGTCGTAGTGCGACGCCATCGCATCGCCGCCGCTTCGTGCTTTCTGCCGCTAACTTTGAACCCGCTGCTCTCGAGAGATCTGGGCACGCGGCACCGCGCGGCGATCGGCGTTACCGAAGACAGTGACGCCGTCGCGGTGGTTGTCTCGGAAGAAACGGGTCTGATCTCCTTTATTCAGGGTGGTCAAATAAAGCGGGGACTCGACGCCACCAAACTCCGCGCGGCGATTTTTCAAGCACTCGAAGTCGCGCCGAAGCGGGAGAAGGAGAAAGAGCCGGAAGAGCTCGAATCCGAAGCGGAAACTAAAGAAGTGGCACCCATATGATTTTACATTTTTAATTTTAGATTTGCGATTGAAAGAAAGTCTTAGGTCAATCCGGCGAATCAAAATCGGCAATCAGCAATTAGAAATCAAAAATATTTCCTATGCCTTTTCAGGATGTTGACGAGACAGATGTAGTTGAGGTTCCGCGTCCACCGACGGCGTTCGAGCGCGCAGCGCGTAAGATATTCGTTGAAGACTGGGGCCTAAAGCTGTTGGCTTTGGCGATTACCCTGCTGCTGTGGTTTGGAGTTACGGGGCAAAATACTCCCCTGATCATTCGAACCCCGGTGCAGCTGAATTTGATAAGGCCGAGCAATCTGGATATTAGTAATGATCCCCCGAAGACGGTGGAGGTAGTCCTGAAGGGTAGCCGGCCGAACCTCCAAAGCCTCAGCCCTCTGGATCTGGTGGCCACCGTCGATGTTAGCGACCATACCGCCGGCGAGCGGGTAATCAGACTTACGCTCGATCGCGTGACCATGCAGCTCCCCAATGGAGTGAAGATTGAATCCTTTCAGCCGAGCACAATTCCTATTCGCCTGGAGCCGCGCATTGAACGCCAGGTTCCGGTTGAGGTGAGGACGGAAGGCCAACCGGCAGACGGCTACGAGGTCTATGGAATTAATCCGGCGCCAGCGACCGTCAGAGTTCGCGGGCCGGCGAGCAGAATTGAAGCGCTGCAGAAAGCGCCGACTGAGACCATTTCTCTGTCGAATAGAAAAGAGAGCTTTACTGCTGCTCGAGTAGCGGTAGACATTCCCGATCAAAAGATTGACGTCCTGGATCCTTTAGTGGATCTCGCTATCGAGGTGGGAGAAAAGCGGATCGAGAAGAGTTTCAGTGGTGTTGCAGCTCGATCCATCAGCGGTGTTGAGGTCCGGCCGGCAACCGCCGAGGTTAATTTGGCGGGCCCGCTGTCTATGCTTTCCGAATTGCGTCCTGAAGATGTGAAGGTGGTGGTCGATATGTCAGCCACGGGTGGAAGGGTGGCGGGTTTGGAACTCCCACCAGCCGTTAAGGATCGGGTCAAGTTGCTGTGGGTCAGGCCCTCACAATTCTCCCCGATCAGGTAGTCCAGCTCGAAACTATTAAATGTCCACTCCGACCAGAAAACTTTTTGGCACTGATGGTGTGCGCGGCGAGGCGGGCCGTTTTCCCCTCGATGCTGAAACACTCAGAACCGTAGGGAAATCGCTAACCGTCCATCTTCGGCAGAGACTGGGCCGCGGCCCAGTAATAATAATCGGGCGAGACACGCGGGAATCGGGTGGATGGTTAGAACGATCTCTAATCGAGGGGGCACTTGAAGCAGGCGCTGAATGCAAGTCCGCCGGAGTGATTACCACGCCCGGCGTCGCTTTCCTTGCGCGCACACTCCCGGCGGATGCGGGGGTGGTGATCAGTGCGTCCCACAATGGATATCAAGACAACGGCTTCAAGATATTTGCCACCACAGGGCAGAAGTTGGACGACGAGACGGAGCGTCTTATCGAAGCCGACATGCTGGCGAGAAATGAAAAGAAATCGCCCGCACCTGTCACCGAGATCCGTTCAGAGGGCGAAGACCTGGCGTCTGCCTTACGATCTCGCTATTCGGATTTTCTTCAGTACGAGATTGCTCAGGGACTGTCTCTGAATAATCAAACCGTAGTTGTCGACGCCGCGAACGGCGCCGCTTCAGCACTTGCTCCGCATCTGCTCGAGCGGTTGGGGGCGAGCGTTGTGGCCATCAATGACAAGCCCGACGGGCGCAATATTAATCGCGATTGTGGGTCGCTCCACATAGAAGCGCTCCAGGAGAAGGTTATCGCCACCGGTGCTGATATTGGTGTTGCATTGGACGGCGATGCAGACCGCTCCCTTTTTGTCGACGCCCAAGGCCGATTTGTCGATGGCGACGCCACGTTGTGGGCATTGGGGAAATACATGCATCACCGCGGTCAGTTGAGTAGTGGCTTGGTGGTCGCCACGGTAATGAGCAACATCGGGTTGGAGATCGCGTTGCGTTCCAGGGGGTTACGATTATTGCGTACGGATGTGGGTGATAAATATGTCCTGGAGGAACTGATGCGCACGGGAGCGGGCCTTGGTGGTGAACAGTCGGGTCACATCATTTTCCCGCACTTAAGTCTGGCCGGGGACGGTTTGATAACAACGCTTTGCCTGCTGCGGGCGGTGCGGGACGAAGGAAAACCGCTGCATGTTTTGACCGAAGGATTCCAACGCTATCCGCAGGTGCTGGTGAATATAGAGGTCAGGGAAAAGCGACCCTTCGTAGAAGTGGAACAAATCCAGAAACTGGTGCAGGAGACCGAGTCCCAGCTCGGCGACGGCGGCAGGCTGCTATTGCGATACTCGGGCACCGAACCTCTAGCTCGAGTGATGATTGAAGGTGCCAATCAGGAGACGATAGAAGCTTATGCAAGAAATCTTGCAACAGTGATTCAGCAGACGCTGGGTGCAAAGTAGCCTTGGTCAATGCAAGTTCTACACAGCAACCACTGAAAATTGTTCACCCTTTTATGACTTGGAATTCGTTCGGCCCGTCAGCCCATGAACCGCTCCGACCAATTCCAAATAAAAACCAAAGAACCAGCAGTTTTAGAAAATGATCTATTGCACGGCACAAGCGTTGCGATGTATATTGTGGGGCAAGAGAGACGGTTGGTGAATCCTCCGTCTCAAGTGGTTGCTGGGGTG
>JACCUI010000006.1 GCA_013811945.1 Pyrinomonadaceae bacterium | reverse complement strand
ACCGTTTATCGAATAGATATCGCCCACGGCTTCCAGCGCCTCGCTCATCAGGACGAGTCCTTCTTTCTCAATCTCGATGATGCGTCTGCCGGGGTGCGTGTAAGGCTGCAGCGGATGCCTGCCAATCGTGCGCGCGGTTGACGAAGACTGATCCAGCAGGAAGGAAACTGCCACCTCACGACGGCGACGTAAACGTTTCATATAGAGCCGCTCGGATTGATGCCCGCCTCCGACCTTGGCGGCCCGGCGGTCGAGGACGAAATCAACCACGGCGTTGAGATCATATTCTTCGCCGTCAAGTTCGTTAGCTACTCTCGTCAGTTCGTCAGGTTTCAGCAACTGAAACTGGTGTCGGATTGACGAGATGACGCCCCGGTGGCGGTCCCGCGTTTGGTCCACGAACAGCCGATCCCCCTGCTTCACCTGTTTCTCGATCACCCGGCACCGGCCAGGCGATGATCGGTGAGCTCGCGATCCCGCTCATCGTAATTGTAGGCTACCTCTCCTTCTTCCAGGTTCTGTTCCGGGCTTTCGGCCTCGATCCAGGCTTCGCCACCCTCGAGGTCGTCAGGATCTCCCTCGGCACTGGGATCGTTCCAGGCGTTGAAGAGTTCGCGCGCGTCACGTCTCTGCGGTTTGCGATCACGAGGGCGCGATTTGAGTGTTTCGCTGAGCGCTGGGCTTTGATCTTCGTTATCTGACGAATCTTCGGTCGTCTCCAACTGCTGGAAAGAGTCGTCCGCTGGAGCCACTGACTGAAATAGTGAGTAGACTCTGCTGGTGGCCATCAACGTGTCGGCAACGGTAGCCGCGGAATCCGCCAAATACCCGGCTGCCACTGTCTCCAACTCTGAGACGATCTGACCGTAATACTGCCTTGAGTCATCAAGCGCGCCGCCCAGCAGGGTAATCTGAAAAAGCAGCTCAAACGGAACCAGGGTCGCCGGAACATCGAGGATGGCAGGGCGACTACGGCGCAAGTGTTCGCGAATTAGATCGAGATCCCGAGCGAGACCACGATACTGCCGTCGCAGCCGGGCGTCTATGCGGCCATTCTCGAGTGTGCCAAAAATCCTTCGCGCCAGTTGTGGATGAGGAAAGAGCGCCAGCACCGCGCGGTAGTCGCTATTCGGAGGAAGCTGGTATCTGTCCTCTGGGCCAATGGGCACTTCCTCTGCCGGCGACATCGCTGCTTCGCTTCTCTGAGGATCGTTGATGTATCCATCAAGAGCAAACGCGTCCCTCGCGTTCACGTTGGCAGGGTCGTAAGTTTCCGCAATCGCCGAGTAAGCAGCGCTGAGACCCACCGCGTCACATTCTTGAGTACCGAATTCGATTTGGCCGGCGGCGTGCGCAGCCAGTGCTTTGTAGAGACGAAAATCAAGATCGTCGTCGCCAAACTCAGCTACCAACGCGGGCAAGTGGATCGTGCGACCGTCGCCAATTCTCGTCTCTACTGGGACGGCGGCGATGGGCGCCAACTCCACTTCTCGTCCAGTTAGGGCCTCGACGTAGAGGCACAACAGATGCTGGATCGAATCAAGCGTTAGACCACTGCTGTCGCTATGGAGCACCTCGTAACTACCGCGAGTCTCGAGGGCAAAATAACTTCGTCGCGCGCGGGTGTCGTTAGGTGAAAATAAAAGACCCCGTTTCACCCATTCCTCAAACTGTTCGATCGCCACCGTCCTCAGTACGCCGGGGCTTGCTCGAAAACAGGCAAGTGCCGCCTCTCCGTCCAGGCGTGCGATCTCCGCGGTTAACGATACGACTCGCTTTGAGAGTTCAACGGCCCGATTACGGTCCATCCCAGTCAGGAATCCACGCACGAATCGCGGAGTGCTTCGCACAAATGCCACCAGACTGGCATTGCCATGTCGCGCAACCACCCACAGCAACTCAATCCAATCGTTGAACAATTCCGGCAGGATGCGCAGAACCTCTCCACCCGCAAGCATAAGGTGCAAGGCGCCGCCGCCGCCGCGCTCGAGGAAATCTCCAGTTCGATCGAGTAGTTGCAGAGCTGCTTCGGATTTTAGATTCGCCAAAGCTGTCGGCATTGCTGCCCAGGCGTCGGTAGCGATTCCTCCAGCCCGGAAAGCAAAGGCGGAAGCTAACGCCAGCGCCCTCTGCTTAACGGCTCGGTCATCAAACTGATCGAGACATTGAATTACCAGTGGAGTGGCCGCGAGAAAATCTGAGCTGTGTTTCGCTGAGCGGCGGGAAATTTCTGCCGCGGTTTCCAAAGTCGCAACGAGCGTCTCCGAATCGGGTACAGCTTCTGACAACGCTCCAACTTTGCGGAGCGTCGCGGCGGCAATGGGCACGGAGAGCGTCATCTGACGAGAACATAATTGGAAGACAATTGCCCGGGCGTCCCGCGGCAGACCCTTTAGATCGCGTACGCCGGCAAGGAAGAAGCTGATGGCGGTCTCAACATCGCCGAGCGCCAGGCGCCGGCCCATCTCGCCCCACAGTCGCAGCTCAGCGGCGGCGAGAGTTTCCGCAACTTCCGGCGCTGCCCGCAAGAACTCGACACTCGAGCGTAAAGAAACTCCGGCGATCGTGGCGCTGGTTTCGAGGGTCGCAGCCGCCTGATCCAACGACAGACGCGCCAGTTCCCGGGTTAGTTCCAGAATCAATTGCCGTTCCGTCGCATTCTTAGCCTCTGAGAATTGTTTTCGAAGTGCCTGTTCAATTGAAGCTGAGGAAGCCTCCGGGTCGGGGGACGAGCCGTGGTCTGACTTCGGTTTAAGATCGGAATCCATGCCAGGGGCTGCGCCACAACTAGATCACGGTGGTCACGATCTCGCGAATGCTGCGCTGCAATTCGCGGTCGTCAGTGATTGGTGAGCACATTGCGACATCGGTGGCAGTGATGGGTGGAATACCGAGAGCAATCATTTGGGCCGCGTAAATCAGCAGCCGGGTAGATACGCCTTCTTCCAGTCCATGTCCCCTCAGGTTGCGGACCTTCTGGCCTATCAGCACAAGATCGCGCGCTATGCCCTCATCCACCCCGCCTTCGCGCGCTACGATTTCAGCCTCAAGCTCTGGCGGCGGGTAGTCGAAGTCAAGCGCGATAAAACGCTGGCGCGTCGACTGCTTTAGGTCTTTAAGGATTGACTGGTAACCGGGATTATAAGAAACGACCAGCATGAAATCAGACGGAGCATCGAGAATCGTTCCGCGCTTTTCAATTGGGAGACGCCGGCGATGGTCCGTCAAAGGGTGAATAATGACGACCGTGTCTTTGCGTGCTTCTACCACTTCGTCGAGATAGCAAATCGCGCCATTGCGCACGGCCGCGGTGAGAGGTCCATCGTGCCAGACCGTTTCCTCACCCTCAAGCAAGAACCGCCCGACCAGATCCGTCGCCGATAGATCTTCATGGCAGGCGACGGTGATCAGCGGGCGCTCTAGTCTCCAGGCCATGTGTTCGACAAAACGTGTCTTGCCGCAGCCGGTCGGCCCTTTGAGAATAACGGGCAAACGAGCTGAGTGGGCGGCGGCAAAGAGATCAACTTCCCCACCAACAGCGAGGTAGTAAGGCTCTTCACCGATTCGATACTCTTCAATCGCGCGTTCAGGCATGGGTCGTGAATCGTGAATCGCGTTTGAGGTACTCGTGCAGTTTGGTTAGGACGCGGCCGATCCCGCTTAGTCTCAGAACCGAGGAGCGGTAGCGACCGGGTAGGTGTGCGGCGTCACTCAAACCTGGTGTAACAGTGAATCGCTGATGCTTGACCATACCG
>JACCUI010000001.1 GCA_013811945.1 Pyrinomonadaceae bacterium | reverse complement strand
TGGGAAATTACCACCGCGCAGCCGGCGAAATTCTCCAGCGCCTCTTCCAGCGCGCGGAGGGTGTTGACGTCCAGATCGTTGGTCGGCTCGTCCAGCAACAAAACGTTGGCGCCCTCTTTCAACATCTTCGCCAGATGCACCCGATTTCGTTCACCGCCCGACAACATGCCAACCTTCTTCTGTTGATCCGAGCCAGAAAAATTAAATCGTCCCACGTAAGCACGCGAGTTGACCTCGCGCGCGCCCAGCTTAAGTAAATCCGCACCGCCGGTGATTTCT
The DNA here is from genome assembly GCA_013811945.1 of Pyrinomonadaceae bacterium. Taxonomy (GTDB): domain Bacteria; phylum Acidobacteriota; class Blastocatellia; order Pyrinomonadales; family Pyrinomonadaceae; genus PSRF01. Next base: position 17,201 of record JACCUI010000001.1, on the reverse strand, counting down.
TCCCAGATCGATTTGTTAGGATCGAGTATCCGACTCTGGTCCACATATGCCAGCGCCACTGTCTCTCCAATCTTAATGGCGCCGCTGTCGGGTTGCTCCTGCCCTGTGATCATGCGAAACAAAGTTGTCTTGCCGGCGCCGTTCGGACCAATTACGCCTACGATGCCACCGGGCGGCAGAGCGAACTTCATGTCTTCGACCAACAAATGATCGCCGTAAGCTTTGCTGACACCTTCTGCCTCGATCACGACGTTGCCAAGGCGTGGTCCGGGCGGAATATGAATCTCCAGATCCTCACGCCCCTTCTCCGATTCCTGTTGCAGCATGGACTCATACGCATTAATTCGCGCCTTGCCCTTCGCGCGACGCGCTTTGGGCGACATGCGAATCCATTCCAACTCCCGTTGCAGCGTCTTCTGTCTCTCACTTTCCGACTTCTCTTCGCGACGTAGCCGCTCCTGTTTCTGTTCGAGCCAGGAGGTGTAGTTTCCTTTCCAGGGAATGCCCTGGCCACGGTCAAGTTCCAGAATCCAACCGGCAACGTTATCAAGGAAATATCGATCATGTGTCACTGCGATAATCGTGCCCGGATAACCTTGCAGGTGATGTTCCAGCCATGCGACCGACTCCGCATCCAGGTGATTTGTTGGTTCATCGAGCAGCAAGATATCCGGCTTCTGCAGAAGCAGCCGGCAAAGAGCAACTCGACGGCGTTCGCCACCGGATAGGACTTTCACCGGCGTCTCGGGCGGCGGACACCGCAGCGCGTCCATGGCCATCTCCAAACGCGAATCAAGATCCCATGCATCTTGCGCGTCCAGCTTCTCCTGCACCTGGCCCTGCCGTTCGAGTAGCGCCGTCATTTCCTCGTCCGACATTTCCTCACCAAATTTCGCGTTGATCTCCTCGAACTCTTTCAGCAAATCTACCGCCTCCAGCACGGCTTCTTCCACCACCTCGCGCACAGTCCGCGAGTCGTCTATCAACGGCTCCTGCTTCAAATAGCCGACTGTGAAGCCGGGAGAGATAGCTGTCTCGCCGTTAAACTCCTTGTCAACGCCGGCGAGTATGCGCAGGAGGGACGACTTGCCCGACCCGTTGAGACCGATCACCCCGATCTTCGCGCCGTAGAAATATGAAAGATAGATGTCCTTGAGAACGGCCTTCTTGTCATAGAACTTGCTGACGCCGATCATTGAGTAAATAACTTTGTTTGGTTCAGTGCTCATGAATTGAAATCAATACCTCGGAAGAATTTAGCTTGGAAACGAACTCTCTACGCTAGCGTCTAAGATTGGATTGTGCAAGGAGGAAACTCGGGGCAGTGGTGTCATATTTTCAATAACGCAGGGCCCGGTCCGCATCGCGAAAAACTAACAGGGCCAGAACCCTAGATGCTTTAGAACTCAACCTTGAAGTGCTCATTCGAGGTGAATTTACTGAGGTTGATTTTCTCAGTGGCAAAAGGCTGGATGAGATATGCAATCAACTAAACTACAAGAACAAAACACTAAATCTTGTTAGTGGTTCATATCTGTCGTTCCGTGTGAGTTCGTGGATCGTGTTTTGAGGTTCCCTATGCTTGAAACGGTCCAAATAGGGACAACTACTGCAAATAGACGACTTTCTTATATTTCGCGAACGGCTTATACTGCCGGCGGCGCGAAGGGCGCATCCAGTCCGCGGAAAGGGCCGTGCCCACCTTAACAAAATACGAAGGTTACGAACCTTCTTTCAGCCTGATCGGGCGGACTCCAGGCGCAGTGATGAAAGGAAGATCGTAATGGATGCCAAAGAACTACCCGCTCTCCCCAGCCTCGAACAATACAAAAAACAAGCGAAGGAACTCGTCAAAGCGTGCAAGGCACGCGGCAAAAGGAAGGCAACCGGGGCCGGCCTGGGCCAACAGATCGATTTCACCGAGCGCGATTTCATTCGACGAATCAAAAAACATCATCCTCGCCTGGGCAAACTCTCGGATTCCGAAATTCTCAGAGAGAAGTTTGCACTTGCCGATGCTCAATTCGTTATCGCACGCGAGTATGGCTTCCAGAGTTGGTCCAAGTTTTCGAAACACATTGAAGAGCTGACTCGCGAGAGTTCTCCGGTCACCACATTCGAAACTTCGGTGGAAGCCGTCATCAACGGTGACGTCGCGACACTTGAGCGATTGCTGCGCGAGAATCCAGGGTTGGTTCGCGAACGTTCGATGCGGGTGCACCGGGCCACGCTCCTGCACTACGTGTCCGCGAATGGAGTTGAAGATTACCGTCAAAAGACTCCCCAGAACGCGGTTGCAATTGCCGAGCTGCTGCTCGAGGCCGGCGCTGAAGTCGACGCGCCGGCGGAAATGTACGGTGGAGGAGACACGACTCTTGGTCTGACGGCGACCAGCGTCCATCCCGAGCGGGCCGGAGTGCAAATTGAACTGCTCGAGACGTTATTCAAACACGGCGCAGCGATCGACGCCACAGGCAACGCGGTAAATGCGTGCCTGGCCAACGGGCGCGGGCAAGCTGCCCAGTTTCTTGCCCAGCGCGATGGACCATTGGATCTTGAGGGCGCGGCTGGAGTGGGGCGGCTCGAGCTGGTCAAAGGCTTTTTCAACGATGACGGCAGCTTGAAAACGAATGCAACGAAAGCTCAGATGGTGTCAGGTTTCATGTGGGCTTGTGAGTATGGTCGAGACAGCGTCGTCGATTTCCTCCTCTACAAAGCTGTCGATATTACCACTCAGGACATTGGCGGCCAGACCGGTCTGCACTGGGCCGCGATCGGCGGACAACTGGGTACCGTTAAGCTGCTGCTGGACCGCAAAGCTCCTCTTGAAGTGAAGAACATTTACGGCGGGACGGTGCTGGATCAGACATTGTGGGCTTCGCAGAATGATCCTAAGCCTGACCACGCTGCGATCATCCAGGCATTGATCAGCGCGGGAGCGGATGTTAACGCGTATCCAGGGATGAAGGAAACCTGGATGCAGCGCTCCGGCGCGTGGCGAAGCCGAGCCCTTACTAGCAGGTTCTCCTCTAGGTAGGGTCATTTCAAAATTGAACACCAGCTTGCCGATGCTTCCACTAGAGCCCGTGGCCCAGCCGATGGGCCAACCCCTAACTCGCGCGCGAACGAAGCTCAACGTGTCGAAACCCGGACCTTCGAGCTGCTTCCAGGTGCGACCATCGTCCGTGGAGTAATCTACGCCTGACGGACCCACAGCAACGAGCATCGATGTCTGGCGAGATTGAGCGGTCACTGGTACATACGCGACCGCCGAGCGATAGCCGGATAGACCTTTCACTAGTGTCCAGGTTACGCCGCCATCGTTGGTGACGGCGAGATTGCCGACGGCTTCTTTCTCTCTTGTGTAGTCGCCACCGACGATTACGCCGTGTTTCGAGTCGCGGAAAGCGATTGAGAAAATACCTGCCGACGATCCCGCAACTAGCGGCGTGTCGGAAACCTTCCACGTGCGTCCGCGGTCGGTGGTACGGAGCACGCGGGCTTTTGACGTTGCGCCGGTTCCAATCCACGCGTGGGTCTTTCCGCTGACCGCAATATTGGTGCCGCTTGCGGCAAATGCGCCTTCATTCTCCAGCGCTGGAGGCAAAGCACTCGCGGGTACCCGCTTCCAGATCTGCCCGCCGTTTTCAGTTGTCATTATGCAGAACCGACCGTCGATCGAATCGCCGATGACGATGCCGTGAATAGCGTCCCAGAAAGACATTGCATCGTAAAACGCCTTTGGATCGTCGTTCTTGAACTGCATCGTCCAGGTTGAGCCGCCGTCGGTCGTCTTGTAGATCCGAGATAAAGGACCGTTGCCGATCGAGAGGACGTAGGCTGTCTGGGAGTCAATCGCGTCGATGTCGCGATAGTCGAGCGCGTCTGTGGTGATCGTAACCTTTCGCCAACTGTGGCCGCCGTCAGCAGTGCGCAACACGGTGCTGCCGGAGCCGCTGGCCCACGCGACGCGATTGCTCACCGCGCTAACGCCGCGCAGCCGAGCCGTTGTTCCGCTGTCTTGAATAACCCAATGCGGCGTAAACAGAAGGATGGCGAGTATCAGGTTATGAACGATCATTTTTTATCTCTCATTTGACCGAGGGCGGCTACTTCACATAAGAACCGGGGACGGGAAGAGATTAATAAGCCGCGGATTTACGCGAAACATCGCGGATTAGACAAACAAGTAAAATTAGAGAACTTGGTAGATTGACTTTGAAGCACCTCGATCTCTGATTGAGTTTGTTCTGAATCTTACTTCAATCCGCGTGTATCCGCGTAAATCCCCGGCTGATCCTTATCTCCCCAGGTTACGATGATCAACCATGAGGCACCGATCCTGGACAATTTTGATGTCTGCTTTGGCCAGTGTTTCGGCAACCGAATCGTCCCGGATGCCTGACTGCAGCCATACTGCTTTGGGTTTCTTAGCGAGTATGTCGTCCAGGTGAGCGGGAACATCCTGGGAACGGCGAAAGATGTTTACCAAATCGACCTCGACGGGTATCTCGATCAGCTTGCGGTAGACCTTTTGCCCAAGAATATGGGTTACCTGCGGGTTATAGACCGGGACCGGAATGATCTGAAAGCCAGCGGACTCGAGATACCGGGGAACATAAAAGGCGGGTTGGCTCGCTTGCGCCTCAGTTTTGATCCCCAGCACGGCAATCGTTGTCGTGCCCGAGAGTAATTCGCGAATTTGCTCCGCGCCAGTGATGATGTTCTTTTGCCAGGTCATATTTTGCTAGCCTTCGTGGTCCTGTCGGTATGCAGCGACCGCTTCTAGCGCACCATCATGCATTCTCTCCGGGCGAACGTAGAGCCAGTGCTTTTCGAACTCCTCATCGGTCATGGTTGCAGTTACGGTTCGCTCCTTGCTCTTTAACCATTGTTCGGCCCACTGACGGAGTTCCGAGTCCCGGTTGAGAGATGTGCGAGCCGCATGCATGTTAAGAGGTGTGCTCATAGTCTTATGCCACTTTCAAAATAGTGTTGATGACCGGTCAACGGATCTTGAAAGGAAATCGATTTTGCCAGCAGCTTTAGCGGCCTGGAAAAATCATCGTCCTCTGAAGAAATCAGCGCCGGATAGAGTTTGTCATTGATGACAGGAATTCCCAAGGCCGCGAGGTGAAGGCGGAGCTGGTGCTTCCTGCCGGTGATGGGAACCAACTGATACAGAGTGATGCGTCCCAGATTGCTGACGGATTTGATGTGAGTCTCGGAGTTCGGCTCACCAGCAACTTCTTTCATGCGAAAGAAGGGTTCTCCCCGCACGATGCGACTCCGCCGAGTAGTGGGGAAGCTCGAGTCCGTGAGAGTTGGCGCCAGGGCCTCGTATACCTTTCTAACCTTCCGGTTCCGAAAGAGCGCTGTGTAGTGGCCCCTTGTTTTCGCGTTGACGGAAAACAACACCACTCCGGCGGTTTCCCGATCGAGACGATGGACGGGCACCAGGGCTTCCGGTCTGCGTTGTTTTCGCAGTCTGACCAGAAGCGTTTCATGGAGAAACCTTCCCGAGGGAATCACCGGCAAGAAATGCGGTTTATCTGCAATCAGGATGTGTTCATCCTCGTAGAGCACGTGCTCCACCAAGGGAATGGTTTTTTCATTTTCCAGATCGCGGTAATAAAAAATGCAGGCGCCAACTCGATAAGCGCTTTCTGAATCTACGCGGCGCCCGCTTTCATCCACCACCTGACCCTTCGCCATTCGTGCACTCCATGTCTCGGCGTCCACATAAGGGTAATGTTCCCTGAAAAAGTCGATGACGGTTTTCCATGGGCCTGCGGGCAGCCATTGCCAGCTGGGAGCAACTCCTTCGACGATGGGAAGCGGAGCGTTCATAGCATTCTTCCTTAAGGGTCAATGTAACACTCTTTGCGACCAACGGCACTGAGGTATTATGACGGCACTGTGATCACACTGCCGGATTCAGATGAAGACTTGTTACGTGAGTGCGAGGTCGAGACTTTTCGCTCGAGTGGACCCGGAGGACAGCACGTCAACAAGACTGAAAGCGCCGTTCGTCTGAGGCATCTGCCTTCGGGGATCGTCGTCACCTCTCAGCAGGAACGCAGCCAACATCGGAATAAGGGGCTCTGTCTGCAGAAGCTCCGTAAGAAGATTGAGCAATTGAATCACCGCCCCGCCAAACGTGTGCCCACGCGCGTACCGCGTAGCGCAAAGAACCGAACGCTGGAAGAGAAAGCGCGCCGCTCACAGACCAAGCGATTGCGCTCGAAGCCCTCGACAGATGATTGAGCAGGGCGAGGTGCTATCATGAAACCAGGGAAAACCGAGCGCGGCCTCTGACCGCACACCGGGGTAGTTTCACGCAAAGACGCAAAGGGGGCAAAGGACGCAAAGAAGAATAGGTTCCAGACTTTGCGTCTTTGTGTGACATTCTTGCTTCGAAAACCAGAATTCTGCATTCTTGTTTCACAGGGGGAACCGGGCTAATGATAACTGTCGCTAATCGGATCTACGTCACGCGGGAATATACTGAGGCCTTCGAGCAGAGGTTTCGTGACCGTGCGGGTCTGGTGGATCAAATGCCTGGATTCATTTCCAATCAGGTCCTGCGCCCGGTCAACGAAGGCGACCCATATGTGGTGTTTACCATCTGGAATAGCCGCCAGGACTTCCTCAACTGGGTGCGCTCTGACGCATTTGTGAAGGGACACGCGCAGTCCGGCACGTTGCCGAAAGAAGCATTTTCACAGTCGAACGTGTTGGAGTTGCATGAGGTGGTCCAGGATTCCGGTCGCCTTGATTTAGAACCGGAGCCGCATGGTGGCCCTTTCAAGATGCACTAGTAAGGCCGCTGAAAAATCGTCTTATTCCTCCTGAGAGGCCCACCCCCCTTCAGCAGCCTGCTCTGACTGCACGCTGTTTGGGACCACCGGTTGCGCTCTACTTCGAACTGAACTCGCTCGTGGCCACTTCATTTTCGTGGCTTGCTCTTTTTCTTTGTTGCGCTTTTACTGGCGCGTTTCGGTATGGCTTTTTTCCTTGGCATTTTCTTATTCCCTCCCATCTCTTCTAACAGGTCTGAGAAGTCAAAACCGAACAGGTCCTTGATCTTGGTACTAAGTGCCGGCATAACCATTGTCTTGCCAACTGTGGAAAGTTCAGTCGCCAGTGTGTTCGCGAAAGCGGCCACCTCTGACTTTCTCCGGGAGCCTTTTATGTTCTTGTGAGCGTAACCAAGCGTATAACCGAGCGCGAATCCCGCCGAAAGGGCCCCGAGACTCCAGACCATCGGCTCGTTTTGAAATTGCTCACGGTAATCAAGCACTCCGCTGACGGTCTCCTTCACTGAAGAGACCTGCTCACTCACGGTGTCCTTAATCTCTTGTACAGTTTGAGACAGCGACTCGCGTGTCTCTTCCATTTGCCGTTCAAGTTCGGCTTTGGTGGGCTCCCTATCAGCTGCCCGAGTGTCCGATTTCTTCTCGTTGCTTTCCCTGTTCATGGTTTCTCCTCCAGTGCTCGACAAACGTGCTAAGGAGAGAAGATAACACTGACAGTTCCAGAGAAACATTTCACGAGCGTTGCTTCTCCTTATCGTTGGTGTCCGTAGTGCGGCGCATAGGCAATCCGATGAAAGGTAGCGTTAGATACGATCCACGAACTCGCACGAAATAACACTAAATACTTCGTGTTTAGTTCGTGTAATCTATGGATCGCTTTAGTTCGGTCGAGAATCGCTCAAGCAGCAGGAATTGCCGTCTTGGTTATTCACAGCAAAGCACAAAGGAAAAATGAAACTAGGACACCGCCAGTATCAGACATCCATTGACACAACCCGGAAGCATCCTCTAGCTTCGATGCAAAGCAATGCAATCCAAAATCAGTCAAGTAGCGGGCCTAGCATTAACGATCGCTTACGCTGTATTCATTGTCTGGATCTACGCTACCGAGCCTCGCTCTTTTAGGGAGGTGGCGACCAGTGCTGAGGTCGCTTCTGGCACTTACCAGATAAATCAGGAGAAGTTCAATTCCGCGCTCGATCTCTTTCGGAGGGAACAGTTTCGTGCGGCGCGCGACGAATGGCAGCGCGCAGATCCCGCACAAGGCGATTCGCGCACACAGTTCTATATCGCTTACTCGTTTTACCGCGAGGGTTGGGGTCGCGTTTATTACGATCAGGAGCTGTTCAAGAAAGGTCTGGAGGCAGTTAATCGAGCCATCGCTCTTACCGCAGCCAGCCCGCTTACGGTGGATGATCCAAACTTGCGCATGCACACCGCGGCGGAGTTGAAGGCCGAATTGGAACAAGGCACAGAAAGCAGCTTGAGCGACGTCAATCCGCTTAAGGTGTTACGCACGAGAAAGTAAGAGTTGAGGAATTGGCAATTCCGATTGCCGATTGCCAGTACGGCTCAGAAATCAACTGACGACTGACGACTGAGTACCGAGTGATTTAAGAAGAAGATGACCGCGACTGATCGTTCCAGGAATCGCGAGCTCGTGGACTTTGTAGTGCTGCCAGTGTTCTTTCTGACGGTGGCGCTGCTGGGCGGGCTGCGCGTTGGTGCCGAGAACCGAGCCTTCATTTTCGTAGCGCCGCCCTTGGTCACCCTCTTGCTCGCGGTTCTCTTGGTGCTTCTCCTCGTACGTGGCCGTCTGATTAGATTTCAGCAATTGGTCGGGACCGAGTTTCCGCCTCTTACGAATGTTGCCCACATCTGGATGCTTCTCACACTCTTCTTCGCCTCGGCCCAGGCGTTCAACTCTGTGCTCCCTGAGGGCGGCTTGCTTCATTGGTTGTTTTCTTTCTTTTTTCTATGGACGCTTTGGAACAATCAGTTCTCGTCTTTTGACGCGCGTCGACTATTGCGCAGCCTCGCGATACTGTTTGGGACTGCGTTCGTCCTCAAACACATGTTGCTGGCGAGTCTCTACAGTACAGAAGGCGGCTGGCTAAAGCGTGTGGCAGGGACACTGTTACAGGGAGTCTCGCTGGGCACGCTTGATGCACCGACGTTCGCGCCGGCCACGGGTTACATCTCTTTCTTCACCTTGACGCTCTACGTCGCTGGTTTGACACTGCTAGCTTTCGCAGGGAAAGACGAGACTGACGGCCTTGGCCATCCGCTTGTGGACGAGTATCTAAAGCTGCCCGCCTCCCACCGACTCGCCGTGCGCGAGGCGATTCTGGACGACCAGCCTCAATCAGTGGCTACAGTAGAACGACTACCTGCACGTCCCGATGAGTAAGGGTGTTGCAATAAAGACGAGGCAATAAAGATCCACGAAGTCCCACGAAACGACACGAAGACCATGCCGTGTTCGTTCGTGATTCGCCGGCGTTCCGGGTCGTTCTGTAGGGGCGTCCCTCCCTGGGCGCCCCTGAGTTGCGCGAGCGGGGGCGCCCACGGAGAGACCCCCCACAATTCTTGCTCGCAGTTAATGATCCACGGTATACCGAATCGATCGACTGCGAAAACGGACGCTTAGAAGGTGTGGTCTGCTGGAACAGCACCGCACGTTGAACCAGAAGGTCTCTTGCACGCTGGGGTCTTTTTCTGCACACTCTGGCGTTAGCCCGCAGCCGACACCCGCGCGCGCAAATTAACAAGCGCGTGAAATTGGCTCATTGAAAGGACAGCTATGTTGAAAAGAAAACTTGCCGGCATGGTTTTGTTTTGCGTTATGACAATGTCGCCCTGGGGGGCATTTTGCCAGGCGCAAACTACGCCCTTTCTCTCTGACGGTGAGATACGCATGCTCTCCAACGAAATCTCCGGCGACCGCGCCTTCGAACACATCCGCTGGCTGTCCCACTGGCACCGCGACTCGGGCATGGAAGGCTACTTCAAAGCAGCCGAGTATGTCGTGAAGGCTGCGAAAGAGGTGGGACTAACCGACGTCCGGTTCATTGAACAACCTTTGCCAGGCGTTAACTACACGGCACGAAGCGCGGAGCTCTGGATGGTCGAACCCGTCGAACTCAAACTCGCGGACATTGGCGAGCATGCTGTCTACCTCGCCGACGGCAGCCACGATGCAGACGTCACCGCAGAACTCGTTTACGTGGGCGACGCCTCGGTCGAGAGTTTGAAAGGCCTGGACGTGACAGGCAAGATCGTCTTGACCAGCGCAAATCCTGGAACGGCTGTGCAGAACGCCGTCTACGCTCGCGGTGCGGTCGGGGTCGTTAGCTACACTACGGCCGAAAGCAAAAACCCGCTGGACTTCCCTGATCAAATTGCCTGGACGCGAATGGATGCGACGCCGCCAGAAGGCAAGAAAGGCACTTTCGCCTTCGTCCTCGCGCCGCGCAAAGGCGATACGCTGCGCCGCATTCTCGCGTCCGATTCCATGCAGGACCTCTTCGGTACGGGCAAACGCACCAAGGGTGGACGCATCGTCCTGAAAGCGAAAGTTGACACCGAGATCACTCCTGCGCCTGGCCGTACCGGCTTCGTTGAGGGCTGGATTCGTGGGAGTTCTATCCACGATCAGCAGATCATTCTTACGGCTCACCTGCAAGAGGAACAGGGTTCGGCCAACGACGACGGAAGTGGCTGCGGCAACCTTCTCGAACTGGCCCGCACCTTCAACAAGTTGATCGCTGAAGGCAAGATGGCCCGCCCCGCCCGCGATATTCGCTTTTGGTGGACTGACGAGATCTATTCTGAGTATCGCTACTTCCAGGACAATCCAGACGAGCCGAAGAAGTTTCTGGCAAACGTGCATCAGGACATGACCGGCGCTGACCAGGCCTTAGGTAGTCGCGTCCAGCACCTCATTTTCGCGCCCCACTCGCGCACGTCTTACCTCGACGCCATTTTTGAATCCGTCGGCACCTATCTCATCAACACCAACAACGGTTTTCTCGCAGCCAGCCGACAAGGCGGGCTGCCACGCCCGCACACGCGGCCGCTCTATTCGACACGGGGTTCACGGCAAGGTTACAACGCGCGCTTTGTGCCCTGGTTTGGTTCGTCCGACCACATGACTTTTCTCGACGGTCCCATCAATACGCCCGCCGTGGCCTTGATTAACTGGGATGACGACTATATTCACTCTTCCGATGATGACATCGACAAAATCGACCAGACTCAACTGCGACGCAACAACTTCCTGATTGGCTCAATCGCGTATTTTCTTTCAAAGGCTACCGAGAACGACGTGCCAACCCTCGCCGCGGAGACCTACGCGCAGGGGACGAAACGGCTGGCCAACGATCTGCGAGTAGCAATGAGCTTGTTGAAAGAGGGGAGTGCCGCCGCCGATAACTGGAAAGAGGCGAATTACATTATCGAGCAGGGCGTCTTACGCGAGCAACATGCACTCAACTCCATCCGGGTTTTCACTGCGCCTGGCAGTAAAGCGGCGGGTTCGATTAATGATCTGAATGCCAACATGAAACGCAACGGCGTGCAGTTGAGGGTGGACCTGGAAACTTACTATGCACAGTTGCGCTGCGGGCCTCCAGTTCCCATCAAAATAAGCGTCGAAGAATCCGCCGCAATGAAGAAGATTCCGCGCAACACCTCCATCAAGGTTTATTTTGATAATCGGGACAAGATACGCTTTCGCAGCAACCTTCATGGCCTGATGCGCGATGAAGTTTTCAACTTTGTGGACGGCCAACGCAGTTATTTCGACATTTACAAAGCCGTTTACGCCGAAGCCGCAGCGGCAGGTTCCTGGTACTACGGCACCGTCACACTTAATGATGTAACTGGAATGCTCGACGCTGCGGTCCAGGCGCAGGCCTTGACTCTGAAGTAAAAGGGCAATGGCGTCGTTACGTGAAAGAGCATCCGTCGCGCTCAATTACGGAACCGGGAGCAGTAGCGACCGCACTCAACGCCGGCGAGAATGCCCGCCGGAATAAGACGATCGTGATGTAGTTGAGTGCCGTCGCTATCGAAGCTGGGGTGTAACGTTTTTCAAAAATATCGGCCGAGCTCGATTACGGAACCGGGAGCGGTAGCGACTGCACTCAGCTCCCGCGAGCATGCCGCAGCGGAATAAAACAACCGTGTCGTGCAAACTTCAAACAGTGTCTCAGATTCTAATCCATGATGTTAGTTGAGTGCGGTCGGTCCTCAAACTCTCGCGAGAAGTAATGATGGCGCTAGCTGAGTGCGGTCGCTATCGCTCGCGGTTCTGTATTTGTTGGCTCTCCGTTGAGAACTCCCAGACCTTTCATCTTAGGACATCACTACAGCAGTTGATTAACTTTCGAAGACAGGCTGATCGGATCAATGACTAAGGGCAAGGGGCGTTACGTCATCAAGCGCACGGCGCATGGACTAGGTTTATTTACAATAGAACCCATACCAGCCGGAAAACGGATTATCGAGTACACCGGGCCCCTGATCTCAAACGAAGAGGTAGATAAGAGGCCCACTGGCAAGTACTTCTTCGGCGTCAATTCCAAGTGGTCTGTTGACGGCACAACCCGCGGCAACCTCGCGCGCTACATAAACCATTCGTGCAGACCGAATGCTGAAGCAATTGTTTCTGGCCGGCGCGTATGGATTTGGTCAAAGAGAGCAATCAAAGCTGGGGAGGAACTGAGCTACAACTACGGCAAAGAGTATTTTGACATTCATATCAAGCCGATCGGCTGCAAGTGTGCGAAGTGCACAGAGCCAGGCCGGCGATGAAATGCAGCCGTAACTGGCCACCAACCGGACACCTTCAAAGTCGCAACGAACCTAAGTTATCTTAATGAGATTGCGTTAGATTCGATTTTATGAGCGCCGGCACGCGGCAGAAGGCAGCCAGGGGCGTGCGCCTTACAGCGCCGGCCTTGGATTATGATCACATGAACGATCAGCGCGACGGGGCCGCAGAATAAGCCCATTCAGCGCGGGAAGGTGTGGGTGGCATTCCAGGCGCGGCACTGCCTACGGCGTTTGCTCCTGGCTAACTTCTGCCGCGCCTCCGGCGTTGGTTGAGAGGCCCAAGTCCAAATAGGTGTTTGTGCCTGGCGTTATTTTTAATAGCGGGGTTTCGGATGCCCCCAGGGCTGTATTGAGTCTGTTGTTGGGCTATGATCAGGAGGCCGGTCGTTGGTCTTTCGGCGGCTGGGCATGTGCATTGCTAAGCAAGATCCGCAGTCTGAGAAGTGTATGGTTTCTTTTCTATGAGCGACGGCGCGATTACTCTTACCAAATCCATATTTAAATGACTAGTCAGATTGCCATTGTTCTAGTTTTGCTATTCGTCGCTCTTGTTCTCTTCGGCACTGAGCGAATCCCCATCGAAATCGTTTCGATCTTGCTAGTGATTGCCCTCGTTATCACCAACACACTTTCTGCGAGCGAGGCCTTTGCCGGTTTTGGCAATGACATAGTAATCACAGTCGCGGGCCTATTTATCTTGACTGGAGGACTGGCAAAGACCGGGGTGGTCGATGTGGTTGGCAGACGTTTGCACCGATTCGCAGGAGATAGTGAGTTTCGCATTACAGCGCTGATTATGTTTGCCGCAGCCCTTTCTGCCGCCGTGATGAAAAACACTACTACGACGGCCATGTTTCTTCCAGTGGTGTTAGGAATTGGCGCCCGGAGAAATATCAGCCCTTCAAAATTATTAATGCCTCTCGCTTTCGGCGCCATCCTCGGCGGCACCTGTACCCTGATAGGAACATCCACCAACCTTGCGGTCAGTGGCGCTTTACCCCGCTACGGTATGGATCCGTTTTCAATGTTCGAGCTGACCAAAGTTGGTGTGCCAATTGTTGGCGTCGGCATGGCTTATATGTTGCTGGTCGGTCTTCGCCTTTTGCCCAGACGTGATTCGGCTCAGTCTCTCACCGAGCAATACCACGTGCGGCAGTACATGACAGAAGTATTAGTGTTAGATAACTCTCCGCTGATTGGTAAGACACTCGGCGAGGCCCGTATCAGCGACGATCTTGATCTGACTGTATTGGGAATTCTGCGTGGCGCCCAACAGTACAGGATTGCACCCAACCCTCACGAGCGAATTAAGGCTGACGATCTGTTGTTGGTTCAGGGCCGTGTAGAAGACATACTCAGAGTAAAGAGCGAGGCGGGCATTGAGATTAAGGCGGATTTTAGTTTGAGCGATGCGCTCCTGGAAGGAAGTGATGTTGAGCTCTTTGAGGCCATGGTGCCGCGCGGCTCAGATTTCATTGGTAGAAGTCTAAAACGTCTCGATTTTCGCAAGCGTTACCAACTAGTTGTATTAGCCATTAACCGCCATGGAGTGAATCTGCTTTCGAAGATCAGCACCGTAAGGCTACGGTTCGGTGATGTGCTCCTCCTACAGGGTAACCGCGAGCATGTTGAAGGTATCGCCGCGGATGACCAGATATTGCTTCTGGAAGGGATTTCTGAACGTCAGGCGCGCCCCTCAAAAAGACGATGGGCATTGTTGGCCTTCGGGGTATTTCTTTTTTTCTCGGTCACACATCTCGTTCCATTGCCTGTAGCCGTCTTGATTGGGGTGTTGATTCTTCTTGCCAGCCGGTCTCTGCGGACGTCTGAAATCTATGAGATGATCGAATGGCGGTTAGTTATTCTTATTGCCTGTATGATCAGTTTCGGGCTGGCAATGGAAAAGACCCGTGCCGATCAATACCTTGCCGATCTTATCGTCCGCGGCACCGGTCAGTACGGCCCGCTCGCAGTTTTAGCTGGATTCTTCATCGTGACGGTTGCGCTTACGCAGCCGATGTCTAACCAGGCTGCTGCTCTCGTCATGCTGCCGATCGCAGTAAAGTCTGCCCTCGCCTTGGGCCTAAACCCACGGACCTTTGCGGTCGCGGTAACCTTTGCCGCCTCCTGCTCCTTTCTAACGCCCCTTGAGCCTGCCTGCGTCCTGGTTTACACGCCGGGCCGTTACCGCTTTTTTGACTTTGTGAGAGTCGGCTCGATCCTGACAATCGTTGTGTTTGCGATTGTAGTCTGGTTGGTACCTGTCTTCTGGCCCTTACAGCCGTAGGCTTCAACTGCTTTTCGTATTAGAGTAACCTCCTACTACACAGCACATTTGCGTTAGCGCGAACAATATTCCAATGATATACAATCGTTTCATACTTGGATCTTTTCGCTGAAGGTACCTAGTCAACCGCTCCCATCTGAACAATACCGTACTTCAACAAAAGCAGCCGCTAGGTTTGTGCTCTTCCTTTTTTGAATCCTTCGCTTGAGGATGGCGCACTGCGTCGTCATAAGACTTTAATGTCGCGCTCCGAGAAAATGAGCCACTCCTGTTCTATGAGCTGCCACCTCAGTTCCTGAATCACTTCGCCGCGGCGGCTCTGCCGTTTATTGTCTACCCGGTAACTTTTGCGGTAGCGCATGATGGCTGTGCGTCCGCCGTCCTGGAAAATAATTTCCGGTTCCTGGGCGCGAATGTCGATGAGGGAGGCTGTCGCAAAGACGCGGGCCTTTTCTTCACGCACAAAAGCTCGCGAAGTATTACGAGTCAGGTAGTAAGCTCTCAATCGCGGCACATAGAACGACATCTGTTTGTCGATGTCGCGGTTGTTAGTAGCGGATATCCATTCGTCGAGCGCTTTGCGCAACAGGTCGGCTGCGGATCTGTCGGTTCCTGCCGGGGCGACGTCGGGTGCCGGTCTCGGCGGTGTTCCCGCGGAAGTAGCTACTTGAGTTTCACCATAAAGTTCCCAGCGAGCAACATCGGAAATCTTGTTGTAGATAGTTCGAATAACTAACGGCTGATCCAGTGCTTCGGCCGCAATGCGTCGCACCACCCGCATCCGTTTACCGTTATCAATGGACTCAAAAATGACTGTGAAGTTGTCTTCGGTTCTGCCGGCGGAAGTGAACACCAGTCGTTCGTTTTCAACAGAAAACCGAACACGAATGAGATGACCATCCGCAGCGCGGGTGTTGCGGGCCACACCGTCCGCTACAAAGGTCATTCGCGGAGCGCGCGACGAGCCGAAGCTGATTCGTGTGCCCTGCTGTTCTATTGCGAGTAGATCGGGAGGGGTGAGTCTTACCGCCAAATCTATCAAGAAACGTTGTTGTTCGCTGAACGGAACATTACTGGAGGCGCCGGCTACGACTGAGTAGAGTTTGTCGCTCGCCGGAATGTCGATTCGATAGACGCCCGTTAGCAATGAATGCCGTGCCGAGCGCGCTCGCGAAGTGGGTTGTTGGACGACTTGCTGCGGCCACACCCCCGCGTAAAAGCAGATGAGGAAAATAAGCGAAATGAACACGGCCCCCCCTTGTCTTGATTCAGGCTGTGCTGAAATTATGTAGCGGCAAGAATACCCCAAAAATATCGGCACAGCACATCCCACTTGATGCGGGTTGCTGAGATCGCGCAGAATTGTCTACCTAGGGACGAAGGTTCACTTTTCGACACCTGATTAGCCTTGCTGTTTATGTAGTGGAACCCTGAGAACCAGTCGTTAAGGCGCTGACACGATTGGGATGGGTCCACGCGGGCCGTGCGAGGTGGCTGAGCATGCCGTTGGAAAAAGATCGCGAGCTAAGGCGCCGGTCAGAGCCAGGCAAGTGTTTCTAGTTTTCTAGGTGACTTCGAATCGCGTTCCTTTGCCAAGGGACCACTTGGCAGAGCTGAAGGAGGCGAAAAATCGAAGATTCGCACGATGCGGAGGAGGTAGGTTATGGATGAGGCACGTCTTGTCTCCCGGCTAGCCGAACTAACCGGGTTGCTTTCCCCCGCCGAAGGCACTCCGCCCGAGGCACTCGATCGAGCTCGCCGTCTACTCGCGGAAGCGCTGCTCAATAGCCAGTCCGAACCCATGGTGGACCCGTCTAGCTCAAGCCCCGTGACCACAAACATCGACACCCTGCCACAACAAACCGTCGATGACCTACGCCGCATCGTCCACGACGCCATCCCAGCACAGCGCGATCGCTCCCTGCGCATCTTTCGGCGCACTTGGCCGCTTCTAGCCACTCACATACCACAGTCGGAGCCCGCCTGGGCCTCCGGCTGGACCTTGGAGTCGTCCATCGGACCTTTTGAATCCGCGGAGGGTGACCTCGTCTGGTTCGACATTCGCCGTACTGCAACACCTGTTCTCTTAATCGACTCGCAGACCGAGCGCCCTCTAATCAGCCTCCCTCAAGCCGCTCTCCCTGACAGTCCGGTCAATGTCGGCGTTACCATTCTCGATATTCCCGCGGGCAGTATCTGGCTTGCGGCATCGCTCTTCGACTCGAACTCCCCGGCCGGATCGTTTGCTGGCCTTCGGA